>DATNGI010000108.1:0-3060 GCA_035605955.1 Rhizomicrobium sp.
CCTGCAGAAACAACTTTGACCCGTTATCATATTTCCCGGAATCGGCTGGGGCCAAGGCATGCGGAAAATCGAATTGACCATCGTGCTGGCGCTGGCAGCGGCGCCGGCGCAAGCGGCTTCCTACGATGTGGTGGAGAAGGATATCGCCACACTTCAGGGGGACATGGCCGCGGGCCGCGTGGATGCGGCGGGGCTGGTGCAAGCCTATCAGGAGCGAATCCGCACCGTGGACGCCCAGCTCCATAGCGTGATCGCGCTCAATCCTGATGCCATGGCTGAGGCGCGCGCGCTGGACGCCGAGCGCAAGGCCGGCCATGTGCGGGGGCCGCTGCATGGCATCCCCATTCTGGTGAAGGACAATATCGAAACGCTGGACCCCATGCCCACCACGGCGGGATCGCTGGCGCTGGCGAACAATTTCACCCATCGCGATGCGCCGGTGGTGGCGCGCCTCAGGGCTGCGGGGGCGATC
The DNA here is from genome assembly GCA_035605955.1 of Rhizomicrobium sp. Taxonomy (GTDB): domain Bacteria; phylum Pseudomonadota; class Alphaproteobacteria; order Micropepsales; family Micropepsaceae; genus Rhizomicrobium. The sequence continues at coordinate 473 of DATNGI010000108.1, forward strand.
ATCCTGGGAAAAACCAATCTCAGCGAATGGGCCAATATCCGTTCCACCCATTCGATCAGCGGCTGGTCGGCGATCGGCGGCTGGACCCGCAATCCCAATGTGCTGGATCGCAGTACCTGCGGCTCCAGCGCGGGCAGTGGAGCTGCGGTGGCGGCGAGCCTGGCAGCGGCGGCTTTGGGGACCGAAACCAACGGCTCGCTGGTCTGTCCCGGCTCCTTTAACGGCATCGTCTCGCTGAAGCCCACGGTGGGGCTGGTGTCGCGCACCCATATCGTCCCGATTTCACATACCCAGGACACGGCGGGCCCGATGACCCGCGGCGTGGCCGACGCGGCGTTGCTGCTTACCGTCATGGCAGGAAGCGATGCCGAAGATCCCATCACGCGCGATGCCGACGCAAGGCGCGCCGATTATGCGGCGCTGGCCAGCGTCACGTTGCGGGGCAAGCGGCTTGGTGTGATCGTGCCGCCCCCGGATCAGCTCAATCCCGCCGTTGACGCGCTTTTGGACCATGCTTTCGCAGTTTTGAGGGCCCAGGGCGCGACGGTCATTCCCGTCAATGATTTTGTGCGCCCGCCCGGCGCTTCCGATGAAGAAACCATAGTTCTGAAATATGAGCTCAAGCATGACATCGCGGCCTATCTGCAGAGCCTGCCTGGGGCGGGACCAAAGACCTTGGGCGATCTGATCGCCTTCAATGCGACGACGCCGCGTGAAACCGTCCTGTTCGACCAGGATTATTTCCTGATGTCGAATGCCATGGGAGATTTGCGCGAGCCGGCCTATCTGCAGGCGCACGATGACCTCGTTGCAACGACGCGCGCGCTCCTGGACCGGACCTTTACGCAAAACCATCTCGATGCCTTGATCCGCGCTACCAATGACCCGTCCTTCCGCGTGGACGTGATCCACACCGACAATGACGGGCCCAGCGCCTCGTTTCTGCCCGCCACCTCGGGCTATCCCCATCTCACCGTGCCGATGGGATATGTGAACGGCTTGCCGGTCGGGCTCTCCTTCATCGGCCCGGCTTGGTCGGAAGCGCGGCTTCTCGGTCTGGGCGCCGCCTTCGAGCGCGCTGCCAATGCGCGCCACCCTCCGTCCTATCTGCCGTCGTTGGAGAGTGTACCGGCCATGGTGTCGGCATTGGCGCCTCTGCCGCGCTGACGATATCGTTTCAAGACGGCCCGGGCGGGCGACCTGATGGACCGAGATAGATCCGGCGCTTGTTGAAATCGATCGCCAGCGAATTATAGCGCAGCAAGGCCGGGCCGATAATGGCGGCGGATTTGCTGTCCAGTCCGAAATAGCGGAACACGGCGGCGTTTGCCACGATCACGGTTTGCGCCTCGAAGGTGCGGTCGGCCAAGGTGATGGTGAGGCCCTTGACCGTGACCACGGGTTCCATGGTGCCCAACGCATCTCGTAACGCCTGGGGAATGGGCGCCTTTTCGAAACTGGCGCGATGGATGCCGAGCTTTTCAGCTGCGATCCAATTGATCATGGTGATACCCGAACCCATGTCCAGCAGCGCGGTGACGTCCTCGGGCCCGAATTTGGCGTGCAACCACCACAGTGTGAGGTCCATGTCCTTGACCTTGTAGGGCATGAGTTCCGCCGACGGCCATTTGCGGTAAACACTCGTCTGGGCATCGGCCGGATCCAGAAGCTGCAAGCGCAGCGATTCATGATCCATCACTAGGAAGCGGCTTAAGAGCGCATCCATGCCCAATATGCCGTCGGCCGCGGCCTCGCCTTCGGGAGGATGCAGATCGTCCGGCAGCACCCCCAGCGTCAGCCCCGTGATGCGTTCGTTCGCCAGGCGCAATTCCTGCGGCTGAACCGGCAGCGCACTGCCGATATTGTTCATGGCGTAGACCTTCAGCCGGCCCGGCGCAGACGGCTCCAGCTTCAATTGCTGGCGCAGATGGTCGAACAGCATCGTGCGGCTGGAAGCGGTATCCAGCAGGAAGCTGAACGGTCCTTGGCCATTGACGAACACATCGGTGGAGACGCGACCATCGCCGCCTATACGATAGGGCAGATCGGTGGTGTCGGCCCTCGCCGCGGCTGCGAGCGCCACAAGGGTCAAAACCAGAAAGATCATCGTGCCAGGGCGTGTCATGCACCAAGCCATCCCGACGAAACGCCCCATCTTACCCGGCCGCTACGAAATCAGCAGGTCTTTCTCGGCCTGGCTTTGCTATAAGGCAGCCATGCCGTTCCGAAACACCTTGGCCCGCGAGGTCATGTTTTCTGGCACCGCCCTGCATGCCGGGGTGGCCGTAACCATGCGCCTTTCACCGGCCCCGGCGCGGCAGGGTGTGATCTTTCGCCGGTCCGACCAGGGCGGCGCGGAAATCCCGGCCCGCTATGACCTTGTTGGCGAGACGCGGCTGGGCACCGTGATCGAGAAGAACGGCGTCAGTGTGGGAGTGATCGAACATCTGATGGCGGCTGTGGCGGGTGCGGGCGTCGACGATCTCTGGATCAGTCTGGACGGTCCCGAACCGCCGATCCTGGATGGCGACGCACTGTCCTATCTGGCGCGGATCGAGGAAGCCGGCCTTAAAGCGCAGCCGGTGCCG
>DATNGI010000109.1:0-9660 GCA_035605955.1 Rhizomicrobium sp.
GGCCTGGCCGAATGGAAGAAAGAGGGCCATGCCGTCACCACCGACGCCGCCCAGGTCACGCCCGGCCATCTTTCGCCTTTGAAGATGCAGCCGATCGTGGTGGATGCGAACTTCGTCCAGTCGCACATGAAATCGCCCGATTACGATCTGATCGACGCGCGTGAGGCCATGTTCTATGGCGGGCTGGTGGCCAAGTTGGACGGGGACGGCCATATTCCCGGCGCCAGGAGCCTGCCCTATACCAGCGTGATGAACAGCGACGGCAAGTTCAAATCGCCGGAAGAGTTGCGCCAGATGTTCACCCAGGCAGGCTACAAGCCCGGCGATCATGTGATCGCCTATTGCCAGGTGGGCGGCCAATCCAGCGCCGTGATGTTCGCGGGCCGTACCTTGGGCCTCAACATGCAACTCTATGATGGCTCGTTCCAGGACTGGTCCAAGCGCCATCTGCCGGTTGAAACCTCGAGCACACCCGACAAATGAGAAACCTGAACCTCTCGCTGTTTTTCGCTGCCGCGCTTGCCGTCGCGAGCACGGCCCACGCCGCCGATTCACGTGATCAACTGGTGGTGACGCCCACCTGGCTTGCCCAACACGCGGGCGACAAGGATCTGGTCATTCTTCATGCCGGCAATGCCAAGAGCTTTCAGGCGGGGCACATTGCCGGTGCGCATCTGGCCGACCTGGACCAGGTGACGGTGAGCGATCCGCAAGGCCTCTCCACCGAATTGCCTTCGGCCGAGGTCCTGCGCCAGCAATTGGAAGCATTGGGCATTTCCGACAATTCGCGCATCCTGGTCTATTCGGATTCCGAAACCATCCCGCGCGCCACCCGCATCCTGCTGACGCTGGACGCCGCAGGTTTCGGGCATCGCTCATACCTTCTGGATGGCGGCTTGAACGAATGGAAAGCCGAAGGCCATGCCGTCACGATGGACAGCGCGGCCGTCACGCCAGGTCATCTCAAACCGCTCACGCTCGACCCCGCCATCGTCACCGCCGATTTCGTCCAGGCACATCTGAAAACGCCCGGCTACGACGTGATCGACGGGCGGGCGCCCAATTTCTATTCCGGCGAACAGGCCAGCATGGGCGGCAAGGGCCATCTTCCCGGCGCCCACAACATTCCCTTCACCACCATCACCGGGGCCGACGGCAAGATGAAATCTGCGGATGAGTTGCGTCAGATGTTCACCGCCGCCGGCTACAATCCCGGCGATCATGTAATCGCCTATTGCCACATCGGCATCCAGGCCACCGCGGTGGTGTTCGCGGCACGCACCTTGGGCATCGACGCCAAACTCTATGACGGCTCATTCCAGGATTGGGTGAAGCGCGGCTTGCCGGTCGAGACCGGGGTCGCGAGCAATTGAAATTCCCCGCGCGAAAGATCAGCCGCCGTGGAACCTGCGCCGCCCATAAAGCATGGTGACGTTGATGCGGCGGTTGAGATAGCCCTCGGCAAAATCGATTCGGTCGGTTTCATGGAACAGATCGGAATCGAACACCACCGCGCGGTTGGCGCGATGGGGAATTACTACCGCCTCGGCGCCTTCCTGGGCCAGAAACGCGCGGATGCCTGCCTCGTCGATGTTGTAGCGCTCGAAATTCCAATCCGGCGGCGGCTTCACCGGCCATATCATCAGGCCGCCGCTTGCGGGATCGCGGTTGGCACCCTCCGGCGCGATCCAGAAATTGACGTTCACCGCCGCCTGGTCCGCATGCATGGGAATGCCGGACAGGCCGCTGTCATATTTGAAGCCCCATAGCAGGCGCAGCCGGTGATCGCCGGTCACGCTGGGAAAGACGGTCCTGAGTTCATCGGCGATCTGCGCCAGAAGCGGGCAGGCGAAGCCAAACTCCGGCATCGCGCCCAGATAGCCATGCCGGTAGGGCCGCCGCCACATGGTGGAGGCGCGGCAGAATCGTCTTAAGCCTTCCAGTGCTACGTCGGTGAGAAGATTGTCGATCACCGCGATCTGCGGATTGGTTTCGCGCCATTGCCGGGCCACGTTCTCGGCATTGGCGGGATTGACGGCGACGGCGACGCGCGCGCCTGCGTCCAGATAAAATGCGTCATCATGGATGCCCAGGTCCGCCAGATAGGCACGTTGCTCTTCGTCATGGCGCTGCTTGTGGGGCGGATCGTCGGGTGCCCGGCTTGGTTTTCCGCCATACGCCGTTTGAGCATGGCGCCGATAGCTCGCCATGCCGTCTTCGACGCGGTCTAATTCGGTGAGAACCTGGCCCCTGAGGATCAAAGCGGCAAGATGATCGGGTTTGCCGGCGAGCGATTGATCCAGGGCATCAAGCGCGTCTTCTAGGCGGTGATGAAACTGGAAAAAGGCGGCGCGGTGGAGCCAGACCTCGGCCGCCGCGCTTGCCTCGGCCGGCAAATCCGCGAAAAGGCGCGCCGCCTCCAGCAGCGTGGCACGCTCCTGAACGATATCCGGCTCGCCAGGAGCGATTTCCAGCGCCGTGTCCAAACTGCGGAGTGCTTCATCGAACTGAAGCAGGCCGACGAGCGCCGAACCGCGGCCGCGCCATGCGCCGGCATGGCGCGGCATCAAGGCCGCCGCCTTGTCAAAACTTTCCCGCGCCTTGGGAAAATCGCCCCTGCTTTTGTACAGGATGCCGCGATTGAGCCAAGCCAGGCCGTGGTTGGGATTTTGTTCGAGGGCACGCTCGTAACTCGCAAGCGCTTCATCCATGCGGCCCAGGTGTTGAAGGGCGACGCCGCGATCGGCCCAAGCGTCGATGGTATCAGGTGCGAGCGCCAGGACGCGGTCGAACGCGCTCACCGCCTCCGCGTGGCGCTCCAGTTTGAGCAGAACGAGCGCGCGGTTGAAGAGGGCGCTCAGGAGATCCGGCTTTTGCGCGAGCACGCGGTCGAAATCGGTGAGCGCTTCTTCGCGCCGGCCGGACGACGCCAGAAGCGTGCCTTTCAGCAGCAGCGCGTCCGGCTGGTCGGCACGAAAAGCCAACGCGGCGCTCACTTGAGCAAGCGCCTCGGCGGTGCGTTGTTGCTGAAACAGGAGCAGGGCCAGGCGGTACTGCGCTTGGAAATGACCAGGTGTGTCGATCAGCAGCCGGCGATAGATCGCATCGGCTTCCACCAGCCGGCCTTGGCCGTGCAAGGCCACCGCTTGCTGAAAGAGGGCCTGGATATTCATTTGGTCATGCTGAAGCAAACAAAATTGGACATCAAACTCAAACCGGGGAAACGACCAGGACCGAATTCAATCCGCCGAAGGCAAAGGAATTCGAGAGCAGCGCCACCTTCTTGATCGGCCTCGGTGCCCCCACCGCCAATGGCAAGGGGCAGGCCGGATCGGGGCCCTTGAAATTGCAGACCTGAGGCGCCAACCCTTCCTTCAGGGCCAAAAGCCCCACCACCAGCTCCAGCGCGCCGGTCCCGCCCAGCAAATGGCCATGGGAGGATTTGGTGGCGATGGCGACGTGATCGTCCAACCGGTCGGCGAAGACCGACCGCAAGGCTGCCGCCTCGCTCACATCGTTGAGTTCGGTGCCGGTGCCATGGGTGCTGATCAGAAAGCGCGTATCGGAGGGAAGGCCACTTGACTTGAGCGCCTGCCGGATCGCTTTGGCCGCACCTTCGGTCTTGGGCTGGGTCAAGTGATAGGCGTCCGAGGAATACCCGGCCCCGGTCACTTCGCCATAGATTACGGCGCCTCTCTTCCTGGCCGCTTCATAATCCTCCAGCACGAGCGCGGCGGCGCCTTCGGCCAACGCCATGCCGGAGCGGTTGATGGAGAAGGGCCTGCATGCATCCTTGGCCAGCGCACCCAGTCTTTGCCAGGCCAGCGTGTGGCCATAGGTGATGCTGGCTTCGCTGCCGCCGGCCAGCACCGCTTTCGCCCGCCCAGCCTTGATCAGATAAGCGGCTTCCGAGATGGCGTGCGAACTGGAGGCGCAAGCGCTGGAGATGCACCAGGCCGGTCCGGAAAATCCGAATGTAAGAGAGACCACGCTGGCGGCACCGCTGCCCATGAAGCGGGGCACCGTCATGGGATGCACCCTACCCACGCGCTGGCCATAGATGCGGAAATAGCTGTCCTCCAGGCTGGTGAGGCCGCCGGTCGAACTGCCGAAAATGATCGCCACATCGTCGGGATCGTAATGCGCCTCGTTGAAGGCGCCGTCGGCCAGGGCTTCGGCGGAAGCGATCACCGCCAGCCGGCAGAAGCGATCAAGTGTCTTGAAGCTTTTGGCGTCGGCCAAGCCTTGCGGTTCGCCGCAATCTTCCTCGCGCACCTGGCCGATGGGCGCTTCGACGAAGAGCGTGGGGTCGGCGCCTTCCACCCTGGTCCAGGCGATGCCTGAGCGGCCGTGCGTAAGGGCGGACCAGGTGGCGGCAGCGCCCCGGCCCAGCGCCGAAACACACCCCAGGCCGGTAATCACGACGCGCGTCATGCCGGTCCCGTCAACAAGCGGCGGTCAGCTGGAGGATTGGGAAACAGCCTGCGGCATGGCGCCGGCCTTGGCCAATATCACGTCAAGAAATTGCTGCACCGTCTTGACCTCTTCGAATTGCGCGGCATCGAGTTCGATGCCGCACTCATCCTCGATGGCGAAGAGAATATTGATCACGTCGAGCGATGCGATCGCAAGCGAGTCCAATGTGGCGTCGGGCACAAGGCGGGATCGATCGATCGCGGCCTCGCGCGAAATGATGGCGAGGATTTTCTCGGAATCGATCACAGCAAAGCCTTCCCGTGGGCATGGAAATTTCATGTTAGGCCGCCGGTTTGAGGCTTGCAACAGCATCGGCGGACTCGCGGGAATCCGTGTACGTCCATTATGGCACGGAAGATGGATCGCCCAATCGTCCCGTCAGCCAGTAGGCTGCAAGCCCTGCCCATTCATGAACGGCGAAATCGATTTTGCCCAGGCGGTCCACAAAGCTTGAGTTCCAGCCGATCCCTTCCGCTTTGCCGGTAGTGAGATAATCGCACGGCCAGGGCAGCATGCGCCAATGAAGCTTGGCGGCGATTCCCATGGCGCGTGGCATGCGTGCGGCCGAAGTCACCAGCAGCCAGGTCTCGCCGGGTTTGGGACGCGCGAGCGCCTTGGAGTTCACGAAATTCTCCCAGCTGTTGCGGGAACGGCTTTCCAGAATCAGTCGGGAGGACTCCACGCCCAGTTGCCGATAGATGACCCGCGCCACGCTGGCCTCGGATTTTCCTCCTTTCGCAAGTGGCGCCATGCCGCCGGAAAAAATCAATTTGGCGTCGGGGTAACGCCGCAGCAACTCGGCGCTTTCCACCAGTTGGCCTTCATTGGCGTCGAATACCGGGAGGTGGCGTGCCGCGAAGACCAGGCCATTCTCGCCGCCCCCCAACACCAGAACGCCATCCACCTGCGCGGGCCAGGGCGGACGGGAATAGCGATTTTCCAGCGGTGCGGTCAGCCAATCGTCAATTGGCAGGAAAAAGACCAGAAGGAACGCGGCCGCAACGGCGAGCGCCAGCATCTTGCCCCAGCGCTTCGCCCGGGTCCATTGCAGAAGCATGCCCAGAACCAAAAGCAGAAGCAGGAAATTGCTGGGCGTGAAGACGATACCCAGAATGCGCGACAGGAGTGCGAGGTTCATTCGACATCCCAGCTGACGAAAGGCTCGCCGAAGTCTGGCAGCCCCGACCGACATTCAGCTTTGTAGCCAAGGGTGCGGAACCGCGCCAGTTCTGTCGTGGAGATGAGTTGCCAGTCTTGCCGGGCGCGCGCTAGGTAGCGGTGCCGCAGTCGGACGGGCCATATGACCATCACCATCTACCACAACCTGTCCTGCGGGACGTCGCGCAATGTCCTGGGGCTCATTCGCAATTCCGGCGAAGAGCCGCAGATCATCGAATATCTCAAGACCCCGCCCAATCGCGAGGAGCTTGTTCGCCTGCTGCAGCTGACGGGCCTCTCACCGCGTCAATTGGTGAGAGAAAAAAACGCGCCGGAATTGAACCTGGGCAATCCAGAATGGACCGATGACCGGCTGATCGACCTGATGGTCGAGCGGCCTGTCCTTATCAACCGGCCCATCGTCGTCACGCCGTTGGGTGCCCGGCTTTGCCGGCCGTCGGAGTTGGTGCTCGACATCCTGCCCGGCCGCCAGCGCGGCGCCTTCGCGAAAGAGGATGGCGAGAAGGTGGTAGACGGGAACGGCAATCGGTTGGTCTGACAGATGGCGGACAGGGTGGGATTCGAACCCACGATACCCTTGCAGGTATGCCGCATTTCGAGTGCGGTGCCTTCAACCGCTCGACCACCTGTCCGTCGCGCCCTGATACGCAACGGCGTGCCGGAAGGCAAGCCGTTGGGATTACAGAATTTCTTGCCTGTTCGCCATTTTCCGGCGCCACCAAGTGGCAGGAATGACCCGAAATTCCCCGTCGTCCATATGGTTAACCCGATCCTAACGCTTTCCATAAAATGTGACGGCCGCTCGGTATCGACCGGCCGCGCGACATGCTCACGGGACTGAGATGATTGTTCGGAATTCGTGCGTCATTTGTGGCGCCCAAGATCTCAGCGAACTTTTGAACGTTCCCGATTATCCCGTATTCCAAGGCTGTGTGACCACACCGCGCGGAAGCGAAGAATGCGCCCCCATGACATGGTGGCGGTGTGGTCAATGCGGTTCCGCGCAAATCAACCCATTGCCGCCCCTGGAGCATATCTATCAGGCCGGCCACGCTACCGGGCTCGGTGCGGCGTGGAAGCGCCATCACGCCGCGTTCGCAAATTTCCTGATGAGTCACGCCCGGGATGGGTTGGTTGATGCCGGTGGCGGCAGCGGGACGCTCGCTATTGCCTACCGCAATGCCGGCGGCCGGGCGCCGTTCACGATTCTGGAGCCCAACGCGCTACGCGCCGCGGATTTGCCTGACGACATCAAAGTCATGGATGGCTTCCTGGAAGCGCCCTCCTTGGCTCAAACCGGCGCCACCACGATCGTCATGTGCCATATGTTCGAGCACGCCACCGATCTGCGTGCCGCGTTGACTGCCATCAATAAAGTTCTGCCCGCCCATGGGCGTATCTGTCTGGCGTGGCCGGAGTTGGAGCATTGGACGGCAAAGGGCGTGGCCGGGGCGCTCAATTTCGAGCATGGCGTATATCTGACCGTCCCGCGATTGCTGACATTGCTGGCCGAATTTGGCTGGCGGGAAACGGCCCGGGAACGGTGGAGAGAGAACGATACAGTGTTTCTGGCGCTGGATCGGGGCGATGCCGCGGTCGAAGGAGCCCGAAGCGACGCGGATCATGCTGTGCCGGAATATTTCTCGCGTTTGCGGCGCCAAGCGAAGGCCGCGCAGCAAGCCGCCGCCCGCCATGCGGGCGACGTCTTTCTGATGCCCGCCAGCGTCTATTCTCAATCCTTGCTGGCATTGGGGCTCAACGAGCAGAACGTGACCGGTCTCATCGACAACGCCGTGGCGAAACAGGGCCGACGGCTCTATGGCACCGCGCTCAATGTTTTCCCTGCCGCGGCCCTTCTCAGCGCGAACGATCCACTGGTGATTTTGAACGCTGGCGCGCACAACAATGAGATCGCCCAAGGACTCCGGGCGCTGCGTCCAGACATCCGGATCGTCGATACTCTCTGATCGAAACGCAATGGGTTAGGAATCGGTTAACCGTGCCAGTAACCCGCGTTTAACCATGTTGAGGTTTCATTCCTATGGAATCTCGCGACCGGCCCTCCGTGTCTTTAACTCTTTTGCTACCCTGCGCGGGCAGATCGAGCCGCTATCCCGGCACGCGTCCCAAATGGATGCTGACCCTGCCCGAGGGCAACCTGGCTTTGGCGCGCGCCGCGGCCAGCGTGCCGGCGGGATCCTATGATCGCGTCCTTATCGCCGTGCGGGCGGAGCACGAGGCCAAATATCGGGCCGGCGACCTCTTGCGACGCGTCTTCGGGCCTTCTGTCGAGGTGTTGGTGTTGGATCGCGACACGCGCGGTCCCGCCGACACGGTCGCGGAAATGCTTCGCCAAGGCGAGGTTACCGGCCCCTTCGCCATCAAAGACGCGGACAGTTTCTTCGATCCCGCCCCCTTGCCGAAAGGCAGCTTTGTGGCCCTCAGCGACGTGCGCCGGTCCCCGGAAATGGCGAATGTGGGCGCCAAGAGCTTCGCCGTCATCAACGAGAATGAGTTGATCGTTGAGATGGTGGAAAAGAGCCTGGCCTCTAATTTTGTCAGTGTCGGCTTGTACGGCTTTGCCGATGCCGCCACCTACCTGTCGCACTTCGACGAGCTATCCAAGCAAGGCGGCAACAATGAGATTTTCGTTTCCCACGTGCTGAACCGCGCCATCGCAGCCGGCATGGTGGTGTCGCCCTTGCTGATCTCCGGCCTTATCGATGTGGGGACTTTGGAGGATTGGCGTCGGCATGTGCGTCCGCGCGGAACGATCGTCACCGATATCGACGGCGTTGTGTTCGAGAATCACAGCCGATATTTCCCGCCATTCTGGACCGAGCCGGATCGGCCGATCGGCGCCAATGTGGAGGCGTTCCGGAATTGGCAGGCGAAGGGCGCGCAGCTGATCTTCATGACGGCGCGGCCCGAGGAATTCCGGGAGAAGACCGAGGCGGCGCTTCGCGCTGTCGGCCTTGAGCCCCATGCGCTCATTATGGATTGCCTGCATGGCCGGCGCTTTCTGGTCAACGATCACGCGCCGTCCAATCCTCATCCTGCCGCGGTCGCCATCAATACCGAGCGCAACAGCCCCATGCTTGCCGATTACCTGAAGGACTGGTTGTGACGGCCGCCCTCCGCCATCGCGCAGCGGAGGCGCTACACCTTCAAGCCCCCGCTCCCCTCGAACCGACAGAACGGCAGTTGTCGGGCCATTCCGGCGCCCGCGTGGTTTTGCACAGCAACGGGCAAGACAGCTTCGTCCGCAAGACGGCCGCCAATGCCGCCGCCAGCGCGCGTCTCAAAGCCCAGGCCGACAAGCAGCATGCGTTTTGGATGTTCGGGCTTCCTTTCCCCAAGATACGCGCCCAAAACGTCGATGCCGCGGGGATCGGCAGTTTCGACATGAATTACATCCCCGGCCGCACGATTGCCGACGCGGTGATGAATAGCGGCGCATTCGATCCGCTTGCCGTCGTCAAGGCGGCGGAGCGGTTGATGTGGCTGTTTTCGGCGCAACGCGGCGCCCCAATCGAAGCGCAAATCTTCAAAGCCAAAATCTTGGAAGCCACCCGCCGGATGGTCCGCCAGACCGAAGATGCGCGGCTGCTTGAGGCCATGCGGACCTCTGGGGAGCGTCTGCTGCGGCAGGATTGGAGCGGAATCCCCGAAACGCCCTCGCATGGTGACCTGACGTTGGAAAACATCCTGCTCACGGCGGGAAAAAGCATCGCTTTCATTGATTGCGACGATGGCTTTGCGTCCTCATTCTGGTTGGATTTCGGCAAGTTGTTTCAGGACATAGATGGGCATTGGTGTATTCGCGCTTTGTATGCACCCGGCGCCGAACCGGTGCGAAAGCTGAATGCGAGCCAAAAGCTCGAAAATTTAGGCCTTCATTTCCGCGGCCTGGCGGCACAGATGGATTCCGGCCTGCCAAGCCGCTTGCCGCAACTCGCGGCGCTGGGCCTCTTTCGTGCCATCCCCTATGCGCACTCTGATCTT
>DATNGI010000110.1:0-15237 GCA_035605955.1 Rhizomicrobium sp.
TGGACGATCCGCCCGGCGAGAAGCGCACGTCATAAGCGTCGCCCGTCCGCCCGAACGAGGTCGAACGGCTTTCGTCCGAATTGGCGAAATCGGGCATGTTGGTGTGGCCGATGATGATGGCGCCCGCCGCGCGCAGCTTGGCCACCACCGGCGCATCCTTGGGCGCGAACAATTCGCGCCCCTTGATGGTGAAACCGGCCCAGCCATTGGTGGTGATCTGCCCGGCGATGGAAGTGTTGGCCTTGATCACGATGGGGACGCCCCAGAGCGCTCCATGCGCGCCGGTCTTGTCGGCGTCTTCCTCGGCCGCGTCGGCCAGCGCTTCTTTCGCCATCACCGTCTCGACGGCCTTGTAGATGCCGTCATATTTCTTGATACGGTCCAGGTACCATTGCACCACCTGAGTCACCGTGTATTTGTGATCGGCATAATAAGAGTGCAGCTCAGGCACCGTCGCTTCGATCATGTCGCGGTCCATCGAGGCCGGCCTCGCTCCTTGCGCTATGGCCGGCGCCGCCAGCAAGAGCCCCGCACCGATCAACCCCGTCGTCCTGCGCATGACATTCCCCCTCTATCCCGCAGCGCAACTTTGGACCCGCGGCCAGCAACCGACAAGCCCGGGCAGCGGCTGGTGAACCGGCGTGGAAATTCTGCTACATTCCCCCCGCTTCGCCCGGGCTGGGAGGCCGTCTTGAAGCTTGCGCTCCTGATTTTCGGCGTCCTGATCCTGCTGCTGGGTCTGCATTGGGTCAGCGAAGGCACGGGCGTGCTCGCCTATCCCCAAAGCCCGATGATGTATCTGCAACCGATCTGGACTTACATCGGTCTCGCCACCGCCGTTGCGGGCGGCGTGCTGATCTGGCTATCCCGCCGACCCCCGCTTTGAACCAACGCGACGCCGCCACCTTCGCGCTTTCCTTGTTCGGCGGCTTGCTGCTGTGGACGCTCACCTCGTTGCTTGGTCACCAGCACGAACCCTGGGACGCCGCCGCCTACTGGACCGTCGCTTATCCGCTGGCGGTCCTGCTATCGGCCGCGCTTGCCGCCTTCCATCCCGTCAAGCCTTGGCGATGGGCGGCGACCATCATCTTCAGCCAGCTTCTGGTGATGATCGCGGGCGGCTCGGATTTCAGTCTGCTGCCGCTGGGACTTCTGCTGCTGGTGCTTCTGTCCCTGCCCGCCATCGCCGCCGCATTTCTGGCGGCCTGGCTGCGGACCGGATTGCTGTCGCGCGAACCTTGATCAGGCCGGCATCAGCTCCGGCTCCACGAACTCTTCGCCGCGCTTGACCAGCACGCGCGCCGCAAAGCCCTGTTCGCGGAAGAACTGGGCGGAGCATTGGGCGTGATGCAAGGCCTTGGCCTCGTCGCCCGTGGTGCCCAAGAGGCTGCCATAATCGTCGCGCACTTCGTAATAACCGCTGGCGAGCCGCCGCACCCGGAAGATGCGGGTCGCCACTTCGCTTTCGATATCTGGCTCTGCGATGCCGAACTTCATCCGCCGTCCGCGAATCACTTCACGGCGAACAAAATACTCCCGCGAGTCTGCCGAGTGAATCCGTCCCAAGCCCAAGCGGGGGGCAGGCCTAGAGCACCCGCCCCGACCTCGCCAGCGACAAGAACACCGAGGCCGCCAACAGCAACGTCGCGCCCATCACGAAGAACGACGTGATCTCCTCCAGCGCCGTCTCCGCCTGCAACTTGGTGTTGAGTTGCTTGTAGATCTTCGCCAGCTCCGCTTCCGTCTTGGCGTGGAAATATTGCGCGCCGGTGATCTTGGCCATGGTCTTCAGCGTCTCTTCGTCCAGCTGCACCCTCATCACCCGGTCGCCCCACAGCGTGATCTGGCCGTTGGGCGTGCCGAAGCCGATGGTAAAGACCCGCACGCCGTAATTCGACGCGATGCGCGCCGCCTCGACCGGATCGGGACCAAGCGTGCTCTTGCCGTCGGTCATCAGGATGATGGCGGCGCTCTTATAGCTCCCCGGCGCCACCGGCGGCGGCCGCTTGGGCGGGGTGGGCTTCTTGCGCTGATTGTCCAGCGGCGTGCCCAGATAGAATTCGTCGCCGCCGAAGCCCGGCAGCATGGTGTCGAAGCGCTGGTCCGGGAAAATGGTCTGCAGCGAGGTCAACACCGCCGAACCGATCGCCGTCATGCGCTCGGGGCGTAAACTGTCGATGGCATTGTTGAGGTCCTGATTGTCGGCGGTGGGCGCCTGCACCAGGAACGCGCCGCCGGAGAACGCGACAATGCCGATCTTCACCGACTTGGGCCGGTCCTTGACGAATTCCTTGGCGGCCACCTGCGCCGCGGTGATGCGGGTGGGATTGACGTCCTCGGCGCGCATGCTGCCCGACACGTCCATCGCCATGATCAGGGTGCCGCGCTGGCTGGCCAAGGTGATGGTGGCAGCGGGCCTGGCCAGCGCCACGATCAAGACCGCCAGACCCGCGAAGAAGATTGTGGGCGGCACCAGGCGGTTCACCCGTCCCAACCAGGTTCTGGGCCGCGATGCCTGCATCAGGGCGGGATAGCGCGCGAACAATCTTTCGCGCTTCCGAAAACCCTTCACATACAGAAAGATAAGTGGCGGAAGCGCCAGGAGGAGCCACAGGGCCTTGGGCCAAATAAAGGTCATGGCGTCCTCTTGGGGCAAGGACAAAGCAATTTGCCGCTTTGGGAAGCTTATCCCCAAACGCCCCGCCGCCGCTACCGTTCCCGATAGGCGAATATTCGCCTTATCGGGGAAACCGGCTGGGTCCGCGCAAGATTATGACAAGGAACGGAACAGCGTCACGTCTTGCCGATATCGCGCAGCTTTGCCTGCAGCGACAGCCGGTCCAAAGCCGAGAGTTTGAGATTGGCGAAAGCGCCAACGCGATTGTTAAGCATGCGATAGGTCTCGGCGAAGGCCAGCGAAATATCCACCTCGCTACCCTCGATGGCCGCCGGATCGGGCATGCCCCAATGCGCCGTCATGGGCTGGCCCGGCCAAGCGGGACAGACTTCCCCCGCCGCGTCGTCGCAGACCGTGATCACGAAATCGAGTTTGGGCGCATCCGGCCCTGAAAATTCGTCCCAGGATTTGGAGCGCAGGCCTTCGATGGGATGATCCAGCCGCTTCAACAAATCGAGCGCATGGGGATTGACCGTGCCCCTGGGATGCGATCCCGCCGAATAGGCATTGAAGCGTCCCGGCGCCACGCGATTCATGATCGCTTCGGCGACGATGGAACGTGCCGAATTTCCGGTGCAGAGAAAAAGAATGTTGTATTTGTCCATCGGTTCTCAGCAACAGGCGGCGCGGCTGGCGACTTCGGCCAAGGGCGCGCAGATGGCGGCATCGCCGTTGCAGCAATCCTCCATCAGAAAAGACAGCAATCCCGTCATGCGCTCATAATCGGCGCTGTATATGACGGATCGCCCATCGCGCCGCGACGACACCAGCCCGGCATTGGCCAGCACCGTGAGATTGGCCGACAGCGTGTTGGGCAATACATCGAGCTTGCGGGAAACCTCGCCCGCCGCCAGCCCGCCCCGCCCCGCGCGCACCAGAAGCCGGAAGATCGACAGCCGGCCCTCATGCGCCAGCGCCGATAAAGCCTCCACCGCCTTGACGAGTTTCTGCGACGCCATCAGCAGCAAGCCTTGGCGTCTTCGCGTGGCGCGCAGCAGGCCGCTTTCGGCTCATCTGCCGGTACATCATCCTCGCCATAGCTGGTGGCCTCGCCGAACGTGAAGAAGGTTTCCCACTTCAGGCCCGAGGGATCGCTGATCCAGCTTTTGTGCGATTTGGCATAGCAGCAGCTCGCCGCTTCCTGGTCGCGGGTGGCTTCGCCCGCCGCTTTCAGCCGTCCCGCCAATTCCCGCAACTCGCCTTCGCTTTCCACCTGGATGCCGACATGATCGAGGCCCGCTTCCATGCCCCGCGCCGAGATGGCGAAATTCACTTTCGGATCGTCCAGCATCCATTTGGCGTAGTCGCTCTTGATGACGCTCGGCTCCCGCCCGAATAGGGTGGAATAGAATCCGATGGAACGTTCCAGATTCTCGACCCCGACATGCAAATGCAGGCGTTTCATGATGGCCTCCAAATTCTATATTTCCAGAAATATGGAAATATCATAAAAATGTCAAGCCGGATTCGGACGTTTTTTTTCGGCCACTTGCCGCCCGCCTGCCTTCCGGCGAAACTGACACGGGGATCGAGGGCAACATCATGCCGGCGTGGAAAGCTTTCCTTGGGGAATTGATCAGCGAATGTATGGCGGTCTTCATCATCATCGGGCTCGGCTGTTCGGTGGCCGCGATGTACAGCCTTTACGATCCAAGTCCTTATCAGAGCGCCTATTGGGGCCTCTGCATCGCCTGGGGCCTGGCCGTCACCATCGCCATCTATGTCACAGGCGCGGTGTCTGGCACCCACGCGAATCCGGCGGTGACCTTGGCCTTGGCGGTGTGGCGCGGCTTTCCCAAAAAGAAGATCTTGCCCTATTGGGCAGCGCAAGTGTTGGGCGGCTTTCTAGGCGCGGCGGTGGTCTATCTCCTCTTCGCGCCGGTGATCGATCACTTTAACAGCATCCATCACCTGACGCGGGCGGGCGATGGCGGCGCAGCGGGCGTCTTCTTCACCCATCCCGGCCTCGCCATCACGCCCCTGCACGCCTTTATCGATGAGATCGTCCTCACCGCGTTCCTGCTGCTAGGCATCTTCGCCATCACCGAGGAATTCAACAGCATGGCGCCCATGGCCAATTCGGGCGCGCTGATCATCGGGCTTCTGGTCGCCTGCATCGGCGCTTCCGCCGGCTATCTCGAAGGCTGGCCGATCAATCCCGCCCGCGATTTCGGACCGCGCCTCTTTGCTTATGTTGCGGGCTGGAATCAGGCGGCGCTGCCTTCGCCGGAAAATTACTGGTGGGTTCCCATCCTGGGTCCGTTGATCGGCGGGGTGATCGGCGGCGGCGCCTATCAGCTTTTGATCTATCCCTTCCTGCCCGCTCGGCATAAAGCGACGGAAGGCGTGACCGTTATCAAGGGGGTTGAATAGACGCTAATTGATCGCGCGTTCGATGCGCCGGTCGGGCACCAGCCACGACGCCGCCACCAGGGCATAGATCGCCAGCGACAGCCACGGCAAAAACGGCGAGGCCAGGATCGCCACTAGATACGCCACGACCGAAGCATTGCCCTTGAAATCACTGCCGATGGCGCGCGCCAACACCGAGCCCGGCCCTTCGTGCCGCAGCAAGAGCCGAACCAGGATGGAATAGGCCACGCCGCACATCATCAAAAGCCCGCCATAGACTCCGACCGGCAGGCTCTCGCGATAATGTTCGCCCATCCAGGCCGACGCGAAAGGCAACAGCGACAGCCAGAACAGCAGATGCAGATTGGCCCATAGAATGCCGCCGCTCACCGTGCGGACCACATGGAACATGTGATGATGGTTGCTCCAATAGATCCCGACATAGATGAAGCTCAAGGCATAGATCAGCACATGCGGTAGCAGCGCCAGCAGCGCGGGCCAGGTTGCTTCGGCCGGAACTTTGAATTCCAGGACCATGATGGTGATGATGATCGCAATGACACCGTCACTAAAAGCCTCAAGCCTACCCTTTCCCATCAGGGCGTTCCGATGGGAAGCAAATGCATTGCCGCCGACAACTCGCCCAGCGCCTGTCCCGCCATGCTGGAATCCGAGATCTCGCTGGGCTGCTTCAGCTCGACATGATTCACATAAAACGCAAACGCCAGATGCCGCCCATCAACCGTGGTGGTGTAGCCCGCCAGCCCCTTGCCGGTCAGCATGTGCCCGCCATTGAGCAGATCGCGCCCGCCATAGGTGCCGGTCTTGGCGAACACTTTTCCCACCGCCGGACTCTGCTTCTGGATATCCACCAACGTGCCGTCCTTGCCCAACACCGGCAGGCTATCATGAAACATCTGGTAGTGCGGCTGATGCGCCATCCAATCCAGATAACGCACCACGAAATCCGGCGTGTAATAGGCGGTGCCCGCCCCGCCCGCGCCGTCCGCCTGCGACGCGCCCGACAGATCGAGCCCTGCTTTCTCCAGGAACATGCGCTCCTGCGCAAAACCGGCTTCGTCGATCTTCTCTTTCGCATGCGCCAGCACCGCGCCCATCACGAACGGCATTGTCGAGGCGTGCAAATTGTGGCTCACCTTCAAGGTCAAATGCACATCGGTGGCGAGCGGAGTCGACACATGCTCGCCCACCTTCATCGCATCGCTATAGAAGCGCTGCACTTTCGCCGCCGCCGCGTCGTCCTTGATTGCATCCGGCTTACCCGCGAGTTTGATGCCTTCGTCGCGCAGCGCCCTGGTCATCAGCACGCCCGCGAAACGTGACGGCTCGCTCACCGCATAGGCCAGGATCACCGGCCCGCTCGTCTTCTCCACCGTACCCGTGACCGTCACGGTCTGGCTGCCGTCTTTGTTGTCGACCGTCACGGGGTCTTCCACCTTGCCCTTGCCGCTCACGATGGTGGTGATCTTGTTGACGAAGTGGATATAGGGCACGGCGGGACCGTTGATGGCGAATGTCGCCGCATCGCCCTCCTTGGCGCCAGGGCCGTAAGTAATGTCGATGGCATTGTCGTTGACGATCACGGGCGAGATGGTTTCGCCGGTGCCGAGATCTCGGTCGCCTTCGGGAAACAGGCTGATATCCACTCTGACCTTGCCTGCGATACGCTTGATGCCGGCGGCCTTCACCGCCTTGGCCAGTTCATGCAGCACGATGATCGGGTCCTTCCCCACCAGGTGGGAATCCGCGCCGCCGTAAGTGTGGTCTTCGTCCGCGAAGGCCAGCGTGCCGTTCGGTTGCACCCGGTCCGACAAATTGGGATCGCCCGATCCCACCAGAATCAGGTCGCCATGCAGCACGCCCGCCTTGTCCACCCTGCCGGTGCGATAGAGCGGCGTGTGAAAGCGATAATCGGGGCCCAACAGATAAAGCGCGGATCCTTCGGTGAAGAGTTTGGTGGTCGAACCGGGAATGAACAGCTTATCGCCATTCATCACATAAAGCGGCTTCCCCTCGTCTACCGACCAAACTTCCAGGCCCCAATTGGCGTGGGCGTAGGCGGGCCGCGATGTGACTTGCTTGACGGCCTCGATGAAAGTCTTAGGTGCTGGCGGCGCCTGGGGCGCGGCGTCTTGCGCCTGCCCCTGCGCGATCGCGCCGAGCCCCGTCAGCGTCGCCACGACACTTATAATAAGTCCCCGCATAACCATCCCCCGTTTGACCGCTGAAGAGTGGCGGCAGAGCGCGGCGGGGACAAGCGGTTTCTAAGCGATTCCTCATCCTGAGCCTCCCGAACTTGTCGAGGGACGAAGAATGAGGACTTCGAACTTAGCGGATGGTCCGACACTCAGCCGAGTACGCCCGGTCGGACACCATCGGGTCGCATTGCGCCGTGCCCAGATACCACCAGAAGCCGATGGAAAACGCGATCACGGTGAGCACGATCCCCACCATCAGCATGATGGGGCTTTCGCCAACCCGCTCCTGCATCTCAGCGCGCGCCTGGGCTTCGCGTTCGGCGCGATAGGCCTTCGCGGCGGCGATGGCGCGATCGGCGGCTTCGCGCCGGGCGACAAAGGCTTTCGCGGCGTCCGACTGGCCTTGCATTTGACCTGGGTTTTGGATGCGCGCGAGCGTGGTCATGGCCTTCAATATAGGCGCTCCGGCTTGAGGCGACGGTAAACGCCCTCGCAGTCTTGTGTAAAAGATTTGAAAATTCGGGGCGGGGAAACGGGCCCGATGCCGCAACATCAGGCCCCCTCCACCGCGATCTCAGCGGGCAAGCGCAGGCTCAGCCCGTTCCAGCGCAGCGCGCCGCATCATCCGCTCGCGCATATGGCGCGCGAACCATTGATGGCGGAGCGACTCATTTTCCGCCCGGATGCTCATCGGCACCGCCATGTCGGAGGTGAAAGAGCCCTGCGGCACCGCCGCGTCTTCCTCGCTATAGGCAAAGGCCGCGCCGGCCGTCATCCCAAGTCCAATCGCCAATGCCGATGCCAGAGCGGAGGCGCGCAAAAATGTCTTCAGCATGAATTTCTCCCAATTCGATTGCGTGACCGCAGGATCGCGGCGCCACCCAATCTAGGAATCGCGCGAAGAAACACGAGCCAAGAGATCGCAAGCCTTGCGTAAAAAATCCGAAAGCCGCTCACCGCGATTTCGTAAGCTCTGCTTCCAGCGTCGCGATACGCGCGTCGCGCTCCGCCAGCAATTGGTCCACTTCCTCCAACCCCAACAGGATCGGGATATGCTGGTTGCAATTGGTGTCCCAGGCGGAAACTGTGAAGATCATCACCTGCTCCACCTTGGCGGGATAATCGGCCGGCGGTTTCAGCCGCGCCAGCAACGCCTCGTCCGCCACCACCATCTTGGCCGTGCCCCACAGCTTCACCCGGCTTCGAGCCCGCCAATCCATCAGGAACAGCATCGCCCGGTCATTCTCGCTGAGATTGCCCTCGCTGATATATTGCCGGTTGCCATTGAAATCGGCGAAAGCCAGCCTGTGCGCGTCCAGCACATGGATGAAGCCCTTGGGCCCACCGCGGTGCTGAACATAGGGCTGGCCGTCCGCGCTGGCGGTGGCGAGGAAAGCGCTGTTGCGTTCGCCGATATAGGCCGCAAGCTCCGGCGTGATCGCGGTCCGCCAGCCGCCCCGCTCTTCCATCGCGCGATAACCCCGGCGCGAGCCCTTCTTTTCCTGAACCGCCTTCACGGCCGGGGAAAAGGCGACGTCGCTGGAATAGTCGAAAAACCGCATGGCGTCCTCCTTTGCGCCTGAATATGACCCCTACCGATTTCTTGCGGTATTGCGCTAAACTGGGACGTATCCTCTCAATTTATGGGAGTTGGCCGTGGACCGTTTCGATGCCATGCGCGTCTTTCTCGCCACGGCGGAGGCGGGCAGCCTCTCGGCCGCCGCCCGCACGCTCAAGCGGCCGCTGGCCACCGTCAGCCGTCAGGTGGCGGCGCTGGAGGCGCGGCTGAAAGCGCCGCTCCTGATCCGCACCAGCCGCCGTGCCGAACTGACCGAAGCCGGGCGCGGCTTCGCGGAACAGGCGCGCCGCATCCTGGAAGAATTGGAGGACGCCGAGCGCGTCGCGGCCGGCGAGTATAGCGTCCCGCGCGGCACGCTTGCCGTCAGTGCGCCGCTGATCCTGGGCGTCAAACATGTCGCGCCCGTGGCGACCCAGTTTCTTGCCGCCCATCCCGACATCGATCTTCAGCTGCAGCTGGTGGACCGGCCGGTCAACCTGGTGGAGGAGCATATCGATGCCGCCATCCGCATCGGCCCACTCGCGGACCAGAGCCTGATCCAGTCGCGGCTGGGCACCATGCGCCGCGTGACAGTAGCGGCGCCCGCCTATCTTTCCCGCCACGGCACGCCCAAGGCGCCGCGCGATCTTGCCCGTCATGCCTGTATCAGTTTCGACGGCGCCCGCCGCGCCGACCGCTGGCGCTTCGAAGGCGCGGAGGCGGCGGTCCGCTTCCGTCTCGCCGTCAACAATGCCCAAGCGGCGGTAGATGCGGCGGTCGCGGGGCTGGGCATCGCGCGCGTCCTTTCCTATCAGGCCTTCGAGGCGGTGCGCGCGGGCAAGTTGAAAATTATCCTCAGCGCCTTCGAACTCCAACCGCTTCCCGTCAGCCTGATCTATCCCGGCCACGGCGCTTTGCCCCTGAAGTTGCGCGCCTTCCTGGACTGGGCGGGCCCCAGGCTCCGCGCCCGGCTGGCGAAGCACACGCTCGCCCGGTGACATTCGCGTGAAACGGTAGTTTGGGACGCTCCGCCGCGTTGACAGCACCTTGCCAACGGTTAGCGTGCGGCCTTCAAAAATTGGGAGGACACCTCATGATCTCACTCGGCTATGCCACCGTCGGCTCCAACAAGCTCGACGACGCCAAGAAATTCTATGACGAACTCTTCGCGCCCCATGGCGTGAAGTCCGCCTTCGAGCATCCCTCGGGCGGCCGCGTCTATGGCAAGGATGGCGCGATCTTCTTCGGCGTGCTGGGCCCTTACGACAAGAATCCCGCCACCGTCGGCAATGGCACCATGGCAGCCTTCAATCTCGGCTCGCGCGATGAAGTGAACAGCTTCCACGCCAAGGCGATCCAGCTCGGCGGCGCCGATGAGGGCGCACCCGGCGAACGCGGCCCGGGTTTCTATTTCTCTTACTTCCGCGATCTCGACGGCAACAAGATCTGCGCCTATCACATTGCCAGGCCCGCCTAGCTGCGGCTTGGCAATCATTATCGAACGCCCCTTGCCCGTGCGAGAGGCGTCGGTTTTTTACGGACGGGCATGCCTGGGCTGGTAAAGCCCCAGCATGCCACCGCCCGGAAGCCTTAAGCGCGTCAGCCGTCCCCAGCCCTGCTGCGTCGGCTCCTCGCAAGGCGTCCCCGCCTTCTTCAAGGCTGCCATCTCCGCATCCAGATCGTCGGTCATCAGGAAGAACTCGTGCATGTCGTTTTCGTCCGACGGATGCACCGCCACTTCCGAAGGCGGCAGCTTGAAGATCAACCAACCGCCATGCGCGTCCACGAACGGGAATTTCAGCACATCGCGCAGGAAGGCGCGGTCGGCGTCCGCATTTTTCGAATAGATCACAATATGTCCGCCATCGATCATCGCGCCGCTCCGCCTTGGCCCTGCGCTCACGAAATCATAAGCCAAGCCCCTTGCCAAATGTGTCAGCCTGGCCTGACACTTCCATTATGCCAAGATCTCGCGCCCACGCCGCTCAGTTCCGCCAGACGCTCGCCCTGTTCGCGATCTTCGGCCACCCCATCCGGGTGGTGATGTTCCAGCGCCTGGCGAAAACGCCCATGACGGCGGGCGAACTGGCCCGGACCCTGCCGGTCTCCCGCACGGCCGTTGTGCAGCATTTAAAGCGCATGGAGGCCGCGCGCCTGGTCGTGGCCGAGGCCCAGGGCAAACGCCGCCTCTACCGCATGGAGGCGCAAGGCCTCGCGCCACTCAGGCAATGGTTGGAAAAACACCGGAACAAGCCATCGACAAAGCACCCGCCCGCTTCGACAAACGCCGGGAATTCATGACGATTTGGCCGCGCCGATGCGCTAATTTGCGCCATGACCGCCTTCCAGCCAGGCCCGCCCTTCGCCGCCATGCGCGCGCCCGCAGCCGATGAGACGCCGCATGTGGAGACCAGGCTCGCCATCGGGTCGATCCTGGGCTTCTGGGTTTTCTATTATGTGCTCAACACCGCGCGTATGGCGTTCGTGCCGAGCGATCCTCAGCTCGACGCTCTGCCCCGACGTGCGGCAGTGACGGTGGTGGGCATCGCGCTCACCCTTGTCATGTATGCGATCCTGCGTCGTCTGGAAGGCCGCTCCATGCGAGTGCTCCTGACCACGGCTTTCCTCGCCGCCATTCCCGCCGCTTTCGCCTATGCCTATGTGAATTTCACCGCTTTCTATGTAGTGGCGCGGACCAGCTCCATGATGCAGGAGCTGCATGACATGCGGGCCAAACATGAAAGCGTGATGTCCGTCATCACGGAATCGGCAGTGAGCTGGTATTTCTTCATCGCCGCCTGGGGCGTGCTCTATGTGGCGCTGTCCTATGCTGCCCGCGTGCAGGGCGCCGAACGCAGGGCCGCCGCCTACCGCTCCGAGGCCCAGTTGGCGCAGCTGCGCGCGCTGCGCTATCAGATCAACCCGCATTTCCTGTTCAACACCCTGAACTCGCTTTCCACGCTGGTCCTGAAACAGCGTACGGTCGAGGCCGAGCGCATGATCATGAATCTCTCCCATTTCTTCCGCACCAGCCTGACCAGCGATCCCGCCGCCGACGTGGCGCTGTCGGACGAGATCGGCATGCAGCAGCTTTATCTCGATATCGAGAAGATCCGCTTTCCCGACCGCCTCGCCGTGCAAGTGGATGTGCCCGAGGATCTAGAAGACGCTCGCGTGCCCGGCATGATCCTCCAGCCCCTGGTGGAGAATGCCATCAAGCATGGCGTGGCCAAGTCGAACCGCCCCGTCACCGTCACCATCCGCGCCCGCGCCAATGGCGGCTCGTTCCACCTCACCGTGGAAGACGATGCCGATGCCGGCCTGCGCTTTCCCAAGCCCAATGGCGTGGGCCTGGCCAATGTGCGCGACCGGCTCGCCACCCGCTTCGACGGCGCGGCCAGCATCGCCTTCGGGCCCCGCGAAGGCGGCGGCTTCCGCGCCGATCTCACTTTGCCGCTTCTGCGCGATCTCGCCTAAAGCCATGAGCGAGGCGCTGCGCACCTTGATCGTGGATGACGAACCGCTTGCCATCGAGCGGCTGCAGCTTCTTTGCGCCGGCATTCCCGGCATCGCGGTGGCGGGCACGGCGGCGGAAGGGGGAAGTGCGCTTCGCCTGATCGAAAGCCTCAAGCCCGATCTTCTGCTGCTCGACATCCAGATGCCCGGCATGGACGGCATGGCCTTGGCAAAGACACTTGCCGGCCGCGAAAACCATCCGGCCGTGATCTTCATAACCGCTTTCGACCGCTTTGCGGTGGCGGCCTTCGACGTGGCGGCGGTGGATTATCTGTTGAAGCCGGTGGAGGCGGAGCGGCTGGAACGCGCCGTCTCACGCATCAGGAAAGAGATCGCGGCCCAGCCCGCGCCGCTTGGCGTGTCCCGCTTCACCCGTGAATTCTGGGTGCCGCACCGTTCCGGCATCGTGCGTATCGCCGCCCGCGACATCGATCTGATCGAGGCCGAACGCGACTATATGCGCCTACATGTGGGCCCGCGCTCTTATCTCCTGCACGAGACCATCACCGAGCTGGAGCGCCAGCTCGATCCGGGGGAGTTTGTGCGCCTGCACCGCTCTACCCTGGTGCGCCGCGACCGCATCATCGGCTTTCGCCACAATGGCCAGGGCGCCTGGGAAGCGGAGCTTGCGGACGGGCGCTGGCTGCGCGTGGGCCGCACCTATCTTGCCAATGCCCGCGCCATGGCGAACGCATCCGACAAGTCGGCAAAACGCTGAAAAAAGGGCGTTGGCTGTGCATTGCCTGCACTTATTGCCAACGCCCGCGTCCTGGCGTTTCCCCTGGTCTCAACAGAAGTTGCCTTGACGTTTCCTCGAACGCGTAGACGGCTGCGAAGCCTTACCGAGCCGGCGCCGAAGCGCTGCTCGCCATCTTGCGCGCATTCTCGGCGGCGGCGACGGCCGCATCCACCTGGGCCTTGACATCGACGCGGGCTTGTTTGCTGCAATTGGCATAGTTCTGCTGGTCCCAGGTCGAGCGGGAATGGGCGTTGCCGCAGATCTGATCAACCGCATGGGTGATGCGGCCCTCCAGCACGGCGCGTCCCGTATCCGACGCGAGATTGAGGTCCGATGTGTGAACATTGACTCTTGCTTGCTCCATCTCGCGCGCCGGAACATCGGTGGCCGAAAGGACCATCAAACCGGCGGACAGGAACAGAGAGCTGAAACGGATGGAATGATGCAGCATGATAAATTCTCCCTCAAAGTAAGCGCGACTTCTTCTTTTGAATCGTCGCGCGGAAGCTATGTGTCGCTCTTTGCGATTTGAACCCTAGGCGCACGCATAGCTGATGTCTGCAAATGTTCGATCAACGCGTGTTTTGCTTCCACCAGCGGTTCGGCGTGGACGAACGGCAAAGTGCAATCGACGAACGGCAAGACAGCAGCGTTGAGTGACATGCACGCGATGGATTTACGGAAGAAACGCGGCAATGTTCGGCGCAACAAAATTGTTTTACGCTGCCTCCAACGCCAACACGATTAATGACAGATTGCTAACGCGATCTATTCAAGATGCAGCGGAAGCGGAGCAATGCGATGGCGCCCGACACCAGGGTGAAAAAGGTCAGCGGCCAAAGATCGGGCCATGTCTTTGGCCGCGCCATCGGCCTCCAAAAGCAGCCTCGCGTGAAGCGCTCGAGGGGCAGATACCTCTGAGCGCCACGCGTAGGCACGAGCCGGAGCGCTAAGGAGTGCGTGCCGCGAAAGAGACGGAAGGGGTCTTCGAAACCAAACACGAGAAACCCAGTTAACAATTGAGGCGCGCAAGAGGGTTTCCATGGTTTCGCAGCTCACCGAAAAAATCGCTCACATTCCTCAAGCCTATGAGCACCAGGACAAATCCACCGCCTCGCTTCTCGAAGAAGCGGGCTTGCCCGGGCATCGCGAGGAACTGTCGGTGGAAGAGGTGGAACAGGTCCTGCGCGAGGAACCCGACCTCGCCCGGCTATGGCTCGGGCGTGGCGGCGATCAGCGCTTTTCCGGCGGCTGGGGTATCGAGCGCACCGGACGCGAATACAAGCTTCTGAATTTCGCCGACGGCGGCTCCCTGTCCTTCCGCGACCGGGCGCATGCCGTCGCGGAGTTTGCCGTGCGCTACATCCGCTTCATCGACGAGATGCGCAGACACTAGCGTTGAGCCCGAAACATTTAAGATTGAGGCGCCCGGCCCGCCGGAACTGCTCCAGACGGACCGGGCGCGAGCCGTGGGTGTAACACGGCCCTGGGGTCTATTCTTTGTCCTGTTCTCCGCTGGCGGCGTGACGCCGCTGCTCGGCGTCGCGCGCTAGGCTTTCATATTTTTTCGCCGCACGCAGGCAGGACGCCTGGAATGCTTCGATCTGCGTGTTCTTCGCCAGATCGTGCATGGCGCTTGCCTGGTCGCGATAATGGCGTGCGCTTTTCATGACATGCCCCCGATCATATTCTCTCTATAGCGCTTAAGACGGCGGCGCGCTTGCCCAATTCACGGCAAGTTGTGACTATAGTTTCTCTTTTATTTCTCGAGTCGCAGTGCGGCGGTTCCGCTTGCGTGCAGTATTACAACCTGGGAGCGGCAACAGGTTGTCATATTCGTGGAATCTGCCGCCATGTCCCAGCAATAATGCGGAACCTTGATGGATTCGATCGCCGATGCCGCTCAATCCAAGGTGCGGCGGAAGCGGAGCAGCGCGATGGCGCCCGACACCAGGGTGAAAAGGATCAGCGGCCAAAGATCGGGCCAGATCTCCACCGCGCCATTGGCCTTCAAAAGCACGCCCCGCACGATGCGCAGAAAATGTGTGGCCGGCAGCGCCTCTCCAATCCAGCGCGCCCAGACCGGCATGCCCATGAAGGGGAAAGCGAAGCCGGAAAGCAGAATGGCGGGCAAAAGGAAGAACAGGGTCATCTGCATCGCCTGCAGCTGGTTCTG
>DATNGI010000111.1:0-45296 GCA_035605955.1 Rhizomicrobium sp.
GAGGTCTATGGCACGCTGGGACCAAACGATGCGGCCTTCAGCGAATCAACGCCCTATGCGCCCAACTCGCCCTATGCTGCGTCCAAAGCGGCGTCCGACCATCTGGTCCGGGCCTATTCACGCACCTTCGGTCTTCAGACCACCATCTCGAACTGTTCGAACAATTACGGGCCCTACCAGTTTCCGGAAAAACTCATACCGCTTTTCATCACCCATGCGCTCCACGGCAAGAAGCTGCCCATCTATGGCGACGGGCAGAATGTTCGGGACTGGCTTTTTGTCGAGGATCATTGCCGCGCCATCGATCTCATCCTGATGCGGGGGCGGCCGGGCGAGGTTTACAATGTGGGAGGCGGCTACGAGACCAGCAACCTCACCGTGGTGGAGACGCTTTGCGCCGCCATCGATGCCGCGTTCCAGAAGAACGCCCGCATGGCCAAAGACTATCCCGATGCTCCGGCGGCGAAGGGCCAATCCACCGCCAGCCTCAAAAGCTTCGTCGCCGACCGGCTGGGTCACGACCGGCGCTATGCCATCGATTGCGCCAAGATCGAGCGCGAACTGGGATATAAAGCCCGGGCCGCCGATTTCGCGGTGGGATTCGCGGCCACGCTGGACTGGTACCTTGCGAATGCGCCCTGGTGGTTGAACTTCAACAAAGCCTGATTCACCCCGACTAGGCTTCATTTGCCTTCCGGTTGGGCCTTCGGCATGGCCCGGCCGATTTCCGATAGGCGTATGGTCCGCATCTGCTGCTCGCAGCGTTGAGTCTCTGAGATGAATTCGGCCGGCGACATCTTGTTGTAAGCCTCCACGGCGCCGGCTCCCAAATTGAGTTCGGGCGCCACCGCCTGGATCCGGCCCATGAAATAATAGCCGCCCATAAAGGACTCGATCTGGTGCACTTGATCCTGCAGCTGGTTGATCTTGGCCATCACCGCCAGGCAGCGCAGATCGGCGTCCCGTGTGTCCTGGGCCCGGGCAGTCCCCGCGACAGCTAGGAAGAGGGCAGCGGCGAGGCAGTTGCGTGCAAATGACATGGAGCCTCCGAGAGCCGAAACGACTACGATAACGCCCTAAGGCTGCGATAGCAGCCCTACTAAGCCGCAACCCCGGTTGGAACGGGTTTGCCGGAGCAGAGGCGGCTTGAAAGCAAAAAGGCCGCCCAGAGGCGGCCTTTTCGTTACAAATTTGCGTTCGCTGATTAGGCGAGCACACCAGCGGTCTTCTGACGGTTGTTGCGCATCATGAAGCCCACAAAGCCAAAGCCCAGGATTAGCATTGTCCAAGTGGCCGGTTCCGGAACCCCGGAGGTGAATGTCGCAGCAATGTTGTCGAACTCAAACGCAGGCTTGGTCGTGCTGAACACCAGCTTGTTGATGTCGTCCGCAGCCGCAAACGAGAAATAGAAGCGGCCATTGGTCAGATCGGAAACCTGGTTGCCGTCCGCAACACCTGTGAGAGCACCGGCCAACTCCGAGCCATCAAACGTTCCCATGAGGGTGCTGCCGGAGTAGAATTGCAGTGTATTTTCCGTATCCAGCGATCCGAGATTGATGCTCAACGTGGTCATCACCACGCCTGGATTGGCCATGAACACGGCGTTCGTACCGAACGGCGCCGGCTCGGCAGCGCCATACCTCGAAAGGTCGCCGGCAGGCGGGGCTGCAATTTGCTTGGTGCCAGAAAACACATTCCCAAAGAACGTGGCGCCCGTATAGTTGAAGTGGGCCGTATCTTCGATCGGATTGACGACCTGGTTGAAGTTCCAGACGAGCGTTTCGCCCGCTGCAGGGCCCGGGTGGCCGCTCAATCCGGTATAGTCGTAAAGTGTCACCGAACCTTCGGTGATCGGCGTCACCGCGGAAGCTGTGGTCGTGAGAGCGCCGAGAGCTATTGCGGCAACTACGAGCTTTGAAAGCACACGCATGGGCTGATCCCCTAAATCCTACACCGCAGAAACGTAGCAGAACCGAATTTCGTTGCAATCAAAAATGCGAAGAAATATCGCGTTAACCATGAATTTTCAAAGACATAGGCGGGAAAAATCTACATTTACTATCATAGGGTTGCCGAATGGGCTGCTAAATATTGTTGGACTGTTGAGTTCCGCATCAAATCAAAGAAAAAATGGATCCAGAAACGGCGTCGCCCGGAAATTCGGCTGCTCGCGCTATAGGACCTGCCCAGCTCCTCTAACAGCGACGAGCATGGAGGCGATCGGCCCACTCTAACAGCGATGAGCATGGAGGCGATCGGCCCACTCTCACCCCCTTAATGCTGTGCGCGCTTGGCAGCCACGCCAGCCAAATCGTTTTACCGGGACGCGTCGCTGCGCAACTAACGCGCGTGCTGCGAAAGCACGGTCTTCAGATGCTCGATCAGGCGCGCCGGATTGGTGGTCGCCGAAACCGGCCTGCGTGAACGGCTCGATCTGAGGGCCGCCACCAGCTCTTCCGGTGTATTTGCCGGAATGACGAGACCGCGCGCCGCAAAGGCCCGGGTGATCTCGGTCTGGTGGTCGTCATAATGTTCGCCGCGTTCCGCCATCCGGGGGACCACGATGGTGCGGCAGCCTTCGCGCAAGGCCGTGATCACCGATCCCGTGCCGCCATGGCAGATCACGATATCGGCTTCGCGCAGATAGGACTTCACCTGGTCGAAGGGCAGGGTCTCATAGCTCTGCGAGCCCTGTGGCAACAGGCCACCGATGCCGGTCTGGAAGACGACCTCTTCCGAAATGTCGCCGTCGTCCTTTGCCTTTGCGACCATGTCGATCATGCGGTCGAAGGGCAGGGTCACGCCCACCGTGGCGAACAGAAGCTTCTTCTTGTCCGGCCGGGGGCGGTCCAGGATTTCCAGCGGGTCAAAGATCGCGGCGCGTGGAAAGGCTTTGGCCAGCGCCGCCGATTGCACGATGATATAATCGGCGAAAGGCGCGGCCATGCGCGCGAAGATCGAGGGACTGTCGAAGCGGGCGAAGGTTTCGATCAAGATGAATTTGGCGCCCAGCAATTTCGCCCAAAGGATCAGAAAGAAGACCGTGCCCGCGCCCGTGCTGATGATGATATCGGGCCGGTGGCGCCACATCAGGCGGGTGGAGTCCCAGAAATTCCGCACGCCCGCCACCAGGGCCCGGGCCAGGCCTTCGCGCTTGATCTGGCCGACCGCGAAGTGACACAAAAAGTGCACGGGATGTTTGTGCGTAAGGCTCCGCGACAGGGCGGTGTCCTCCGACACGAAAAAATAGTCATAGCGCGACCAGGCATTCTCCAGGTCGAGCAGCTGACGGATATGCCCGCCGCCGGACGCTGCCAGGCAAACGCGCAGGCGAAGGCGGCTCGGCATGCTGCCGTCAGGCGCGCGGCCGTCTTGCTGCCAGTCATCTTGCTTGAACATATTCATTGGGGCCTGGACAACGCTGACGGCGATAATTCCCTATTCTCGTATAACAGATGGATACGGTCGCCCGGAAAAAACCCAATTTGGTTAATGGGGTAACCAATTGTTGGCCCGCTCGGTTTATATTGGAAATCCTTTATGGTAATTCCGTGTCGAACTTCAAAAGGGATGATCCCCCTGCAATCTCGCACGATTGCGCCCCTCGCCTTGGGCGTTCTTTTGCTGCTCAGCGGCTGCGATAAACTCGGCTTGTCTTCATCGCCCAAAGCGCCCACCGGCCAAGTCGTGGCGACGGTCGGCTCGCGGGAGATCACGCGCCGCGAGCTGCAGGCGGAATTGGCCGGCTCGACCGCGACCACGCCTGCGGCCCAGAAGGCCGAGCAGCAGCTTGCTTTACGCCGCATCATTCAACGGGTGATCCTTGCGAACGCGGCCAAGGAGCAGGGCTTAGACAAGAACCCCAATTTCGAGCTCTTGAGGCAACGTGCGGACGACAACATTTTGGCGCAGCTCCTGGAAAGCAAAACGGCGGCAAGCGTGCCCGCACCATCGGCTGAGGAAGTACAACAATATGTCCAAACCCACCCCGATCAGTTCGCACAACGCAAGATCTTTGACGTCGATCAAATACGCATTTCGAGACCATCCGATCCACAACTTCCCAAAAAACTCGAACCCTTCAAGACGCTGAGCGAAATCGGTAATTTTCTGAATGAAGGCCATATTGTTTTTCAGCGCGCTCCCGCTATCATGGACGCGGCATCGCAGAGCCCCGAGCTTTTGAAAGCGATACTCGCTTTACCCCCGCACGAGGTCTTCGTTTTGTCTTCGGCCGAAGGGGTTTATGTAAATGAAATTATCAACTCGCATGTCGAGCCCATGATCGGCGATGTCGCGAACAAGTATGCGCAAAATGTCCTTAAGTCCCGGCATGTTCAGGACGCGGTCCTGAAGCAGTTGAACAACGTCATCGCCAAAGCCAATCAATCGGTTCGAGTCGCCAAAGAGTTCGAGCCGCCCAGGGGCGCCACGCAAGCGCCAACGACCAAGCCGCAAGCGCGATAGGGCATATCATTCGTTAATCCGAGGCGCGAACATACTTTGGCCATGGAGCGGGCGAATGGTCGCCTGCCTTTCATGCATGAGCTATATCTGTGATTCGTCTGGCGCTTAGTCGCGTTTTGGGTTTGCATAACTCAGCGCTTCGAGACATTCGGGGGATCAAACATGAATAATAGGAAATTTATCCTAGGGGGGATCGCGTTGTTCACGGCCTCCCAAGCTCAGGCCGCGGTTCCCGCACTGGACACGCCCCCTGTCACCGTCCAGTTCAGCACGACCTACTACAGCAACATTGCCGGTTCGTCTGGGGTATTTGCCTTGGCGCGTGGATTGCAAAAGGACGACGTCCTTTATGCTCCAGCCGTGCTCACCAATCTGGTAGAGCCGATGGGCAGCCTATCCCTATTCCTGGCGGGCCAAGCGGGTTACGACATTCACCAAAATAACTCGGTTCTCGACCGCGAGCGTATCGATCTGCAAGCCGGCGCGGATACTTATCTCGCCGTTTGCGACACCACGTTGACCGGCACTTGGGGCCGCCATCAAAGCGATCTCATGGATCTCAGTGTCGGAACGCTCGGCAACACGCAACAAACGATTTCGGCGGGATTAGGCGTTAGCTGCGACAGGATGGGACGACTCGTGCCTTCTGCGGGGATCAAAGAGAGCTGGGCCGATAACAGCGCGACTCAGTATTTCCGCCAAGATTTTCACAATTTTTCTGCCAATGTCGGGCTTGGCTACAATTTTGAGCCTATTGGGCTTGTCTCAGTTTTTGGTGAATATGAAAAAACGCGATACCCGCACCGCATTTTTGCGGTCGCAGGCGGCGGCCCGATCACCGACGGCTACACTCTCTACACAGGCGGGTTGCGCTACAGTCGAATCTTTGCCGAACAAATTCAAGTCGCGGCCCAGGTGGCGGAAACATCCTCTTCGTCGGATGGAGGGATCGGGCAAAACTTCAGCGGTGTTACCTATGGTCTCAATTTGGGCTACACGCCGGGCGCTCGCTGGAGCTTTAACTTGGATTTCGATCGAACTGCCAATCCATCCTATTACCTAAACGCGTCGTTTGCTCTTGCCGAGCACTATTCAGGCTCAGTCAATTATCGCTTTACTTCTCGGTTAATGGCGACACTTGGCGCCTCGGATACCCATACCAAGTTCACCGGTGCTGCCTTGATTCCTGGAACCAACATTACCGACCAAACTTATTGGAGCTATTACGGGTCTGTGGCGTTTAACGTTTCTCCTACATTTTCGGTTACGTTAAACGCGGGAGAGGATCAAAGGCACGCCGACGTGGTAGGATACAGCTACTCTGGAGGCCATGTCGGTCTAGCCCTATCCAAAGCCTTTTGAGGTTCTAAGGTTATGTCATGAGGACGCCAAAATATCTGATCGTTATTGTTGGCCTCATGTTCTGCTGCCTGACGTCGCCGTCTGCGCAAGCCCAATCTGCACCCAGGCCAGGTCAAGCGCCGCTTCCGCAACAATCGCAGATGCCCGCTGCTCCAGCCGCGGCGCCTGCTATGCAGCCGGCAGCGGCAGACCTCGGCTACATTCTGGGCGCCGAAGATGTGATTCAAGTCGACGTTCTCGGCCAGAAGGATTTCAGCGCTCGGTCCAAGGTCGGTGCCGACGGCAAAATTCAATTGCCTCTCCTGGGCTCGTTCCCGGCTGCCAATCGCTCTGTTCTACAGTTGCGGGAAGATATAGCGCAGGCGCTACAGAGCGGCGGCTTCTTCAACAAGCCCATTGTGGATGTGGTGGTCGCCTCCTATGCCAGCCGTTATGTGACCGTTCTAGGAGCGGTGGGAACTCCTGGCCTTATCCCGGTTGATCGACCCTATAGATTGTCGGAAATTCTTGCGCGCGTGGGCGGTGTTAAGGAGGGTGGTGCCGATCATGTGGTCTTGCGCACCAAAGACGATGTGGCACGCAACTATGCGATCAGGGATCTCGCGACCGGCGACATCAATCTGGATCCCTATGTCCAACCAGGCGACAAGATTTTCGCGCCTACCGCCGACATGTTTTACATCAAAGGCCAGGTAAAGGGTCCTGGCGGTTATGGCCTCATTCCCCACATGACTTTGCTGATGGCGATCGCACGCGCCGGCGGCCTCACTGAACTCGGCAGCGATAGTCACATCAAGATCATGCGCAAGAATACGACCTTGTCGCCGAAGGACCTCAATATCGAAGTCCTCCCCGACGATGTTATCGATGTGGGAGAAGGCTGGTTCTAGACAGAACCAGTAGTGGAGACAAACATGAGCCTAGCGCAATTCTGGCGAATCTTATGGGCCCGCAAATTTATGATCGTGGCAGCAACATTCTTTTGCCTTGCTGGCGGCATTGTCGCGAGCCTCATAATAGCGCCACGCTGGAAAGCAGAAGCACATGTGTATCTCAACATTTTGAAGCCCGATCCCGTCACGGGCGAACTTCTCGGGCAAGCAGCACGGACGTATGTCGCTACCCAGATCAAATTGATTGATGACTATAGCGTGACCGGCCTCGCGGTGGACAAGTTAGGTTGGCTCTCAGACCCCCAGCTGATCGATCAGTATCAGCGCCGGCCGCAATCTGACACACGGGACTTCCGGCGGTGGCTCGCACAGATCATCGCCGATCGCACAAAGGCCGATCTAATGGACGGAAGCAATATCCTCGACATCACTTATACTGGTTCCGATCCGGAGGGCTCGAAGGCCGCCGCCAACGCGGTCATGCAATCCTACATTGACACCAGCGTTGCCTTCCGACGCGCTGAAGCCAACAAGAATGCCGATTGGTTCGCGCAACAGGCGCAGAAGCTCAAAGCCGATTTGGCGACAGCCCAAGCCGCGGAAACCAAATATGAAAAAGAAAGCGGCGTTGTTATGCAGAATGATAACAAAACTGACGTCGATAGCGCCCGGATGGCCGCATTCGCCGCTCAAAACCAGGCTGCCGGGGGAGACGTAGGGGAGTCGCAACTTGCCCAAGTCGATGCGGAGATCAAGCAAGCTTCTCAAACTTTAGGCCCAAATCATCCCCAGTTGCTCGCGTTGAAAGCCAAGCGCGCGGCAATTGCCTCTACGATGTCACAGGATGGCGCGGCGAGAGCTTCCGCTTCCGGCGCATCCCGCGTGGCAGCGCAAAAGGCGTTCATTATCGGAAATCGCGACAAGCTTGCGAAACTCCAACTACTGCAAGCTGACGTGGATCTTCGACAAGATCAATATAATAAGGCGTTGGCACGGGAAGCCGACTTCCGTCAGCAAGCGGGCGTTGTCGATGCCGGTATCAGCGCACTAGACAATGCTACGACGCCAGATTCCCCCTCTTTCCCTAACAAGCCTCTAATCATCGGCGGTTCACTGGGCCTGGGGCTGGTTTTCGGCTTATTGATGGCTCTCTTGATGGAGCTTCTGGATCGCCGAGTCCGCAGTCCCGAAGATTTGAGCGCTGCGTTGGGGCTGCCGGTTCTGGCGGTCCTTAGGCCTGCGGGTTAATGATTTTGCGGAAGCACCAGCACCATGGATAGCGGCGTTCAGCCGGCAAAGGCTTTCGTGTTCAAGTCGATGGTGACGGTTTCGGAGACCAACTCCCGAACCGCGGAAGCCATTCGCGCGCTCCGCACCCATGTCATGGCGCGCCATGTCAATGAAGGCCACCGCGCTCTGGCGATCTGTTCCGCCAGCCGGGGCAATGGTTCTACCTTCGTCGCTACCAATTTGGCAGTGGCGCTGTCGCAGATCGGGGTCAATACGTTGCTGCTGGATGCCGATCTCAGGTCGCCCGGCGTCGCCGATGCGTTCGGCTACAAGAATCCCAAAAGCGATCTGCGCACCGCCTTGTCGTCGCCCATCAATTTCAACGATTGTATCGAGCGCAATATCCTGCCGGGCCTTTCGGTGCTGTTCTCAGCCGGTTCCGCCGGCAACGCCCAGGAGCTTCTCGCCAGCGGCCGGTTTAAGAGCCTGATGGATTTCTGTCTGCGCGAATTCGACGCCACCATCGTCGATACAGCGCCCGCCAACCGCTATTCCGACGCCCGCCGCGTCGCCACGGTGGTTGGTTACGCCTTGATCGTGGCCCAGCGCAACAAGAGCCACATCAACGACATCAAAGTCCTTGCGGAGCATCTGCGCGGCGATCACGCTACCGTCATTGGCACCGTATTGAACGAAGCCTGATGGAATGGTCGCGCCTCAGGACATCGCTGAAGCGTCGCCCGGGAAGCTGAACGCTTCCTGGCCCTCCTGGCCGCTAGCCGTCGGTCTGGTGGCTTTGTCGATTCCGGCGGCCATCACGCTCGCCAATCAAACCTGGGCAAGTGAAGAAGGCGCGCATGGCCCCCTGGTGTTAGTGACAGCGGCGTGGCTTTTATGGCGGCAATGGCCGGAGTTGCGCCGACGCGCCCAGCCGGGAAGTCCTTGGATCGTCGCGATTGGGCTCGCGATTTCTCTACTGTTTTATGTCTTCGGGCAGGCTTTCGATTTCATCACCTTGAACGCGGCAGGCCTTTATGGCGCAGGTCTGGTGATGCTCTACAGCCTGTTCGGCGCCCGCGAGATTGCTCGCAACTGGTTCATTTTCCTTTATCTGTTGTTCGCAGTGCCGCCGCCCCGCTCGCTTTTGGACAATCTGACTCTTCCCTTGAAGCAATTCGTATCCGTCGCCGCCACGGCGCTCCTTCGGCCGTTTGGCATTCCGGTAACCCATGAAGGCGTCATCATCTATGTCGCTCAATATCAATATCTGGTGGAAGATGCGTGCTCCGGTTTGAATTCGATCGTGGGGCTTTTGGCGATAAGTCTGTTCTACATCTATCTGTCCCGCGGCAGCTCCTTGCGCTATTCGCTTTTTCTTGCCGCGCTGGCGATCCCCATTGCCGTCATCGCTAATATCTTCCGTATCATCATCCTGATCCTTCTGACGGTGTTCATGGGCGATGACGTGGCGCAGGGCTTTATGCATGTCACCGCGGGGATTATCGTCTTTGCGACAGCGCTCGCCCTGATCTTCGGGCTGGATTCGCTGATCAGCGCCTTGTCCGGGCGGCGGAAGTTCGCGTGACCACCCGGCGCAATTTTCTCATTGGATCAGCGTGCGTCCTGAGCGCGGGCACGGCTGTGGCCTTAAAGCCCAGACGCGAAGTATCGTTGATGCCGCCTGGCACTAAACTCTCGAATATCCTGCCAGGCCAGTTCGGCGCCTGGACGTCACGCGACGTGAGCGATTTTTACGCGCCCGAGACGCCGGACAGCCTTCAGGCTCGCCTCTATGGTGAAACCGTGGGCAAAATCTACAGTCGCACCGACACGGGCACCCAGGTCATGATGCTGATGGCGCACGGTGACAGCCAGAGCAATGAG
This sequence comes from Rhizomicrobium sp., assembly GCA_035605955.1. GTDB lineage: Bacteria > Pseudomonadota > Alphaproteobacteria > Micropepsales > Micropepsaceae > Rhizomicrobium. The sequence continues at coordinate 9,837 of DATNGI010000111.1, forward strand.
TTGCAATTGCACCGTCCCGAGGTCTGCTACCCCGCATTCGGCTTCGCCATCGTGCAAAGCGAGCCGATGCAACTGACCATCGATAGCGGCGTTACGCTTCCGGGGCGGCGCCTGGTCGCGCAGGCGGCGGACCATAAGGAATCGGTGATCTATTGGACGCGGCTTGGGGAGTTTTTTCCGGTGAGTGTGACGCAACAGCGGTTCGAAAGGCTCGGCACAGCCATGCATCACTATATTCCGGACGGGCTTCTAGCGCGCTTTTCCATCATTGGACCAGACATTGAACCGGCCTTCGCCACCATGCGGACATTCATAGCCGAACTCATTTTGAAGGTCGCGGCGGGCTCGCGCGCGCCCCTTATCGGGACCGAGCGGGCGCGTCTGCTGTTGGATCTGCCGGTCACGGCGAGAAACTGAGGCGTGTCAGGCTTTGTCGAAAGGCTTCATCACCAAAAGGATATAGCCCACCACGGCGATCGTCAGCGCGATGGCCGGCCATTTGTGATCGTTATTGCCCAGATAATTGGCGATGGCGCATCCCAGCGCCGGGGGAAGATAATGATAGATCCGGTCGGAAGGATGCGCCGGTCCCACGGAGCGGTGCAGGAACAGAACTACCAGCCCGCCGAATATGATCATCGTTATCCAATCATACACCGTGTTCATGCAGTTCCCGCTCCTTCGATCCGGCTTGACAGTCGCATGCCCCAGGCGCCTGCATCGATCCGGCGCAAGAGACATAGCGGTCTGAGCGATAGAGATACGGCTGGACATGCACGTTAGCGTAATCGTGCCGCATTACAACGATCTGGAAGGGCTGGACATCTGCCTGGACACCCTGGCGCGCCAGAGCTTTCCCGCCGAGCGCGTCGAGATCGTGGTGGCGGACAATGCTTCGCCGCAAGGTCAGGCCGCGGTGGAGAAGATCGTGGCTGGCCGCGCGCGGGTGGTGACGGTGACGGCGCGCGGCGCCGGGCCTGCTCGCAATGGCGGCGCGGCCGCGTCGCGGGGCGAAATCCTTGCTTTCATTGATTCGGACTGCCAGGCCGATAGCGTGTGGCTGGCGGAAGGCATCAAGGCACTGGAGCATTGCGATATCGCAGGCGGCAGCGTCGATGTGCTGGTGAAGGACGCGGGGCGGATGACAGCAGCCGAGGCGTTCGAGCGCATCTTCGCCTTCAACATGGAACGCTATGTGACGGAGAAGGGCTTTGTCGGAAGCGGAAATCTCTTCTGTCGCCGGCCTGTCTTCGAAGCTGTGGGGCCCTTCGGCACGGGGGTTTCCGAGGATGTCGACTGGTCGCATCGCGCCACGGCCAAAGGCTTTCGCATCGGCTATGCGCCTTTGGCGCGCGTCGGCCACCCGGCGCGGCGCAGCTGGGACGAGCTCAAGCGCAAATGGTCCCGTATCAACGCGGAGACTTACGGGCTGGTAATGCGGCGGCGGTTCGGCCGCCTCTCCTGGCTCTCGACCTTCCTGCTTCTGCCCGTGTCGGCGCTGGCGCACACACCTCGGGTGCTTGGCAGCCCTCACTTAAACTGGCGGCAGAAGTTCTCGGCCTTGGGCATGCTCTACCGCATCCGCTTGTGGCGTATGATGGATTATGGGCGGCTGCTGATTGGCGGGCGCAAGGCATGAGCCCGCATGTCGCGGTCGTCATCGTGGGCTATCGCAATGATGGCGATATCGTACGCTGCCTGGCGGCGCTCGAAAAATCCACCTATCGCGATTTCGAGATCGTGATCTGCGAGAATGGCGGCGATGCCGCTTACGGTGCCTTGCAATCGCGGCTTCCAGCTGCCCTGCCGCAAGGCCAGGCGGTGCATCTGATCAAGGCGCCTGATAATGGCGGCTATGCCAGCGGCGTCAATCTCGGAATCGCCGGATCGCGCAATGCGGACGCGTGGTGGATTCTCAATCCCGACACCGAGCCTTCGTCGGGCGCGATGGCCGCGCTGGTCGCGCGTGCGTCGGAAGGGTTCGAAGCGGTGGGCGGGCCGATCCATTTTCCTTCCGGCGAGATTCAGTCTTTCGGTGGTGTTTGGTTGAGCTGGCGCGCCAAAGGCGTCGCGCTGGGCTATGGCGCGGCCAAGGGCACAAGGCCCGATACCGCCGTCATCGAAGCTGCTCAGAATTATCTTTCGGGCGCCTCCATGTTCGTAAGCCGGAAATTCATCGCCACAGTGGAACCGATGAACGAGCGCTATTTTCTCTATTGCGAGGAAGTGGATTGGTTTTTGCGTGCTGGGCGGCAGGGCCTGCGCCTCGGCTTCGCTGCGGATGCCGTGGTGATTCACCACCAGGGCACGACGACGGGATATGGCCGACCGTTGCGCACGCGCTCTGGCCGCGCTGTTTGTCTCGACGAGCGCAACAAGATGTTGCTTACCCGGACCTTCTCTCCCGCGCGCCTTCCCGTGGCGGCAGTGATGGCGCTTATCCGCATCGTTATCCGTTATGCCCGGCGAGGGGCGTTCGTGCAGCTTGCCTATGGTATCGCGGGCTGGTTCATGGGCCTGATCGGCCGGTCCGGCATACCGCGCTGGGCGCGTTGAAAGGTGTTAACGCCTTGGCGGTAAGTTTGCCTCACTTAAGTCACTTTTCCTGCCCTGCAGCGTCACGATCGGGCAACCAATCTGGTGCATCTTTGTATTAAGCCTTAGGGAAAATTCCCCTCGCTATTTTGCCCCCCTTTCAATATCGTGCACCGCACCCAATAGGATGGTTTTTGTGAGTTTAAGCAGCACGTTAGGCCGCTGGTTGGGATTGGAGGGGCCTGAAAATGCCCCTAGGCCCAAAAGCACCTTGACTGACAGGGCGCCTGCGCCTGCGCCCAGGAATCCCGCCCGCACCAGCCTGACGGCGCCGGTTCCGTTCCCCCGCTTCCGGGCCACCGCAGGCGATCAGCTGGGCGCGGCGGATTCCGCTTTCGCCCGCACCCGCATGAAACTGCTGGAGTCCTTCACGCCGTCTCAGCCGGTGAGCGACCGCAAGCGTTTCGCCGGGCGCCTGGATGTGCTGACCGCGGTCATTCGCGCCATCGAGGAACAGCGGCTGCATGTCGTGGTGTATGGCGAGCGCGGCTTGGGCAAGACCTCGGTCATGCATGTGCTCACCCAGGCGGCGCGGGATGCGCGCTATCTGGTCGTCTATGTCTCCTGCGGCGCCGATTCCAATTTCGACGAAGTGTTTCGCACCATCGCAGCCCACATCCCCATGCTGTTCCACAGCGCGGTGGGGCCTACATCGCCCGATGTCGAAAAGGGCAAGACGCTTGCCGACATCCTGCCCAAATCGACGATCTCGCCGCGTATCGCCAGCGACATTCTCGCCAAGATCGTGGGCACGCGTGTCGTGGTGGTGCTGGACGAATTCGACCGCTCCTCGTCGGAGGAATTCCGTCAGAATGTCGCCGAACTGATCAAGAACCTGTCCGACCGGCTGGTCCGCGTGCAGATCGTGATCGCCGGCGTTGCCGGAAACCTGACCGAGCTTCTGGAACATATTCCCTCCATCCAGCGCAATATTTTCGCTCTGCAGGTGCCGTGGATGCCGCCCGGGGAGATTCGCCAGCTGGTCCGCACCGGTGGGGAATTGTGCGGCCTGAATTTCGAGGAAGAGGCGGAAGACGCCGTGGTGTCGGCGGCGCATGGTTCGCCTTACCTGGCCACGCTTCTGGGCCATCACGCCGCTTTGACCGCGCTTGACGATCAACGGACGCGGGTGGGCCGCAGCGACGTGCTTACCGCCATCGGCGCCGCCATTCTTGAATTTCAGGGCCGCATGTCGGGACGTGCCCGGGTACTGCTCAGGAAATATGCCGGCAGCGAGAAAACACCCTATTTGGGCATCGTGGCGGGTGTCTCGCTTCTGTCCAACGGGTTCTTCCGCATGGAGGATCTGTGGGCCTCGACCGTCAACGCGGAGAATGCCCGCCGCTGCGAAGAGGCCGTGGCTGAACTGATCGGGGCGGGGCTCTTGCTGGAGCATCAGACCGAGGAGGGGCGTCTTTATCGTTTCGCGGAAGACGGCATCGCGGCCTATCTCTGGCTTTTGTCGGTGGAAGCGAAGCTGCGCGATGCCCAGGCGCAACAAGCGGTCGAGCCAAGCTTCAGCCTGACGGCACAACAGGAATTGCAGAGCTGAGCCGTCGCCTCCGGTTGGCGTAGGCCTGCCGGCGTTCCTGGCCGGCCACGATGGCTGCCTGTATATGTCCTCCGTTTATGGAGTTGGCCGCCATGCCTGCCGCCCAGAAATTGCGCGTCGGACTGATCGGTTTCGGACTGGGCGGCGCTTCTTTTCATGCACCCCTGATCGCGGCAACCGATGGCATGGCGCTTGCGACGGTGGTCACTGCAAACTCCGAACGCAAGGCGCAGGCGCTACGGGATTATCCCGGTGTTCATGTCGCCGCCGATGCCGATTGGCTTTGGCGACATGCCGGCGATCACGATCTGGTGGTGATCTCCACACCCAACGGGAGCCATGTGAAGCTGGCGCTGGCGGCATTAGATGCCGGATTGCCGGTCGTCATCGACAAGCCTTTTGCCGCCACGGTGGCCGACGCCAAACGGGTCCTGGATTTGGCCAAAGCCCGGCGGCTGGCCGTCAGCGCCTATCACATAAGGCGTTGGGACAGCGAATGCCTGACCCTTCAAGACCTGATGGCGAAGGGTGCCTTGGGCAAGGTGCTGCGGTTTGAATCGCGGTTGGAGCGTTGGCGGCCTGAAGCCAAAGGCGGGTGGAAAGAGCGCGGCGCGCCCGAAGAAGCAGGCGGCCTGCTCTATGACATCGGCAGCCATCTGATCGACCAGGCGCTTTACCTGTTCGGCCCGGTCAGCACGGTCTATGCCGAACGCGACATCAGGCGCAAAGGCGTGCAAGCCGATGACGATGTGTTTGTGGCCCTCACCCATGTCAGCGGTGTCCGTTCGCATCTCTGGGCAAGCTGTCTCGCCGCCACGCCCGCCGCGCGGATGCGGGTAATGGGCGACCGCGGCGCCTTCGTGAAGCTTCAAGGCGACATGCAGGAAGCGGCGCTGCGCAATGGCGCGCGGCCGAGCGGCGCCGGCTGGGGTGAGGAGCCTGAAGAGCGCTGGGGCTTCCTCAATGATGGCGTCCGCGATCAGAGCGTACCGAGCCGGCCGGGCGCGTATCAGAAATTTTATGCCCGCATGCGTGACACATTGCTCGATGGCGCGCCTGTGCCGGTCAGCGGCGAAGACATTCTCGCGGGCCTTCAGATCATCGAGGCGGCACAACGCTCGGCCGCGGAGCGCCGGGTGATCGCGCTTGAAAGCGGTTCCAGGAGCCGGTAGCGGGCAGCGTGCCGGCGTGTAGCGGTTTTCCGTCCCCCTAGCCCGCTTCGAACACGCGCATGCCATCGATCCAGGTGGCGCGTACCGTCAGATCATCGTCGGCCGCCACCAGATTGGCGCGAAAACCTTTGGCGATCTTGCCGTAGTCGCGACCAAGACCCAGGAAAGCGGCAGGCGCCGTGCTTGCCATGACGAGCGCGTCGGCCAGGCTCACGCCCAGAAGCGCCATGGCGTTGCGCACGGCGCGGCTCATGTCCATCGCCGAGCCCGCCAGCACGCCGCGTTCGTCCACGCAGACGCCGTCCTTGATATGGATGGTGGCGCCCTGCAGCTGGAACGAGGTGAGATCGGTGCCGATATTGGCCCAAGCATCAGTCACCAGCATGAAACGATCATGCGGCTTGGTGCGCAGCACCAGCTTGAGCACGTCCGGATGGACATGATGACCATCCACGATAATGCCGCAATAAGCGTCACGGTTGATCAGGGCGGCGCCCACCACCCCAGGGGCGCGGCCCGTCAAGGGCGACATAGCGTTGAAGAGATGGGTGAAGCCGGTCAGCCCGTGCCCGAAAGCCGCCTGCGTGTCCTCATAGGTCGCATTGGTGTGGCCTGCCGCCACGATGACGCCCGCCCGGGCCAGCCGGCCGATCATTTCTGGCGTGGTCATTTCCGGCGCCAGTGTGACCAGCGTCTTGCCGTGGCTGAGCGAGGTGAGAAGCGCGAAGGCCTCCTCGTCGATGGTGCGGAATTTGGTTTCGTTGTGGACGCCCTTGCGCGCCGGGCTGAGAAAGGGTCCCTCCAAATGGATACCCAATACGCCGGGAATTCCATCTTTCAACGCGGCCGAGACCGCCGCGATGGCGCGCGCGATGACATCGAGATCGTCGCTGATAAGTGTAGGAAGGAACCCGGTGGTGCCGAACTTCGCGTGTGCCGCCGCCATGCGCCGGATCGTGTTCAAGCTGGGCGCATCGTTGAACAGGACGCCGCCGCCGCCATTGACCTGGGTGTCGATGAAGCCTGGCAGCAACATCCGCCCCTTCAGATCGTAGGTCCGCGCGGCTTCGAGCTTGGAATCTTTTTCATGGACGATCGCGGCGATGCGGCCCTCTTCGATCAACAAGGCGTGATCATCGAGCAGCCCGCCATCCGTCGCGATGCGTCCATGGATCAGGGCTTCAGCCATCACAGCGTCTCGGTGACTTTCTTCAGATGCGGCGGGCGGTCGGGATCGAAGCCCCGCGCCACCGCCAGCGCTGCCGCCGCGCGGTAGAAGCTTTGCGCTTGCAGCAGCGGTGCGATCGCGGCGGGCGCGGCGCGGCCGGGAAGGATCAGCGCACCCGGTGCTTCGCCGCCCGCCAGCAGCAGCTTGGTTCCGCCGCCGGCCAGTTCGGCGGCCAGCGCTTCTGATCCTGCTTTGGTTTCATCGTCCTGCGCGAACATCAACACGGGAAGGCCGTCACGCAGCAGCGCCATGGGACCATGACGGACCTCCGCGCTGCTAAAGGCCTCGGCATGGAGGCCGCAAGTCTCCTTGAATTTCAGCGCCGCTTCCTGCGCGATGGCGAGACCCAGGCCCCGCCCCAGCACGAACAGGTTCTTGGCAGGGGTCAGAAGCGTCACCATGGCCTGCCAATCCAGTGCCTTGGCCGCTTCCAGCTCGCCGGGCAGACTTTCGAGCGCCTTCAACAAGGCCGCATCGCTGCTCCAGCGCGCCGTCAGATGCAGCAACGCGGCGAGAGCGCAGATATAGGATTTGGTGGCGGCGACGCTCTTCTCTTCGCCTGCCTTGAGCGGAATGACATGATCGGCCATGGCGGCGAGCGGCGAGTCTTCCGCATTGACCAGCGCCACGACCATCGCGCCGGACGCCTTGGCGGCGCCAGCAGCCGTCAGCAGATCGGGGCTTCTGCCCGATTGGGAGATCACCAGAAAGAGGCACTGGTCCAGGTCCTGGCGCGCGCCATAGACCGAACTGACGGAGGGCGAGGCCGACGACGTCACCAGCCCCAGATTGGTATCGATCAAATAGCGGCCATAGGTGGCGGCGTGATCGGAACTGCCGCGCGCACAGGTCAACACGGCGCGGGGGCGCAGGCGGCGCAGCGCCGCTGCCACCTCTGCCACCTGCTCGGCTGTTTGCGCCAGCTGCCCCGCGACGCGGACAGGGGCTTCGCCAGCTTCCTGAAACATGGCGGTGGCGGCAAAGCTGGTCATGCGCCATAGATAGCGTTGGCCGGGCTCTCATGCCACACCAAAAAAATTTAGCTATATCAATGACATAGGACGCGCACGGGGTTCGGTTGCGCAGCTTCTGTCGGAACCCCAGAATGGCGCAAACACCACAGATCACAGAAAGCATGTCAGGGGCGGGGCAAGTGGATCAGGGCGATAGCAGGGCTCCGGATCTGGTGTTGCTGGCACCGATGGATGGCTGGGCATCGCCGCTAGCGGAAGTGCCCGATCCTGTCTTCGCCGAAAAGATGATGGGTGACGGCGTGGCGATCGATCCCACCGGCGCGACGATGCACGCGCCGTGCGACGGCGAAATCATTCTGCTGCATGATGCCCTACATGCCGTCACTTTGCGCGCCGTGGGTGGCGCCGAAATCCTGATGCATGTCGGATTGGATACGGTGGCGCTGGGCGGCCAGGGGTTCACCGCGCATGTCGCCAAAGGTCAGAAGGTCAAGGCGGGCGATAGACTGATTTCGTTCGATCTGGATCAATTGGCGCAATCGGCCAGAAGTCTCATCACACCCATTATCATCGCCAATGGAGAGAAATTCTCGATCGTGACACGGCGCGAGAATGCACCGGTCGCGCGCGGGCAGGAGATGATGCGGGTGCGGCGGCTGGCATCGTCGCAAGCGTCGCCTGCTGCGGCAGCGGCGGGGGAATTTCGCCGCGATGTGATTGTGCCTTTGGCGCATGGCCTGCATGCGCGGCCCGCCGCCCGGCTGGCGGGCGCGGCGAAAGGCTTTGGGGCAGAGATTGTTTTCCTGGCGGGCGAGAAACGTGCCAATGCCAGAAGCCCGATCGCGTTGATGGGGCTTGGCCTCTCCAAGGATGCGCCGGTCACGCTGATCGCCAGCGGCAGCGATGCCGAACAGGCGCTGGCGGCCCTGGCGGCGCTGCTCGAAAGCGGCATGGATGAGGATGAAGCCGAGCCCGTGGCAATCGTCGGCGCGCCGGCCATGCCCATCGACGCGGGCGCGCTTGCCGGCATACGGGCCGCGCCGGGGCTGAGCTTGGGCACCGCTTTTCATTTCAAGCGGACGGATCTTGCGGTGCCGGAAGCCGGACGCGGTGACGCGCTAGAGACCGCTGCCTTGCGTCACGCCATCGTCGCCGTGAAGTCCAAGCTGGGCGCGGCCATGCGGAAGGGCGGGGCGCAATCGGCTATTCTGGGCGCGCATCTGGCGTTTCTGGACGACCCGGAGTTGGCGCGTCAGGCGGCGGAAAGCATCGCCGGAGGAAAAAGCGCCGCCGCGGCTTGGCGCGACACGATCGACGCGCAAATTGCAGTCTTGAAAGAGCTGAAAGATCCGCGCCTGCGTGAGCGTATGGCCGATCTTGCCGACTTGAAGCGCCAGGTGCTGGTGGCTTTGGGCTGCGCGACGGCGGCACCGGCTCAAGATCTGCCGCCGGACGCTATCTTGCTTGCGGATGACATTCTGCCGTCCGAGATGGCGGGCCTCGATCCCACGCGTGTCGCGGGCATTGCGCTGGCGGGCGGCGGACCGACCTCGCATGCCGCGATTTTGGCCGCTTCCTTGAATATTCCCGCGCTGGTCGCCTGTGGCGAGGCTTTGCAGGCAATCGCCGACGGGACCGTGCTGCTCTTGGATGCTGATCGCGGCGCGTTGATGATCGCGCCACGGGAGCCTGTGCGTGAAGATGCGCGCATCCGGATCGCCACCGCGACATCGGCTCGCGCGGCCGCGCGCGCCAGCGCCCAATCGCTTTGCCACACGCGCGACGGGCGGCGCATCGCGATCGACGCCAATCTGGGGTCGCTGGAGGATGCCGTTAAGGCAGTGGCGGCGGGCGCGGAAGGCTGCGGCCTGCTGCGGACCGAATTTCTGTTTCTGGACCGGCAATCGCCGCCCAGCGAAGACGAGCAGGTGCATACCTATGGCGCCATCGCCCAGGCCTTGGCTGGAAGGACGCTGACCATCCGCACCCTGGATATCGGCGGCGACAAGCCCGCCGCTTATCTGCCTTTCCCGGCCGAGGAGAATCCGGCGCTGGGCTTGCGCGGCGTGCGCGTCAGCCTGTGGCGGCCGGATCTGCTCAAGACCCAGCTGCGCGCCATCCTGCGCAGCGTGCCGGCCGCCCAATGCCGCATCATGGCGCCCATGGTGGCATCGCTCGAAGAGTTGCGCGCCGTACGCCGTCTGCTGGACGAAGCGCGCGACGAGCTGGATATGCGCGAGACGGTGGCGCTGGGTGTGATGGTCGAAACCCCGGCGGCGGCGGTGACGGCGGATATCCTGGCGGCGGAGGCTGATTTCCTGTCCATCGGCACCAACGATCTCACCCAATATGGCCTGGCGATGGATCGCGGCAATGCAAGCCTAGCGGCGCAATTCGATGCATTGCATCCGGCGGTGCTGCGCTTGATCGCGGCGACCACCGAAGGCGCAGGCCGCGCCGAGCGCCCGGTGGGTGTCTGTGGAGGCCTGGCATCCGATCCATTGGCGGCGCCTATCTTGATCGGGCTGGGCGTCACCAGCCTCTCGGCCACCGCAAGCCAGATCGCCACACTCAAGGCGGACATCGCGAAGCGCACGCTGGACGAATGCCGTGCACTGGCGAGTGCGGCGCTGGCAATGACGTCGGCCGCCGAAGTGCGCGCGCTGTTGCTTCGCAAAGGAGAGAGATGATGCGCTCCATTCTGGGATGGCTGCAGCCCTTGGGTGGCGCCTTACTTCTTCCCATCGCGGCCTTGCCGATCGCGGGCCTGTTGTTGCGTTTGGGCCAGCCCGATCTGCTCAATCTGCCTTTCATCGCCGCGGCCGGCGATGCGATCTTCTCCAATCTGGGTTTGCTGTTCGCCATCGGCGTGGCGGTGGGACTGGCCAAAGACAATAATGGCGCGGCGGGGTTGGCGGGCGCGATCTGTTTTCTGATCGCCAGCAAAGGCGCCATGGCGCTTCTGGTGCCCCCGGCCGAGCTATTGAAGAATGTGCCTGCGGCGTTGCAATCGCTGGTGAGCGACAATTTCAAGACCGAGCAGATCGCGCGCAGCAGCGTGCCGATGGGGATGATCGCCGGCGTCATCGCCGGCTATGCCTACAACCGCTTCCACGGTTTGAAGCTGCCGGAATATCTCGCTTTCTTCGGCGGCCGCCGCTCCGTGCCGATCATCTCCGGTTTTGGCGGTTTGCTATTGGCAGCGCTGTTCGGCTTTACCTGGGAAGGCCTCAATCATTCCATCGACGTTGCCAGCCGCGCGGTGCTGACGCATGGCCTGTTGGGCGCCTTCGTGTTCGGGATTTTGAACCGGCTGCTGATCATCGTGGGTCTGCATCACATCCTGAACAATTTCGTCTATTTCGTGATGGGCAATTATCACGGCGTGTTCGGCGACTTGAATCGCTTCTTCGCCGGCGATCCCACGGCGGGTACTTTCATGACGGGTTTTTTCCCGGCTTTGATGTGCGGCCTGCCGGCGGCATGCCTGGCCATGTATCACGCCGCGAAACCGGAGCGGAAAGCGGCGGTGGCGGGCATGTTCCTCTCCATGGCGCTCACCGTCTTCATCACCGGCGTGACCGAGCCGATCGAATTCTCCTTCATCTTCCAAGCGCCCATCCTCTACGCGCTGCATGCGCTGATGACCGGGTTGGCGATGGTGGTAATGGGCCTTCTGGGCGTGCATCTGGGTTACACTTTCTCGGCCGGGCTGATCGACTATCTGATCAATTTCAAGATCGCGACGCGACCCTTGCTGCTTCTGCCGGTGGGCGCGGCCTATGCGGCGCTTTATTACGTCGTCTTCCGCACCGTGATCCAACGCTTCAATCTGGCGACGCCAGGGCGGGAGCCCGAGGCGGTCGGCATCGAGGCGCAAGTTGCGTCCGGCACCCGGGAGGAGGGATTCGTCGCGGCTCTGGGCGGCGCGGCCAATCTGGTTTCCATCGACGCCTGCGCCACGCGCCTGCGGCTGATCGTGAACGATCAGAGCAAAGTCAACGAAGCAGCTCTGAAAGCCTTGGGCGCGCGCGGCATGATCCGGCCATCGGAGAAAGCGATCCAGATCGTGCTCGGTCCGATCGCAGACCAAGTCGCGGGCGATATGCGCAAAGTCGTGGCGCGAGGCGCAACAGCGCCGCCCCTGGACGGCGGCGCGCTTCTGGCCGCCTTGGGCGGGCGCGGCAACCTCGCCAGCATCGCGGCCAAAAGCAACCGGCTCCTGGTCGAAGTAAAGGATGCCGGCAAAGTCGCGCCAACCGATCTCAAGGCGCGGTCCCCGCGCGGCGCGGTCCAGACCGCACCCAAGCGCTGGCAGATTCTCGCCGGCCCGGATGCCGAGCGGCTGGCGGCGCAATTTGGCGCTTGACGCTCGAGATGCGGCGGACGATATCAGCGGCGCTTTGAAGGGAATTCCCATGCCGCGCATCTTGCTGGAAGTCTGTGTCGACAGCGTTTTCGGGTTCAATGCCGCCGTCGCGGGCGGCGCCGACCGGATCGAACTTTGCTCGTCGCTGGGCGTGGGCGGCCTCACGCCCAGTCCCGGCTTCATCGCTTATGCGGCCAAAAGCAAGACGGTGAGCCGCGTCATGGTCCGCCCTCGCGTCGGCAATTATGTCTTCTCGGAAGACGAAATCGACATGCAGCGCCGCGACATCGATCTGGTGCGGTCCGCAGGCCTTGCCGGCGTGGTGATCGGTGCCAGCCGCCCCGACTGGCATCTGGATGAAACTGCGATCCACAAATTGGCCGAACACGCCAGGGGCCTGAAGCTGACCTTGAACCGCACTATCGACATGGCGCCCGATCCCGTGGCGGCGGTAGATGTGGCGTTGGGTTTGGGCTTTGACACCATTCTCACCTCGGGCGGCGCGCTGAAGGCGCCGGATGCGATGGATGTCATCGCCGCCATGGTGGCGCGCGCGGCCGGCAAGCTCGAGATCTTGGCGGGCAGCGGCGTCAACGCCGGCAATGTCGCGACGCTGGTGAAGAAGACCGGCGTCACCGCCGTGCATGGTTCTTTCGCCGCGCCATGGCCAGGCGTGATCGATCCCAAGCTGGTGCAATTCGGCTATATCGCGCCGGGCGCGCGCGAGACGAGTGAAGATGCGGTTCGCCAAGTCAGGGCGGCGCTTTCCGCGCTGTAGGAGCTCTGCTTTCTCCAAGGAAAAGCGGCAATAACAATTCGTTCAGCGATGCCGTGACCCGAAGCTTCCGCGCCGGATGCGACTGCAAATCATTGGCGAAATTTATAGGAAAAAGGCCGCCTGGCCCAATGGTCCGACAATAAGGATATGGCAGGGTCCCGGCAGAACCCGCCCGGAGGCCATTTCATGCGTCGCTTCGTCTTCGCTTTGCTGACTGCCGTTTGCATCGGCACCGCCGCATCGGCGGCACCGTCCGGCTATCACATTCTCAATACCGTCACGTTGGGCGGTGAGGGAGGCTGGGACTATCTCAATCTCGATCCGGCCTCCGGCAATCTTTTCATCACCCGCGGCACGCATGTGATGGTGGTCGATCCGGTAAGCGGCAAGCTCGTTGGCGATATCACTGGTCTCCAGGCGATTCATGGCACGGTTTTTGTCGGCGGTCATGGCTATGTGACGGAAGGCGGCGCCAACAGGGTGGCAGTCATCGACACAAAGATGCTGACCAAGACCGGAGAGATTCCCGTCGGCACGCGTCCCGATGGCATTCTGTATGACCCCGCCTCTAATCGAATTTTCACCTTCAACGCCGTCAGCGCCGACACAACCGCTATCGATCCCGCGACGAACAAAGTGGTCGGCACTGTGGCCTTGGGCGGCAAGCCCGAAGCTGCGGCCAGCGACGAGACCGGAACCATCTTCGTCAATATTGAAGACAAAAGTGAGCTCGTGGCCTTTGATGCCAAGACGTTGAAGGTCACGGCGCATTATCCGCTGGTGCCCTGCGAATCCCCTTCGGGCATGGCCGCCGACGTGGCGCATCAGCGCATCTTTTCGGGTTGCGACAACAAGCTGATCGCTGTCACCGACATGAAGTCGGGCAAAGTCGTTACAACCTTCCCCATCGGCGAGGGTGTGGACGCCAACCGGTTCGATCCGGCCACGGGCCTTATCTTCAGTTCCAACGGAGAAAGCGGTACCTTGACGGTTGCGCATGAAGACGGACCCGATAAGGTGACGGTGCTCGACAACATCAAGACCGCTGACGGCGCGCGCACGATGGAACTCGACCCTAAGACACATAAGGTTTTCGTTGTGACGGCGGACCGCAAGCCCGGGACGCCCACTGCGGCGCAGCCGCATCCCCGTGCCGTTCCGGTGCCTGGCACCTTCCGGCTTATTGTTCTGGGCCGTTGATGCGAAAGCCGTCTCTCGCCTTCCTCCTGCTTCTCGTCGCATGTAGCCCGGGCGGAGAGAAGGCCGACAAGAAGGAAGCCAAGGACACAGGTCCAGGCGTCAGCCTGGAAGCCGACGACGTCAAAGCGCTGGGGATCCAGACTGTGGCGGTGCAGGCTGCCACGTATCAGCGCGATGTTACGGGATTTGGCGTGGTCACACCGCTCGATACGATCGCCCAAAGCGACGCCGAATACATGACGGCTTCGGCGGCCGCTTTACAGAGCGGCGCGGCTGCGGCGAGGGCGCGATCTCTTGGCACTGGAGAGGAAGCTGCGGTCTCACGCGAGGTGGTGGAAGCCGCAGCCAGCAAAGCGGCCGCGGATCAGGCCGCCCTGGCGCTTGCCCGACGCAAGGCGGATGCCGCATTCGGCATTCATGCGCCCTGGCACAATGAGGCCGAACGCAACCAGTTGATGGCAGAACTCTCTTCCGGCAAGACCGTGCTGGTGCGCGTGACGTTCCCGCTAGGCGCTTTGCCAGGCGGGCTCCCGCCCAAGGTCGCCATCGCGCGACTTGGCACCGAGAGACAGAGTTGGACCAGCAGCCGGATCTGGGAGGCGCCTGCCGATCCGAGCTTGCCTGGCCGTGGCTTCTTCGTCTTGGTCAGCGGCAGCGACCTTGCTCAGAACGAACATGTCTTCGCCAGCGTGCCGGTTGGCCAGACACAAAGCGGGCTTTGGGTGCCGTCAAGCGCGCTGGTGATGGGCGACGGCGCGAACTGGGTCTATCTGGAGAATGCCGACAATCATTTCCTGCGCAGTCCCATCGACACTGGCAAGCCGCTCAATGACGGATATTTCGTACCGGCGAGCGGCGATTTGGCCGCGGGCAAAAAGGTGGTGACCCAGGGCGCGGGTCTCCTGCTGTCGCGCGAAACCAACCCCGGCAGCGACTCCGGGGACAAGGACTGATGCGTTGGCTAGTCGAGCTATGCGTTCGCTATGCCGGCGCGGTGGCGACGTTGACCCTGATCACCTTGCTGGCGGGCTTCTGGGCCGCGCGTAACGCGCCGCTGGACGTCTTTCCTGACTTCGTGCCCTCAACGGTGGACATCCAGACCGAAGCGCCCGGCTTCACCGCAGAGCAGGTGGAGCGGCTGGTCACCAAGCCGATCGAAAATGCGGTCAATGGCGCCACCGGGCTTGCCACCATCCGCTCTCAATCCATTCCCGGCTTGTCGGTCATCAACATTCAGTTCACGGACAACATCAACCTCTACAATGCCCGTCAGGGTATTTCGGAGCGGCTGAGCGAACTGGGTTCGAGTCTGCCCTCGGGCGTGGAAGCGCCCAAATTGTCGCCGCTCACCTCCTCGACCATGGATTTGCTCAAGATCGGGCTCACCTCAGACAAGCTTGATCCCTTCACTTTGCGCGACCGTGCGGATTGGGTGATGAAGCCGGCGCTTCTGGCCGTACCCGGTGTGGCCCATGTGATCGTCTTTGGCGGTGCCGTACGCGAGATTCAGATTCAGCCTGACCTCGCCCGCATGACATCCTATGGTCTCACGCTCACCGACCTGGCGGATGCGGCGCGTGCGGCGCTGGCGCTGAAGGGAGCGGGCTTTCTCGACATCGCGCATCAGCGGGTCTTGATCCAGACACCGGTGCCCGCGCCCGATCCCTCCGCGATCAGCAATGCCGTGCTGACAGTGCGCTCGGGAACGCCCATCACCATTGGCGAAATCGCGACCGTCACCGAGGCGCCTGCTCTCAAATCGGGTGACGCCTTGATCAATGGCAAGCCCGGTGTGCTTCTGTCGCTGGCCAGCCAATATGGCGCCAACACTCTTGAAGCCACGCGCGCAGTGGAAGCGGCGCTGGCGCAGATCGGTCCGGCGTTCAAGGCCGAAGGCATCAATATTTATCCGCGTCTCCATAGGCCTGCCAATTTCGTGGAAGCGGCGCTCGCTTCGCTGGAAAGCTCGCTGGTGATCGCCGCGGTCTTGATACTGGTCGTCCTGTTTCTGTTTTTGCGCGACTGGCGCTCGGCTTTCATCACCTTCATCGCCATTCCATTATCGCTTCTGGCTGCGACCGCCGTGCTTGACCGCATGGGTCAGACACTCAACACCATGACCCTGGGCGGTTTTGCGGTGGCGTTGGGCGTGCTGGTGGATGACGCCATTATCGGCATCGAGAATGTGCTGCGGCGGCTCGCCGAGAATGCCAAGCAGGCTGAGCCCAGGCAACGGCTCCGGGTGATTGGCGAGGCCACGCTCGAAGTGCGCGGGCCCGTGGTCTACGCCACTTTGGTCGTGATCGCGGTTTTCCTGCCGGAATTGTTCTCGACCAGCGTGCAGGGCCATTTCGTGGGGCCGCTGGCGCTGGCGTTTATTCTCGCCGTGCTGGCTTCACTCGTCGTAGCGCTCACAGTGGCGCCAGCGCTTTCTGCCTTGATGCTTACCGCCCGCGAAAGCCATGCCGATCTCGGCTGGATCCGCAAATTGAAGGCATGGCAGAAGGGCGGCATCGATATGGTCTATCGCCGCTTTCGTCTCGTGATGGCCGGATTGGCGGTCGCGACCCTCGCCGCGGTGGCGGCACTTCCCTTCCTGCCATCGAGCTTCATGCCGGATTTTCGCGAAGGGCATTTCGTCTTGCAGGTGGATGCCTCCACACCCGGCCCGTCGCTGGAAGAAATGGCAGCCCTAGGCAAGCGGATCAGTGCGGAAATCCTGGCCCTTCCTTATATCGCGACCGTCTCGGACCAGCTCGGTCGCGCCGAATTGGGCGAAGACACCAGTGGCCCATATCAGACCGAACTCCATGTCGAGATGAAGCCGAACGCCGACATAGATCAGAGCGATGCCGAGGACGCATTGCGAAAGATCGCCTCCCACTATCCAGGAGTGCAGATCGATGTCCGGACTTTTTTGGGGGATCGCATTGACGAAAGTTTGACGGGTTCGACCGCCGACATCACGATTAAAATTTTCGGCGATCAGCTGGATACGCTGGATGGCACGGAGAGTCAGATCGTGACAGCTCTTTCGGGCACGCCCGGCATCGCCGACCTGCGATTTGCGCCGCAGAGCGGCACTCCCACGCTGGCGATTCAACTCGATCCGGCCAAACTTGCGGCCAGCGGGCTCAAGAGCGGCGATGTGCTGGACGCCTTGCAAAGCAACTTCGCGGGCGCTCAAGTGGGTCAGACTTATTCCGGCATTCGCGCCGTGAATGTGACGATGCTTTTGCCGCAGGCTGAACGCAACCGGCCCGAGTTCCTCTCCAAGCTGATGATCGGTGGTCCTTTGGGTCCAATCCCACTCAGTCAGGTGGCGCGCGTGGTGCCCACCAATACGCGTTACATGGTCGCTCATGAGGGCGGCCAGCGTTTCGATGCCGTCAATTTCAATGTCAAAGGCCGCTCCCTTCAAGCCACGGTCAACGACGCCAAGGCCAAAGTGGCGGCGCTCCGCCTTCCTCAAGGCGTGATAGTGGAATTCACCGGCGCCGCGGCGGCAGCAGCCGCTGCGCAGCTGCAGATGCTGCTCTATACCGGCTTTGCGTTGATCCTGATCGGGCTTTTGCTCTTTATTTCTTTCCGGTGGCGCCGCCATACTTGGCTGGTGTTGGTGAATCTTCCTTTCAGTCTGATCGGCAGCGTCACGGCCATTTCGTTGATCGGCTCGGGCCTCTCGCTCGGCGCGATGGTGGGGCTGGTCACCGTGTTCGGTGTCAGTGCCCGCAATGCGATTCTGCTCCTGGCGCATTACGAGCATCTGGTGGAAGCGGAAGGTGCGCCCTGGGGCGTGGAGACGGTGCTACGCGGCGCACAAGAGCGTCTCATCCCCATCCTGATGACAGCGGCGGTAACCGCGCTTGGTCTTCTGCCCCTGGCCGTGGGCATGCATCAACCTGGCCAGGAGATTGAAGGCCCGATGGCAGTCACCGTGTTGGGCGGCCTCCTCAGCTCCACCTTGCTAAACCTTGTGGTTTTGCCCGCCTTGGCCGAGCGCCTGGGCGGACCGGGGAGGCAGAGGCCAGCCGATGCGTAGGGTCCTTTCCTGTTTGGGGATTTCGCTTTGGCTCTATGGCTGTGGCGCCGGGCCTGTACCGCAATTGCCGACATCCGACATTCCACAGGGTTTCGAGGGGTCCAGCGGGAAATCGCCGCTATGGCCGGCGGCGCAGTGGTGGAACGGCTTCAACGATGCCCAACTCGTGCGTCTGATGGCAGAGGCCCAGTCCAACAATCTGGATCTCGCCCAGGCCTCGGCACGCTTGCGGCAGGCCGACGCACGGGCGAAGCAAGCGGGTGCGCCGCTTTTGCCCAGTATCGCCTTCAACGCTAACCTCAACGATCTGTACGGACAGGCCAATCACACCTCGCTGCATGAGACGGATTGGAGCGCGGCGCTTGGTGCAAGCTACGAGTTGGATTTTTGGGGGAAGAATCGCGACGCGCTCGATGCCGCCAATGCGGCACGTACGGCGAGTGCTGCAGATCGCGCCACTGTCGGCCTCACGGTTTCAGCTAGCGTCGCCGACAGCTATTTCCAGCTTCTATCCTTGCGCGAGCGTGTCGCTCTCGCGCGGGCCAATCTGGCAACCTCGGAGCAGATTTTGCGCCTTGTGCAGCGCCGGGTTGATGCCGGCTATTCAGCCAACGCCGATCTGATCCAGGAACGCGCCAATATGGCGGCACAGCAGGCTTTGATTCCCGCCCTGGAGCAGCAGGAGCTGGAAACACGCGATGCCTTGAGCCTCCTTTTGGGTCGCCCGCCCGAAGGTTTCACGGTGACCGGTGATGGCCTGCGCGCTCTAGCCGGGCCGGAAGTTGCTCCCGGCCTGCCGTCCGAACTTCTGGCGCGGCGGCCCGATGTCATGGCGGCGGAAGCGAATCTGGTTGCGGCCCATGCCAATCTGGCGGCCGCCCGCGCGGCTTTTTTGCCGAATCTATCGCTGACGGCGAATGGCGGCGTCGCCTATCCCGCGCTTGCCGCAGCCGTCGACACGCTGCCGGGAACGGGTCTCGCCGCCGGCCTCGGGGCATCACTGCTGCAGACGGTTTTCGACAATGGCAAAATCCAAGGGCAGGTGGATGAGGCGCGGGCGCGGGAAGAGGAATTGCTTGCGGCCTATCGGGCAGCTGCTATCGCTGCTTTTTCCGATGTGGAAAATGCACTGGGCAATGTGGCGCATTTGACTTCGCAAGAGGCAGCTCTGCGCGAACAAGTTGATGAAGCGGAAAAAGTCATGACCGCCGCCCGGCGAAAATATCAGTCCGGCTATGTGGATTTTCTCATCGTTACCGATGCGGAAAAATCGCTCAATGCTGCCCGCGATCAATTTGCCGACACGCGACGGGCTCGTTTGGCGGCACTGATAGCTCTTTACAAGGCGCTCGGCGGCGGCTGGAACGCGTCGGCCGGCTGAGGTCCAAGTTTCATGACGTCACCAGCGGCAGGCGGAAAGCGATCGAAAAACCTTGCTTTGCCCTGTTATCGATGGTCAAGCGGGCGCCATGCAGTTCGGCGATCGCGGCGGCAAGCGCCAGACCCAGGCCATAACCCGGCCGCGTGCGGCTGGCTTCGCGGCGATAGAAGCGGCGAAACAGTTTTTCATGCTCCTCCGCCGGTACGCCTGGGCCATCGTCGCTCACGGCCGCCACGATCTCATCGCCTTCGCGGTTGAGACTGATAGTGACCACCGAGCCTCCCGGCGTATGCAGGATTGCGTTCTCGATCAGATTGGAGAAAAGCTGGATCAGAAGTTCGCGATCTCCCTGGATCGGCGCCTCCGTGTTCAAGGAGAGGCTCAGATGATGCCTTGTGTCTTCCGCCACAGGCCCGAACACGTCGCCCAGCTGCGCCAGGAGCTGACGCAAATCCAGCGGCGCGAACGCGTTGCGCCTGGCGCCGCCCTCGATCTGGGCGATGCGCAAGAGGGCTGCGAACAAGGCCAAAATATCGTCCGAGGAGATGATGGCGGCTTCCAGCGCCTGGTCGTAGTCCTGTTTCGATTTGGCTTGCAACCTTGTCCGCTCCAGCCGGTGGCGCAGATGGGTCACCGGTGTCCTTAAATCATGCGCGATGTCGTTGGTGATCTGACGCAGATTGTCCATCAGGGCCGCGATGCGGTCGAGCATGGCGTTGATGGTATCGGACAGGCGGTCGAGTTCGTCCCCCGTGCCGCGAAGCTGGATCCGACTCGCCAGATTGCCGGCCATGATGGCGCGGCAGGTTCGCACAATGTCGTCGGTGCGGCGCAAAAAACTTCGGCTGACCGCCATTCCGCCCATCAGGGCCAGCACCAGCGCGCCGGCGTAGGTCCAAACCAGCGCGCGCAAGATGCGCTGGCGTGCCTGGTGGGCAGTGGAGAGATCGCTGCCGGAGAAAAGGAAAAGGTCGGGCGTGATGAAGGCGCCTACGCCCAGAATCGCGCGATCCCCTCCGCCGCCCGGGTAAGGCAAGGTGAGCATCCCCAGTTGCGGCGGCATGGGCGCCAGATTACCGGCCAGGCGGTTCTTCCCGTTGCGCTCCAGGATGAGAAAGTCCGAGGAGCCGGGCGCCGCCAGGCGCTGCGCCACCACCTCGATCGCTTCTCGTTCGCCCTGGGTGCGATAACCGTCCTTGACCGCGGCGATGTCGGCATTGGCGAATTGCACGATCTGGGCGCGCAATTCATCATCGACAATGACGATCATGATGCCGCTCAAGGCTACCGCCGAAAGCGCGAACAAGGCGAAAAAGATCGCCGCGATGCGGAAGCCTTCGGTGTGAAGCGCCCTAATCCGCACGCAAGATGTAACCATTGCCGCGGACAGTGTGGATCAGCTCGATGGCGAAGCCGCGGTCCATCTTGCTGCGCAACCGGCTCATATGGGTTTCCACGATATTGGTGCGGGGGTCGAAATGCAGTTCCCAGACATTCTCCAGCAGCATGTTGCGGGTCACCAGCCGGCCGGCATTGCGCAGAAGATACTCCAGCAACTTGAATTCCTGGGGTTGCAGTTCGATCGCCTTGCCGCCGCGGTAAACGGCGCGGCGTAAAAGGTCCATTTCCAGATCGCCGACCTTGAAGATGACCGGCGGTTGGGTCTCCTGCCGCCGCGCGATAGCATTGACGCGAGCCACCAGCTCAGCCAGCGCGAAGGGTTTGGTGAGGTAATCGTCGCCGCCGCTGTTGAGGCCTGCCACCCGGTCGTCGATGCCGCTCATGGTGGTGAGGAACAGCACCGGCGTCTGGTTGCCCTCCGCCCGCAATTGCTTGACCAGGCTGAGGCCATCCAGGCCCGGCAGCATGCGGTCCACGATCAGGGCCGCGTGCGCCCCCGCGCGTGCTCGCGTCAGTCCGTCGGGTCCGGCGCGGCTTTCGTCCACGTCATGGCCTTGAGCGCGCAAGGCATGACAGACATGCTCGGCAGTCTCCGGATCGTCTTCGATCAGCAATATCTTCATGCGCGTATTGTCCCGGGCCCGACGGGCTTCTGGCAAGGGCGCAAAGCGTCCTTGGGACCCTGTTTCCGCTCGTCCTTGGTCCAGATCGAAAATTGATTTTTCGTATAGCCAGCGTCACCGGGGCGACAAACAGCCATGCGATCCACCCGCCCGTACCAGGGGACTCAACCTAGCGCATTCCGCGTCTGGTGCTTTCGCAAAATATGCGGGAGCGCCATCGAGGTCGTTCGTCCCCTCCATTCTTGAGGGGCTTTCCATGTCGCAGATTTCCACCCGTCTCAATGGCAGCGTCGCTTGCCTGGCCCTTTTTGCGGGCGCGCTTCTGGCCATGCCGGTCCATGCCCAGCAGCTGGCGGCCAATGACCAGGCGGGCGAGATCGAGACGGTGGTGGTGACGGGCACGGCTTTCAACGCCGAAGTGGCGCCGGCCAAGTCCTCGCTCGATACGATGGAGCCGCAGACCATCATCAACAAATCCTATATTCAGGACTCGGTCGCCAACACTTCGGATTACACCACCATCCTGGCGATCGCGCCCAGCATGACCGGCATGGACATCAATGGTCCCGGCCTTTCGGACGGCAATGTCAAGAACACGCTGCGCGGCCTGCCCGACGGCAATTTCGCAATGCTCTATGACGGCATTCCCTTCGGCGACACCAACGGCCCCACCCACCATTCGGAATCCTATTTCCCAGGTGTCACCATCGGCAGCATCGCTGTCGATCGTGGCCCCGGCAATGCCGGCAATCTGGGCGCCGCCACCTATGGCGGCTCGGTCAACATCTTCTCAGAAACCCTCACTCCCGATCGGCACGGACATGGCGCCGTCACCTATGGCAGCTGGAACACCACGCAATTCGACGGGAATTTTCAAAGCGGCGATTTCAACCTGGGCGGCCTCAACAACCGCGCCATGATCACACTTGAGGACGCCAATTCCGATGGCTATCTCACCGGCCAGAATACAGCCCGCCAGAATGCGCTGGTGAAGGAACAGACCGAGTTCGCGCCGGGCTGGACCGTAACTTTTTTCGCCGACTATAACGGCCTGTTTCAGCATTTGAACGATAAGAACGGCGCCACCGCCGCCCAGATCAACGCCTTCGGCAAGAATTTCGCCTTGCAGAAGACCGATCCCAATCTGGCGACCTATCAGGCCTACAATTATGTCGGCAAGAAAACCGACATGGACTATGTCCGTCTGCAAGGCGATTTCGCCGGCTTCACGCTCGACAACACCGCTTACACCTACGCCTATGTCAACAAGACGGTGTCGGCGACCAATATCCAGCAGACCGCCGCCGATATCCTGAACGATGCGACCGAGGGGCTTGGCACCATCGTGAACGGCACGAAAAATTCCAAGGATGTTCCCGGCTACACCAAGAAGAATGCCTATCGGGTCTGGGGCGATATTGTTCGTCTGTCGCGCGACTATGATTTCGGCTGGCTCTCCGGCCAGGTGCGCATGGGTGTGTGGTGGGAAGACGCCGCCACCCAGCGCGCCCGCTTTGACATCGATGTCGAGAAATGCGCGGCGGCCGGCTGCAATCCGTGGCACAGCCAGACCTTCGCGGATTCCAGCCTTGTCGCAAAGACAAAAGCCGCTGCCTTCAACGGCGGCTTCTTCGAATATAACGAGCATTCCAATTGGAGCCAGTATCAGCCTTTCATCGAAGTGGAGATGCACCCGATCGAGGATCTGACGGTGACGCCGGGATTTAAATATGTCTGGTGGGATCACGGCGTGAACGCGGATCTGGAGCAAAAGACGGTGCCAGTGGTGCCGTTCACGGGTTCTTTCACCACCACGCGCGACCTTCCGTTCCTGATGGCGAATTATAAGCTCGAGCCCAATTGGAGCGTCTATGCCCAATACGCCCAGGGCATTTACATCCCCGATATCAGCGCCTTCGAGAATGCGACGCCCCTATCCACGGCGCAGGCGCCCAAGGCGGAGACCACCACAAACTATCAGCTCGGCACGGTCTATTACGCCGACAATTTCACCTTCGACGGCGATCTCTATTACATCGGCGTCAACAACAACATCGTCTTCCAGTCCTGCACAACGGCGCCATTCAACGGACCGATCGGCGAAACCTGCGCCCTCAACACCGGCACGGCTTTCTACAAAGGCATCGAAGGCGAAACCACCTATGCCTTCAATGACGATACTTTTGACGGCGTGCTGGATGGCCTGGTGTTCTTCGTGAATGGTTCACTCAACAGCTCCAAGACTCAAGGCAGGTGGGTGCAGCAGGCGCCGATGTGGACCGAGGCCAGCGGGCTTGTCTACAAGACCGATATGTACAAATTCTCGATCATCAACAAGCTGGTCGGTCAGCAATATTCCGACACGTTGAATAGCCAGTTCTACAAGCTTGGCGCCTACGACAATACCGACGTGAAAGCGGCGTTAATGGTGGGCAATTTCGAGCTGGGCGTGGGCATCTATAATCTCTTCAACGAGCGCAATTTGTTATCGGTCGGCATCAACGACAAGACGCCGATCGGCGGCCTCAATGTCCACGATCTCCTGGGTCGCGGCTCGAGCCTGGACCAGTATTATTTCCAGCCTTCGCGCAGCTTCCAGATTTCGGTGACGGGGCGTTTCTAGAGCATTTTCGCTTTTCGTTGAATCGCGAAAATGCTCTATCTTTTTGAATTGTAGCGGTTCCGGACGGAAAACCGCTGCACACTTTTCCTGGAACCGCTCTAGGGCGCGATCCTGCTCTAGTTTGAAAGGAGCGCTCTGTCCGGCAGGGATTGGGCGTCGATGGACGTCGACGCGACCGTCCGTTTGCGTCGGGCTCGCAGGCCCACAAGCCCGTTCTGCGCATAGGCGCGCGCCCAATCTTGGAACTCCTCGTGCGAGATTCGGTAGCGCTGACAGGCTTCTGTGAGGCTGAGAAGTCCACCGCTTACCGCGGCGACAATTTCAGCTTTGCGCCGGGGTACCCAGCGCGTGGCGCCTTGCGGCGGCAGATCGGCGGCGGTCAGAACATCGCCGTTGGGGCCGATCACAGAGGCATTCGAACTATTTACATTTGTCACGGGTGGCTCCCACTCCACCCCCAGCCACTCGACGTTAGGCTTCCACTCTTAACGGAGAGTCAACGAATCCACCAATGGAACTCGAGGTCAATTTTTCGCCGTAAGACGGAGTTCCCCGATTTCTTCCGCCATTTTCGCGAAGGCTCTGGGCCAATCGCCAACAGCCGGTTGCCGGAAAAGGCGCATGCCGGGATACCAGGGACTGTCGTTGCGGTGGGTTAACCAGCGCCAATCGGCGCCAAAGCGAAGCGCCACCCAGCAGGGTCGGCCCAGCGCGCCGGCCAGGTGCGCCACCGAGGTGTCGCAGCTGATGACAAGGTCCATCGCTTCCATCGCGGCCGCGGTGTCGGAAAAATCTCGCGGAAAATCGCCGGCCAACCGCTCCACCGCCACGCCGGCCGTATCCAGCTGTTCAGTCCCCGCGCCCTTTTGCAGGCTGATGAGCCGCACGCCCGGAAGATGCGCTAGAATTTCGAAATTCTTCAGCGGCAGGGAGCGGATGCCGGCGATATAGGAGCCTTGCCAGCAGATACCGATACGAAATCCGGTTGTGCCGATCAGATCGCGGAAATGCGCGATGCGGTCCGGATCGGCGCGGAGATACGGAACGGCGGCGGGAATGGTGTCGACCCTGGTGCCAAAGGCGAGCGGCAGGCTGAGCAGCGCGGCATGATAATCGAAAGCGTCTGGGATCTGGCCCACGGGCACGATTTTCACCCGCGGATCAAGCGTCTTGAGAATTCCGGTCAGGCTTTCCTGCGCCGTCATCACCACCTTGGCGCCCCGGTCCGCGACCAGCGGCGCATAACGGCAGAACTGGATCGTGTCGCCCAACCCTTGCTCGGCCTCGATGAAGACAGTCTTGCCGGTCAGGTCTTCCTGTCCGGTCCAGCTTGGCCGCCCCATGGCATGGAAGGCTTCTTCGGCGACGCGACGCTTGCGCCATTCATAGAGCAACCAGCTTTCGTCATAACGGCCCAGGGTCAGGAGCATCAGGCTCCGGCCGAATTGGGCCTCCGCCGAGCGCGGCTCGATCGCGACTGCCTGCTCATAGCTTGCCAATGCCTCTTCCTGGCGGTTGAGATCGGCTAGATGCTTGCCCCGGTTGGTATGGGCCAGCACCAGGTCGGGTTTGAGCGCGATGGCGCGGTCGAAGCTCGCAATGCTTTCGTCGAGCCGGCCCAAAAGCGCCAGCGCCGCGCCCCGATTGTTGTGCGCGGTGGCCAGATTGGGATCGAGCAGGAGCGCGCGGTCATGGCTTTCCAGCGCTTCTTCCAGCCGATCCATCGCCGCCAGCGCGCTGCCGCGATTATTGTGCGCCGTGGTGGAATTGGGATCGAGGGAAAGCGCCCGATCCTGGCTCTCGAGCGCCTCTTGGTGACGGCCAAGCGTCGCCAGCGCGGTACCACGCCCTTCATGCGCCGCGGCCTCCCCGGGTTCAAGCGCGATGGCGCGGTCGAAGCTTTCAAGGGCATCCTGGGCCCGCCCCATCGCCAGAAGAACGTGACCGCGCCTTGTGTGGGATTGCGCGCCCGTGGGCATGAGCGCGATCGCCCGGTCATGATCGGCCAGCGCCTCAACGGTCCGGCCCAGATCCGCCAGCACGCCGCCGCGATTGTTGTAGGCTTTGACATAATCCGGTTGCAGCCTGATCGCCTTGTCGAAATCGGCTAGCGCTTCTTTGAAGCGCTTCTGGTCGGTTAGAAGCGTGCCGCGATTGTTGTAGGCCTGGGCATAGTCGGGCTTGAGCGCGATGGCGCGGCCATAGCCTTCGAGCGCCTCGGCCGAACGTCCCGAAGCGGCCAGAATGGCGGCGCGGTTGTTGTGTAGATCGGCGATGTCGTTTTTGAGCACCAGCGCCCGGTCATAGCTCGCCAGGGCCTCGTCGGGGCGGCCCGCCTGCTGCAGTGCATTGCCAAGATCGCGATGCGCCAGAGGCTGGCGCGGCTCCAACGCTAAGGATTGTTGCAGCAAATCCATGGCGCGGGCGAGGTCGCCCTGCTGCAGGAACAGCACGCCCATCAGGTGCAAGGCCTGAAAATTGCGCGGCTGAAGCCGCAATATCTCGCCATAGGCGCGCTCGGCATCCTTCAGCCGGCCCTGGGCATGCAGCGCGAACGCATCTTTGAGATTCAAGGAAAGTCACCCTGGCCGACGATCATGGATGGCGGGGTGATACCATGGGCAAAAGCGCGCGGTCACCCATTTTGGGTGGATCAGGCGGCGGCGTCCGCGGCCTTGATGGCGGCCTGGGTCAACGGCAATTCGAAGGTCACCGAGGTGCCGGCGCCTTCGCGGCTTTCGATATTGATGCCGCCGCCATGCTGGGTCACGAGCGAGCGGACCAGCGAAAGCCCAAGCCCGGTGCCTTCGCGGGCATGGACAGGGTCGTTGATGGCCTGCTCGAAGGGGCGGCCGACGCGCGCCAGAAGGCTTTCCGACATGCCGATGCCATGGTCGCGTACGGTGATCGCCAGCCGCTCGCCCGAGACGCGCGCGCTGATTTCCACTTCGTCGCCGGGACGGGAGAATTTGATCGCGTTGCTGAGAAGATTGAGTAGGATCTGGCGGAAGGCGCGCTGGTCGGCCGTGAAGAGCAGGCCTTGCGCCGGCAACAGGGTCACCAGCTTGATGCCGCGTTCATCGGCGCGCTTTTTTACCAGGCGCACGCAATAGGCCACGCTTTCGGTGAGATCGATGCTCTGGAAATCCAGCACGAATTTGCCGGCTTCGATTTTGGCGATGTCCAATATGTCGGACACGAGATTGAGCAGATGGTTGCCGGATTCGTTGATGATCGTGGCGTAGTCGCGATACTGTTTTTGCAGCGGACCGAACATCTGGTTCTGCATAAGGTCGGAAAAGCCGATGATGGCGTTCAGCGGCGTGCGCAATTCGTGGCTCATATTGGCCAGGAATTGCGACTTCACCTTGCTGGAGGCCTCCGCAGTCTCCTTGGCGATAAGATTCTCGCGCAACGCTTCCTCGAGCCTGCGCCTCTCGATGATATTGTCGCGAAAGAGCCGAAGCGAGCGGGCGAATTGGCCGATTTCGTCGCGGCGCTGCAGGAAGGGGATGGGATGGCGCAGATCGCTGCCCGCGACCGACTGCATGGCGGCGGTGATGACGCGCAATGGCCGTATCAGCTGCACTATGACATAAACCAGTGTGAAGGACGCCAGGCTGATCGACAGCACCATCAGAAGCAACGCAATGTCGAATTCGCGATTGGCGGCATTGAGACTGCGGACCATCCCTTCCCGCGTCAAGGTGAAGGCCCCGCGCGAGACATCGGTAACCGCGATCAATCCGCGATCGGATTCTTCAAGCCAGCTCAGGGCCGAAAGAGGCGACGGGCGTCCATTTTCAAGCGCATTGAGAATGCCGCGCCGCACCGGCCTGACATGCTTGAAATACACGTCGGAGACATTGTCGACGGCTTTCACCAACGCGGCTGGGAAGGTTGGCAGGTCCGTCCGATCGCTGAAAAGCACATTCCAGGGATAGTTCAGATTGCCTTCTTGTTCGGCGAATTGCTGCAACTCGTCCGATGAGAGGCGTTTGCCTGAAATAATCGCTCGCGCGATCGCCAACCGGTCCCGGCCCAGAATTTCGCGCACAGACCAGGCCATGCGGATGATCTTGGTCATCTCGTTGTTGAGAGCGCTGGCATCGGCGATATACATCGACCGGACGCGGGTGCGCAGGTTGATCTCGGCCACGAGCGTGTTCATTGCCTGAGCCCAGTCCGCGCGGGCCGCGGCGCTGCGCTCCGGCAGCGGCAGGGCAAGCTGCGCCATGGCTTCGCCATAACGCTTCTCGTAATTCGTCCAGGCCGCTCTGATCTTGGGCAGATTGGGCACTTCGCCGTCGGATTCCAGCCGCGAATCCTGATGGGTTTCGCGCAACGTCCGCTCGGAGCGGGCGTGGAGTTTTTCCAGCTTCGCGCGCGTGGCCCCATCCAGGGGATTTTCCAAAGACAGCGCCGTGGTGATTTCGCCTTGCTCGAACCTAAGCGCTTCCTGCGCCGCGAACACGTCGCTCAAGACATCGACGGTCTTCAAAAGTTGGACCGCGGCTTCGCGACGGTCATAGGCCTGCTTGGCGCTATAGGCGAAGACCGACACCAGCAGCACGACCAAAAGGCCGGTGATCGCCGACAAAAGCACGCCGATCGACTGGAATCGCTTCATTGGGGACGCCCTGATTCTCGGGCAAGAATAGGCGCGGAACGGTAGATGAGGGCTTAATGTAACCGCCGGTAGCATCAAGATGATGGTACACCGGGACCAGTTTAACCCCTTGGATCCGGTTGACTTATGGAACTTTTGCCATCCTAGGTTGCCGTCCCGCAGGGGCCGGCATGGCCCGGCTGCGCCACTCGTTCAACACCAAGGCCAAAGTCAGCAAGTCGAACAGAGCGAAACCCAAAAGCCAGTCCGACCAGCGGATCGTCAGGCGCCAGCTCATATAGACCACGAATCCCGCCAGGATCAGCGAAGCGATGGGGAAGAGAAGGCGACCGCCGCCCTTCAGCAGCGCCATCACGATCCCCAGTTTCAAAAGCCCGTGCACCAGAAGATAGAAAATCGCGAATTGATGCGGGCCTTCCGCCAGTCTTTCGGCGCCGCGCTGGAGAGCGTGAAGGGCGGGATGGCGGCCGGTCAACTCCGGCGCGGTGAGGCGCAGTACCCATTCATAGAGGCGCTCCGGTCCCGTGATCAGGATGATAAGACCCGCCAGCGCCTCCAGCGCGCCGTCGAACCCCTTGATCAGGATCGCGGCCAGATAGGCCTGATGGAAAAAGGGGGACCGGCCGGTCAAATATGCGTCCTCACGACATAAAAATCCTTTCGAAATCAGCCCTTTAATTTGCGTGCCGGAAATTCAAATCCCGCCCTCGCCTTGGGAACTTTGGCTCGTTAGGGTCCGCCCCGTAAAGCGGCGTGTTTTGGGAGAGTTTGGATGCGGTATCGGACTTTTTTCTCTGGCCTTTTTTCGGCGGTCTTGTTGTTCGCGCCGCCAGTTCTGGCCCAGACGCTGGACCGGCCGGACGACGATCCCAATGCCTATCCCAATCCCTATACCCAGGTGAACAATTTCCTGAAGCTGCCGGCGGGACGGACCATGGGTTCGACCAGCGCGGTCGCGGTGGACCACAAGGGCAACATCTGGGTCGCCGATCGTTGCGGCGCCAATGATTGCAAAGGCTCCAAGCTCGATCCGATCATGGAGTTCGATGCCGCCGGTAATTTCATCAAGGCCTTCGGTGCGGGCAAGATCCTGTTTCCCCACGGCCTCACCATCGACAAGGACGATCACATCTGGATCACCGACAATCATGTCGGCGACGGCATCGGCGACGATGTGTTGGAATTCGACCAGAACGGCAATGTGCTGCGCACCTTGGGCACACCCGGCCAGGCGGGCGATGGCCCCGCGCATTTCAACGAACCCAATGCGGTGCTGGTCTCTCCGCAAGGCGATATTTTCGTGGCCGACGGCCACACGCCCGAAACCGGCAATATGCGCATCGTGCATTTCGACAAGAACGGGAAATATGTGGCCTGGTTTGGCGGCTTGGGCATCGGGCTTGGCCGCTTCGATGTGCCCCATGCGCTGGCGATGGACAGCAAAGGCCGCATCTTCATCGCAGACCGCTACAACAATCGCGTCCAAATCTTCAGCCAGGATGGCATGCTGATCGATATCTGGACCCAGTTCGGTCGGCCCAGCGGCATCTATATCGACGAGAATGACATTCTCTACTCCACCGACTCCGAATCCCGCACGCCGGTGGAATATGGCTTCCATCCGGGCTGGGCGCGCGGCATCCGCATCGGCAGCGTCAAGGACGGCGTGGTGCGCGCGCTGATCCCCGACATCGATCCGGAAGCCGACCGCCACATTACCAGCGGCGGCGAAGGCATCTGGGTGCATGACGGCGTGGTTTACAGTGCCCAAGTCCGCCAGCAGGCGGTGGTGAAATATGTGCCGAAAAAGTAAGGTTTTTTGCCGCTAAAGTGCCGCCTATGGCCGGAACTATGACGCCGCAAACGGCGTTCCTTGAAAGGCAAAATCCTCAAATATTGCGGCACGATTTGAAGGCGGAGCATTGATGCAGATCGGTATTGTGGGCTTGGGCCGCATGGGCGCCAATATTGGCCGCCGCTTGATGAAAAAGGGCCATCAGGTCGTAGCCTTCGACCGCGAACCCAAAGCCGTGGCCGCTCTTTCCGGCGCAACCGGGGCTTCATCGCTGAAGGATTTGGTGGGAAAGCTGGAGGCGCCGCGCGCGATCTGGGTCATGTTGCCCGCCGGCAAGATCACCGACGATACCGTGTTCGCGCTCGCCGAACTTCTGTCGGCAGGCGATGTGGTGATCGATGGCGGCAATACATTTTACAAAGACGATATTCGCCGCGCCAAGGAACTGAAGCAGAAGAACATCGCCTATGTCGATTGCGGCACCTCCGGCGGCGTCTGGGGGCTGGAGCGCGGCTACTGCATGATGATCGGTGGAGACAAAGCGGTGGTGGACCGCCTCGATCCCATCTTCGCCGGCTTGGCACCGGGCGAGGGCCTCATCACCAAGACACCTGGGCGCGACGGACGCGATCCGCGCGTGCTGCACGGCTATCTGCATGCCGGCCCGGTGGGCGCGGGTCATTTCGTCAAGATGGTGCATAACGGCATCGAGTATGGCCTGATGCAGGCCTACGCCGAGGGTTTCGACATCTTGCGCGGCCGTGCCAGCGACAAGCTGCCGCAAGACGAACGCTTCACGCTCGACACAGCAGACATCGCCGAAGTGTGGCGGCGCGGCAGTGTGGTTTCCTCCTGGTTGCTCGATCTGGCCGCCATCGCGCTCGCCAATTCGCCGGAACTGAAGGAATTCGAAGGGTCGGTGGAGGATAGCGGCGAAGGCCGCTGGACCGTCGAGGCCGCGATCGACGAGGCGGTGGCCGCGCCGGTGATCACATCGGCGCTCTATGCCCGCTTCCGCTCCCGCATCGAACATAGTTTCGGCGAGAAGATGCTCTCGGCCTTGCGCAATGAATTCGGCGGCCATGTCGAAAGTCCGATCCCGGCCCGCAAGGCCAAGGACGAGGACCAATGAGCAGCTCGCACAAGGAGCGGCCCTCCAGCTGCGCCATCGTGATCTTCGGCGCCAATGGCGATCTCACCCGCCGGCTGATCATACCCGCGCTCTACAATCTGGCGCGCACCGGCATGCTGCCGGAACGGCTGGCGCTGATCGGGGTCGATCACAACGACAAGAGTTCGGATCAGTGGCGCGACAGTTTGCGCGATTTCCTGGGCCAGACGCTGGCCAAGAGCAACGAGAGCATCGACGAGAAATTGTGGCAGCCCATTGCCGAGGACATGATCTTTCTCAAGGGCGATTTCGAAAAGGGCGAAACCTACAAACAGCTTGCCGAATGCCTCGGCGAAATCGACAAGAAGAAGAATCTCGGCGGCAATGTCCTATTCTATCTGGCGGTAGCGGACCGCTTCTTCGGCACCATCGCGGGCAAGCTGGGAGAAGCGGGTCTGATGGCGCAGCAGCAAGGCGGCTTCCGTCGCCTGATCGTGGAAAAGCCTTTCGGCCATGACCTGGAATCGGCCAAAGCCTTGAACGCCTGCTTGCTCAAATATCTCAAGGAAGAGCAGATCTTCCGCATCGATCATTTCCTGGGCAAGGAGACGGTGCAAAACATCATGGCGCTGCGCTTCGCCAACGGGCTGTTCGAGCCGATCTGGAACCGCGACCGCATCGATCACATCCAGATCACGGTGGCCGAAAGCCTGGGCGTGGAAGGTCGCGGCAATTTCTACGAGAAGACCGGCGCCTTGCGGGATATGGTGCCCAACCATCTCTTTCAGCTTGTGGCCATGACGGCAATGGAACCGCCCGTCTCCTTCGATGCCGAGGATATTCGCGCCAAGAAGGCGGAGATGTTCAAGGCCGTGCATCCCCTCACCATGGGCGATGTGGTGCGCGGTCAATATGATTCCGGCGTGATTGCGGGCGAGCGGGTCGCAGCCTATCGGACGGAGCCGAACGTCGCCTCCGATTCCAATGTCGAGACTTTCGTGGCGATGCGGCTTTTGATCGACAATTGGCGCTGGGCGGGCGTGCCCTTCTATCTGCGCACCGGCAAACGGCTTGCCACCCGCTCCAGCGAGATCGCCATCCGCTTCAAGCGCGCGCCCTATGCGCTGTTTCGCGAAACCCCGGTGGAGGAGCTGGACGCGGATTGGCTGAATCTGCGCATTCAACCCGACGAAAGCATCCGCCTGCGCTTCAACGCCAAGCGCCCCGGCCCGGCCATGGCGCTGGAAAGCGTGGCGATGGAATTCAAATACAAGGACTGGTTCAAGCAGGCTCCGGCGGTCGGCTATGAAACGCTGATCTATGATTGCCTGATCGGCGACGCCACGTTGTTCCAGCGGGCGGATCAGGTGGAAGCGGCCTGGGGCGTGGTGGAACCCGTTCTGGAGGGCTGGGCCAACACGACACCACGCCATTTTCCCAACTATAATGCAGGCAGCGAAGGCCCCACCGCGGCCAATGATCTTCTGGCGCGTGACGGCCGCTCCTGGCGTCAGGTCAAATGAGCGCAAGCGAAACAGAGATCGTCCGAGACCTGGAAGCCCTGTCGGCGCGCGCTGCCGAACTGATCGCCGATCATATCCGGAGCGGGCGGGAGCCCTTCCGCCTGGCCTTGTCGGGCGGTGGCACGCCGCGCGGTTGTTACCGCAATCTGGCTCATCTCCGTCAGGTGCCGTGGGAGAAGGTAGAGATCTATCTGGGGGACGAGCGTTTCGTGCCCCATGATCATCCCGACAGCAATTACCGCATGATCCGGCAGACCTTGCTGGCGGGCGACGCGGTGACGCCGCGCGCCATGTTCGCGGTCCCTGGTGACGGCACGCCCGAAGACGCGGCCAGCGCCTATGAGGAGATATTGCGCCAGCAATATGGCGCCAGCCGGCTTCGCGCCGAGCTGCCCTTGTTTGACCTGCAATTGCTGGGCTTGGGCGAGGACGGCCACACCGCCTCGCTCCTGCCCGGCCAACCCGTGCTGGAAGAACGCGAGCGCTGGGTCGCCGTCGTGCCCGAAGGCAGGCTCGAACCGCGCATTACGCTGACCTATCCCGCGCTGGAATCCAGCCGCCTGACCGTCTTTCTGGTGAGCGGCGCGGGAAAAAAAGAGGCGCTGGCGCGCGCTCGCGCGGGCGATCCTTCCATTCCGGCCGGCCGTCTCAAACCGCATGGCGACGTGATCTGGCTGGTGGACCGCGCTGCGGCAGGTGCGTGAATGCGGATCGAGGATTACGCGCTGATCGGCGATTGCCACACGGCGGCGCTGGTGGGGCGCGATGGCTCGATCGACTGGCTGTGCATGCCGCGGTTCGATGCCGATGCCTGTTTCGCCGCGCTTTTGGGCAAGCCCGAGCATGGCCGCTGGCTGATCTGTCCCAACCGCAAGATCAGGCCCTACAAGAACCGCGCTTTGCCGCATGTAACGCGGCGTTATCGCGGCGACAGCCTGATTCTGGAGACGTCGTTCCGCACCTCGACCGGCGAAGTCAGGCTGATCGACTTCATGCCCATGCGTGGGCCCGATCGCACCATCGTGCGGATTGTGGAAGGCGTTTCCGGTCATGTCGCGATGGAAATGGAACTGGTTATCCGCTTCGACTATGGGATCACCATTCCATGGGTCAATCGCATCGACAGCAAGACCATCGCGGCGATCGCGGGACCGCATCTTCTCTCCGTGCGCACGCCGGTCAGGATCGAAGGGCGGAACATGCATTCCGTCGCCCGCTTCACGGTCAGGAAAGGCGAACGCGTGCCTTTCGTGCTGTCTTATCGCGAGTCGCATTATCAGGCGCCGGATGTGATCGACGCGGACATCGCGCTGGAACAGACCGAACGCCATTGGGGGGAATGGACCGGCCTTTGCCGGGTCAAAGGCAAATGGCGTAACCGGGTGATGCGTTCGCTGCTCACGCTGAAAAGTCTCAGCTATGAACCCACCGGCGGCATCGTGGCGGCGGTCACGACCTCGCTGCCCGAACAGATCGGCGGCGCGCGCAACTGGGATTATCGCTATTGCTGGCTGAGAGACGCCACTTTCACACTGCTCGCCTTCCTCAATGCCGGTTATACCGAGGAGGCCAATGTCTGGCAGCATTGGCTGATGCGGGTGATCGCGGGCGCCCCCGACCAGCTCCAAACCATGTACAGCGTGATGGGCGACAGGCGGCTGGACGAATTCGAACTCCCCCACTTACCCGGCTATGAGAATTCCAAGCCGGTGCGGATCGGCAATGCCGCTGCCAAGCAATTGCAACTCGACATCTTCGGGGAATTGTCCGACGTGAGCACCCAGGCGCGCAAAGGCGGCTTGCCGCCCGCGCCGCGCCGCGCCGAGATACGTGAGACCTTCTTGGCGCATCTGGAAAAGATCTGGCGGAAGCCCGACGAAGGCATTTGGGAAATCCGCGGTCAACCCCAGCATTTCGTCCATTCCAAGGTGATGACTTGGGTAGCGTTTGACCGCGCCAGCCGCTCCATGGCTGCGGACAAGCGAGGCAGCGCGCATTGGCGCAAGCTGGCCGACAGGATCCACGATGATATCTGCGTCAAAGGCGTGGATCCCAAGCGCGGCTGCTTCGTCCAGGCCTATGGCTCAAACCGCATGGATGCGAGCCTTTTGCTGCTGCCGCTAGTGGGTTTCCTGCCCGCCCGCGACAAACGCATCCGCAAGACGGTCGCGGAAATCGAGAAAAAGCTGATCCATAAGGGCCTGGTGCTTCGCTATGAGACGGAAAGCGGCGTCGATGGTCTGCCGCCCGGCGAGGGCGCCTTTTTGGCTTGCAGTTTCTGGCTCGCCGACAATTATCTACTTTTGGGACGCAGCAAGGACGCGCTCAGGCTCTTCAACCGGCTGAAGCGCCATGCCAATGATGTGGGACTGTTCGCGGAAGAATATGACCCCGCCGCCAAACGGATGCTGGGAAATTTCCCCCAAGCCTTTTCGCACGTCGCCTTGATCAACACCGCGCTCA
>DATNGI010000112.1:0-5221 GCA_035605955.1 Rhizomicrobium sp.
GGCCGCGTCTGAATTCTATGACCGCACCCGCTCCGACGCGGAATTCCGCGTGCCGCATGTGGATTGGACGCGCACATCGGCGCGCGTCCTCACCAGCGAATGGATTGACGGCATTCCTCTGCGCGACGCCGCGTTGCTGGAAAAAACGGGCCATGATCCCAAAAAGCTGGCGCTGCTGCTGGTCAGAAGCTTTCTCACCCAAGCGCTGCGCGATGGCTTTTTTCACGCCGACATGCATCCCGGAAATCTGTTTCTGGACGCCCAAGGCCGGCTGGTAGCGGTTGATTTCGGCATCATGGGCCGGCTCGATCCCGACATGCGCCGGTTCATGGCCGGAACGCTGGCGGGATTTCTGGCGCGCGATTACCGGCGGGTAGCCCAGCTTCATTACGATTTCGCTTTCGTGCCGCCGCATCATCCGGTGGAAATTTTCGCCCAGGCGTTGCGCGCCATCGGCGAGCCGATCTTTGGCCGGAGCGCACGCGAGGTCTCCATCGCGCGCCTTCTGGCGCAATTGTTCGAGACCACGCGGCGCTTCGACATGCAGGCCCAGCCGCAGCTGGTGCTGCTGCAGAAGACCATGGTGGTGGTGGAAGGGGTGGCGCGCAATCTCGATCCCGATTTCGATATCTGGGAAGCGGCGCGTCCGGTGGCGGAGCGCTGGGTCTCCGACAATCTGGGTCCCGAAGCACGGCTGCAGCGGGCGGCGGAGGGCGTGAGCGCCTTGGGCAAGTTGGCGGAGGATCTGCCACAATTGGTGCGCAACGCCGAGCAGCTTTCCCAGATGGTGGCGGAGGGCGGGGTCAGGCTTCATCCCGACACGGCGCGCGAGATTGCCCGCGAGCAAGACCGCAAAGACCGTCCCCTGCGCGTTGCGTTGATCGCGTTTCTGACCCTGGTCGCCGCGCTTCTGTTATGGCGCTGGCGCGCGTTCTTTTGACAGGAGCGTCGGCCAGGAAAAGTGTGAAGCGTGCGGAACATGCGGAACGGTTGCCGCTACGCTGACGCTAGGTAACTCCGTCAGGCCGTGCGACCACGCGAAAGGATCGCGAAGCGGGTGGTGAGTAGCACCGCCGCAACCAGAAGCCCGAAGGCCAGGCCCAGCCAGATGCCCAGCCCCTGCATTTTAAAGCCGAAGCCCAGCAAGGCACACATGGGCGCGCCAGCCAGCCAATAGGACGCGCCGGCCAACCACATGGGGCCACGCGCGTCCTTCAGACCGCGCAAGCTCATCGAGGCCGTGACCTGCAACCCGTCCATCAACTGAAACCCGGCCGCAACATGCAGGAAGGTGACTGCCAGCGTCAGCACGTCGCGATTGGCGCTGCTGTCCGGCAGCCAGAGCGCGGCGATGCTGTGCGGAAAAACCAGCAAGACCAGCGCGGCGCAAAGCATGAAGATGGCGCCCAGCCCCATGGCGGTAAAGCCGGCGCGCCGGGCGCCATATATGTCGCCAGCTCCGGCCGCGAGCCCGACCCGCACCGTGGCTGCCAGCCCGATCCCCAGCGGCACCATGAAGGTAAGCGAGGGAATGGTGATGGCGATCTGATGCGCCGCGAGCATCGCGATGCCGAAGGTTCCCATCGCCAGAGTGGCGGCGTTGAACAGCGCCACTTCGAACAGCATGGTGATACCGATCGGCAGTCCCAGATGGAACAATTCGCGCAACGATGCCCAATGCGGCTTGCCGAAACGGCGCAGGAAGCGATAGGCGCGAAGCTCAGGCAGGACGAGTGCGATGATCGCCATCGCGATCAGGGTGAAGAGATTGGAGGAAGCGCTGGCAAAGCCTGCGCCCACC
Source organism: Rhizomicrobium sp. (assembly GCA_035605955.1). Lineage (GTDB taxonomy): Bacteria > Pseudomonadota > Alphaproteobacteria > Micropepsales > Micropepsaceae > Rhizomicrobium. The sequence goes on from DATNGI010000112.1 coordinate 1,802, forward strand.
AGGCCGAGCCGGGGAAAGCCGAAATGGCCAAAGATCAGCACATAATCGCCCAGCGCATTGAACAGGATGGCAAGCCCCATCACCACCATGGGCGGGACCGGCCGGCTTAGCGAAGTGGAGAAATTGCGCAGCACCTGGAAGGCGAGCGAGCAGGGCAGTCCGAACGCCAGGGCAGTGGTATAGATACCGGCATCCGCCGCCAACTGCGGCTCTTGGCGCGCCAAGAGCAGAATATCGCGCGTGAAGAACAGCGCCGTCAGCAGCGGCGGCGTCATCAGCGCCACCGACCAGAGCCCCATTCGCACGACAAGCCGAATTTCGCGTCGTTCGCGCGGCTTCATTGACCGAGAATGGCGGCCAACCACATGCGCGATCATGGGCGCGACGGCGGAGACCGGCCCGGTGCCGAGCAGCCAGATGAAAAAGAACACGGTATTGCCGATGGCGCCCGCCGCCAGCGATTCCTTGTTGTAGTGCCCCAGCATCACCGTGTCGGTGGCCAGGATGATCATCTGCGCGAGCTGCGTGGCCGCCATCGGCACCGCCAGGCGCAAAAGCTCGCGCGCCTCCGCCGCCCAGGCGGAAACGCTGTGCCCCGTGATGCGGGGACCGGGATTGGTGACTTCCAGACCGGCGTCCATGGGGTCTTTTACGGGATTCGGATGACAAAAGGGCGCAAAGCGGTCATGCACGGATTGGCATGTAACCTTTCTGGCGGCTAGCGTGCCGGTCATGTCGATTTGGAACATCGCGCATCGGGGCGGGGCGGGGCTTCGGCCTGAGAACACGCTGGCGGCTTTCGGCCATGCCGTCGCGCTTGGCTGCGACGGCGCGGAGCTCGATGTTCAGCTTTCCGCAGATGGCGTTGCGGTCGTTCATCACGATTTTTGCCTCAACCGTGCCTTGACCCGGCGTGATGGCCATTGGCTGGCGGGTGAAACATCCCAGGTCAAAGATTTGTCTTTCGCCGAGCTCAAGCTTTTCGATCTTGGCCGTCCGGATCCTCCCAGCGACTATGCGCGCGACCATCCTGGTCTTGTGCCCGTGGATGGCGCCCGGATTCCGTCCTTGGCGGAGGTAGCGGCGCTTTGCCCTAGGCAGTTCCATCTTTTGGTCGAGTTGAAGTCTTCAAGCGATCCTCGCTCCGCAGATCCCACCGCCTTGGCGGATGCCGCGTTCGACGTCATGGCCGATCAGCTGGAGCGCACGATCTTCGTGGGATTCGACTGGCGCGGCCTGACCCGGATCAAGCAGCGATCTTCAGCCGCGCGCTGCTGGTTTACCACCGATAAGCTCCAAGGCGACGCGCAACCTGTGCTGGACTTCATCAAGGCGGCCGGCGGGCAAGGCTGGTTTCCCTGCTATCAGGACGCTACGGCGGAGAATATTCATTCAGCGCGCCATCGCGGGCTCCAGGTAGCCGCCTGGACCGTGAACGAGCCCGCCGAAATGAAGCGTCTGATGGCGTTCGGGCTGGATGCGATCTGCACCGACCGTCCGGACCTTCTAAAATCCCTCGAACAAAGCGGTTGAAAGATACCGCTCCGCGAAGGAGGGAATGACAGCGACAATGGTCTTGCCTTCATTTTCCTTGCGCGCGCCGACCTCAAGCGCCGCCGCGATCGCGGCACCTGAGGAAATGCCGACCGGAATGCCTTCCAACTTGGCCGCCTGGCGCGCCGCCTCCAACGCCGTTTCGTTGGAGATGGTGATGATCTCGTCGATCACCTTGCGATCCAAAATGGCGGGCACGAAGCCGGCGCCCAGGCCTTGGATCTTATGCGGTCCGGGCTGGCCGCCGGACAGCACGGCACTGTCCTCCGGTTCCAGCGCGATCATCTGGACACTGGGCTTTCTGGCCTTCAGCACCTGACCAACGCCGGTGATGGTGCCGCCGGTGCCAACGCCGGAGATCACGATGTCCACCTTGCCCTCGGTGTCGTTCCAGATCTCCTCGGCCGTGGTGCGGCGATGGATGTCGGGATTGGCGGGATTCTCGAATTGCTGGGGGATCACGGCGCCGGGAATCTCTTTCATCAATTCTTGCGCGCGGGCGATGGCGCCTTTCATGCCCTTAGCGGCGTCGGTCAGTTCCAATTCGGCGCCCAAGATCAGAAGCATTTTGCGCCGTTCGATCGACATGGATTCCGGCATCACCAGGATCAGGCGATAGCCCTTGGCGGCGGCAACGAAGGCCAGCGCGATGCCCGTGTTGCCCGAGGTGGGTTCGACCAGGGTGGATTTTCCGGGCGCGATCTGGCCTTTCTTCTCCATCGCTTCGATCATGCCCACACCGATGCGGTCTTTGACCGACGCGATGGGGTTGAAAAATTCTAGCTTGAGCAGAATGTCGGCCTTGGCGCCGGCGTCCTTCGCCATGCGGTGAATGCGGACCAGGGGCGTATCCCCGATGGTTTCGGTGATGGAATTATAGACGCGGCCTCGGCCGGGCTTTCCGGTCTGCATGGATGCTCCCGTCAGATTGCGAAATCGGTACTGGCGCCGCCGGCGATATCCACGCCATGGGCGCGCGCGCGCTGACAGAGGTCCTCGATCGAGATCGAGTCCAGCTCCGTCATAATGCCATCTTGCAGCTTCTGGATCAGCGGCGCGACAATGCGCACGCCAAGCTCTGAACGCGGGCGGACTTTCTCTTCCTCGCCATCCTCGATGCTTTCCGCCACACGCACCACATCGCCGACGGAAATGCGGCGCCGTTCCCGCGCCAGGCGATAGCCGCCGCGCGGTCCGCGCACGCCTTTGAGAACACCGGCCCGCACCAATTGCTGCATTACCTGCTCCAGATAGCGCTGCGGCACGCCCTGGCGCGCGGTGATCTCCTTGGCCTGCACCGGTTCGGGCCGGGCGTTGAAGGCGATGTCGATCACTGCTTCCAGCGCCAGCAAAGTCTTGCGTGAGAGCCGCAGCATCATGGCGTCTTCACCGTCATGCCGGTCGAGCCGAAGCCGCCCGCGCCGCGCGCGCTCTCGGATAAGCTTTCGCTTTCCACCAGCATGGCCTGCTCATGGCGGGCGATCACCATCTGCGCGATCTTGGTGCCGCGCTTGATCAGGAAGGGCTCGGCGCCATGGTTGATGAGAATGGCCTTGATCTCGCCGCGATAGTCGCTGTCGATGGTGCCGGGCGCATTCAACACGGTGACGCCATGGTTGAGGGCGAGGCCTGAGCGGGGACGCACCTGTGCTTCAACCCCCAGCGGCAGTTCGATGGCGATGCCGCACGGAATGGCGGCGCGCTGACCGGGCAGGAGCTCGATCTCATCATCGATGGCCGCTAGAAGATCGAGGCCGGCCGACCCGGTGGTCGCATAATGCGGCAGCGCCAGATCATGCCCATGGGGCAGGCGCTTCAATCCTACTTTCATGCCGTTTTTCCTGAAATTGCTGGGTGATGTGCTGA
>DATNGI010000113.1:0-4690 GCA_035605955.1 Rhizomicrobium sp.
TGGACGAGATCATCCTGTTCCATCGCCTGACGCGGGCGAACATGGACAAGATCGTGGACATCCAGATCGGACGGCTGTCGCGGCTGTTGGGAGATCGCAAGATCGCCATCGATCTGGACAAGAAGGCCACGGAATGGCTCGCCCATGCCGGCTACGATCCGGTGTATGGCGCCCGGCCGCTCAAGCGTGTGATCCAGCGGCGGCTCCAGGATCCGTTGGCCCAGCTGATCCTGGAAGGCAAGATCGTCGACGGCGCGCATGTGAAGGTGAGCGCCAGCAAGACCGGCCTCACCCTGAATGGCCAGGAGTTCACCGCGTCTGCCGATGAATTGGTGGATGCGGCGCCGGCTGGCACCGCTTTGAACTAGTCGACCTCGCCGGGAACGAAGTGATCTGCTGATAGCGGATTGCTATTGCCTGGGTTCCCTTCCCTCGTTGGCTTCGCCAACCTCGCCGGGAACGAAGTGATCCGCTGATAGCGGATCACTTCGCCTTGGCCTGCCGAAGATCCGTCGCGATGTCCGCGACTTTGGTCTCCAGCGGCAGCGAGGCGATGGTGGCGTCGATCTTCAAGCGCTGGTCGAGGAATTCGCGCAATTCCTTGCCGTTGAGCGTGCGGCCTTCCGCGATCTTCACGGTGAGCGGGTTGACCTGGGAATTGTTGACGCGGATCTCGTAATGCAGATGCGGGCCGGTGGCGAGGCCGGTGGCGCCGCTATAGGCGAAGACCTGGCCTTGCCGCACCCGCCCGCCCTTGCGCATGCCCGGCGCGAAACGGGAAAGGTGACCATAGGCGGTGGCATAGCCATTGCCGTGATTGAGCACCACGAAATTGCCATAGCCATTGGCCCAGCCCATGAAGGAGATGTCGCCCGAGCCCGCCGCCATCACCGGCGTGCCGGTCGGCACGGCGAAATCCACGCCCTTATGCATGCGGGTATAACCCAGCACGGGATGGAAGCGGGCGCCGAAGCCCGATGAAATGCGCGCGCCATCCACCGGCGTCTTCATCAGCATGCCTTTGGCTGATTGGCCTTTGGCGTCGAAATAATCCGCCGATTGGTCGGGATCGACCTGGTAGCGATAAAGCGTTACGTCCTTGCCGCCCAGCCGCATGCGGGCATAGGCGATGTCGCCGGTCTTCGCGGGCTGGCCCTCGGGCGTGTAGTAGTAATCGTAATAGACTTCGAAGGCGTCGCCCGGATGGAGGTCGCGCTGGAAATCGACCTTGTAGGAGAACATCCGGATCATCTCGATCACGATGTCGGCGGGGATGCCCGCCTGCATGCCCGCCAGATAGAGGCTGGAATCGATGGTGGCGCCCGCGCGGTGGTGATGCACTTCCAATTGTTTCTTGGCGATGTCTGCGGTGAAACCGCCTTCCGTCGTCCGCGTGATAGTGATGTCCTGGTCGATGGCAGGCGAGAAATGCAGCGACAATAGACGCGAAATGCCCTGCGACGTCGTCGGCGTGGCGCCTTCTTCGCTATCTTCGGCCATGGGCACTGTCACCGGTTTGCGATTGACCATTACCACCATGGTCTTGGCCTTGGGCGCGTCGGGTGACGGCGCTAGCGAATAAGTGAGATCTATGGCCATGCCTGGCTTGAGCGCGCGGGGATTGAAATCCTTGCCCATGGCAGTGATGGCGGCATTGGCGTCGTTCGCCGAAATGCCTTGATCCTCCAGCGCGCCGGCCAAAGTGTCGCCGCGATCGAGCGTGATGGTCCGGCTTTCCTCGCCCGGATTGGGGTTGCCCTGATCTTCGTTGCCGGTCGGCGCCGGCGTTTTCTGCGGCAGGAAGGCGGCGAATTGATCGCCGCCGCCGGCCCGCATCAATTTCATGAAGAGTTCGTAGGCGACCGGCGTGCGGCTTTGCGCACCCACCATCGGGCCCGAAACCGGCAAAGTGCCGATCGCCATCCAGGTGACCGATCCCGCAACCAAGAGCGAAAGCGAGGCGGAGACCGCGGCCCAACGTCCGTCGGTGGTGGCAAGCGCCGCGCCCAAGCGGCGAACATGAGTCAGATTCAGGCGGCGAGGTCGCGTGAGGAGTCTCTGATGCATACCGGTCCTGTCATCAGGGAGGCGGCAAATAAAAAGCCGCCACGCCCCAGCCCAAACATCTGCGAGACCCCACCCCCGCGCGACGACCCGACTAAGCCCTACCATCCGTGGGGCCGTCAAGCTTTTTTGCCATCAACAGCTTGTTCCGCTTGGCGATTTGCGGGAACTCGCAGGATGCGAGGGACCCTGCTACAGCATCGCCATGCGCGGTCTGTTTCGATTCCTGTTGCCCATGATTCTGCTGTTTCCAGCTTCGGCGGAAGCTTGGGGACCGGAAGGTCATGCGATCATCACGCAGGTCGCTGCCGACAATCTGACGCCTGCCGCGCATCTGCGCTTGTCGCAGATTCTGGGCGGCGATGCGCCGGCGCAGATGGTGCTCAATTCCAGTTGGGCCGACGAGATTCGCAACGACCGGCCGCAGACCGCCGCCTGGCATTTCGTGAATATCGAAGTCGACAGCAACGGCTATGACCAACGACGCGACTGTCCGAAGGACAATTGCGTGGTGCGTCAGATCGAGCGCGAGGCGGGACTCCTGAAGGATCCGCGCGCGCCCTTCGCGGCAAAGCGCGAGACATTGCTGTTTCTGATTCACTTTGTGGGCGATTTGCACCAGCCGCTGCATGCCGCCGACCGCCACGACAAAGGCGGCAACGGCTTCATGGTCTATCAGGAGAGGAAGCGCACCAATCTGCATCGCGTATGGGATCAGGATCTGGTCGAGGCGCTAGGTCCCGATCCTTCGGCTATTGCTGCCGATATCGAGGCGGAATTTTCGTCGGCGGAGAAGGTGCGGGTGATGTCCGGCAAGCCAGCGGATTGGGCGAACGAGACTTTCCTGGTCGGCGCAAAGGAAATCTACGCCAAGCTGCCTGCAGCGGGACCCGTCAGGTTGCCCCGCGATTACGCCAGCCGCGAACGCGCTGTGGTCCGTCAACAACTGGGCCGCGCGGGATTAAGACTGGCAATGCTGCTCAACGCGATTTATCGCTAGCGGCGATCATCTCGCGCACAATTGAATAAATCTCATTCTGCCAGCGCCTGCCGGAGAAGACGCCGTAATGGCCGGCGCCGGGCTGGACATAGCTGTCCTTCATGGGCGCGTTGGGGCACAGATCGAGCGCCGCGCTGGTCTGACCCACTGAGCAGATATCGTCTTTCTCGCCTTCAATGGTCAAAAGCGCGGTGTCGGTGATGGCGGACGGATCGACCTTTTCCCCGCGATAATCCAGCGTGCCCCGGGCCAGGCGATATTCCTGGAACACGTTGCGCAGCGTCTCCAGATAAAATTCCGCCGGCAAATCCGTCACCGCCAGATAATCGTCATAGAAGCGGCGATTGGCGTTGGCCTCGCGCTCATGACCGCGCAGGATATGGCCGAACAGGTCCCATTGGGCGCGGATATGGCGCGCGGGATTCATGGAGAGGAATGCCGCGACCTGGATGAAACCGGGGTAGACGCGGCGGCCGGCGCCGGCGTGACGCGCAGGCACTTGTGCGATCAGGTTGCCCTCGAACCAGGACAAGGGATGGCCGGTGGCAAAGCGGTTCACTTCGGTCGGACTGATGCTGGCGTCAACCGGACCGGCCATCAGGGTCATGCTTTTTGGGGTTGCCGGGCTTTGATGTTTCGACATCACCGCCACCGCGGTCAGCAATGCCCCGCAAGGCTGGCACACCGCCATGGCATGCGCCCCGGGACCGATGGTTTCCAGGAAGCGGATCAGATGCTCGACATATTCGTCGGTGCCGAACCGGCCGGCGTCGGCGGGAATGTCACGGGCATTGATCCAGTCAGTGATATAGACGTCATGGTCCGCCAGCATGACGCGGGCGGTATGGCGCAGCAGGGTGGCGAAATGACCGGCCATTGGCGCTACGATCAGAATGCGAGGCTGCTCGATCGCCGTTTCTTTGCGGAAATGCAGCAGCCGCCCGAAGGGCGTCTCCAGCGCGATTTCCTCGGTGATGGGAATATCGCGGCCTTCGACCGTCACAAAGTCGATTTCATAGGATGGCCGCTCATGGGTCAGGCCGGCGCGGGAAAAAAGCTCCGCCGTTCCGGCAAAGCCGCGCAGCCACATATTGCCGCCCGGGCCGAAACACGTGTTGTCGAACAGGCTGTGGGCCAAGCCGGCAAATGTGCGGGCAGGGGCGAGAAAATCCGCTTGCGCCTGATAGGCGTCGTACAACATCACGGCTCCCAGCCCCCCGGAAAAGACGGCTCCGAGCGCATATGCCCGGATTCCTTCTCCTTAGCCTATTTCATGCTGCAGCGCGAAAGAAATTTTTGCGTGGGGTTAAGAGGCGGCGCCCTCGTTGGGCTTGGTCTGGAGTTGGACGAAATTCTCCATCCCCATCTGCTCGATCAGCCGGAACTGCGTCTGGAGCCAGTCGATATGCTCCTCCTCGCTTTCCAGGATATGCACGAACAATTCGCGGCTCACATAATCCTTGACGTTCTCGCAATGGGCGACCGCCATCTTGAGATCGGGCAGCGAGCGGGTCTCCAGCGACAGATCGCAGGCGACGATCTCGCGCACATTCTCGCCGATCATCAGCTTGCCAAGGTCTTGCAGGTTCGGCAGGCCGCCCAGGAAGAGGATACGCTTGATCAGCC
>DATNGI010000114.1:0-10447 GCA_035605955.1 Rhizomicrobium sp.
GAGAAGGGCTCGCTGCGCGCGGACGTGAACGTCTCCGTGCGCAAGCCCGGCGGACCGCTCGGCACCCGCTGCGAGATAAAGAATGTGAATTCCATGCGCTTCATTGCTCAGGCGGTGGAGTATGAGGCCCGCCGCCAGGTCGAAATCATCGAAAGCGGCGGCTCGATCAAGCAGGAAACCCGCCTGTTCGACAGCCGCCAGGGCGAGACCCGCTCCATGCGCTCCAAGGAAGAGGCGCATGACTATCGCTATTTCCCCGATCCCGATCTTCTTCCACTGGAACTGGACGCGGCTTGGGTGGCAGAGATCGAAAAATCCTTGCCGGAATTGCCGGACGAGAAGAAGGCGCGCTTCATGGCGATGGGTCTGTCGGCTTATGACGCCTCGGTGCTGGTGGCAGAACGGGATCTTGCAGATTATTACGAAGATCTGGCCAAGGGTGTGGATGCCAAGGCGGCGGCCAACTGGCTCAACAATGAAATATTGGGCCGTCTCAATCGCGACGGCCTGTCTATTTCGCAGGCACCGGTGAGCGCCGCCGCCAACAACGCCATCGTGGCGATGATCGCGGACAAAACCATATCCGGTAAGATCGCCAAGGATCTCCTCGATATTGTGTGGAGCGAAGGCGGCGATCCGCGCGCGATTGTGGATAAGCGCGGTCTCCGTCAGGTGACGGATACCGGTGCGATCGATGCGGCGATCGAAAAGGTGATCGCTTCCAACCCCGACAAGGTCGAGGAAGTGAAAGCCAAACCCAAACTCGCATCCTGGTTTGTTGGTCAGGTGATGAAAGAGACGGGCGGCAAAGCAAACCCCGCGGCGGTGAACGCGGCGCTCAAGCTGCGACTCAATTTGCCCGACTAAGGGGTGATTCGCGCAAAAATGCGCAAAGCGGTCAAATCACCTGTTAAAAGACCGCAATTTGATCCGTATACAGAATAACGCATTTAACCCTTTAAAAATGGGGATTTTCGCGATTCTGCAAAATTCGGCCATGCGCGAAAGGCCGGGTGGAGTTGCATTTTCAAATGCAAGTCTTTCATATTGTTTGCGTTTTGGGGGGTGACATGAGTCGCCTCGGACCCGAACGAACATTAGAGGAGTTGATCATGGCTGCGAAGAAAAAGGCCAAGAAGGCCACGAAGAAGAAGGCTGCTAAGAAGAAGAAGAAGAAATAGTCTGATTGACCTTAGGTCAATTTGACGCTCTCGAACCGGTCCCTTGAGGATCAGATCGATGGGCAAAGGTTATGGCCGCGGCCCCCAGGCGTTATCGCCAAGCGGGTGCCGCGGCCAAGCCCTTTCTGGGGACCTCGACTCTTATGCCTTCGTCGCTCTGCGTCGGCGATTGAACACTTGATTTCCGGGTAATTGCGCGACCTTAACGCCGCGCGGCCGCGCTAGGCCCGGTTCCCGAAAAATGACAGCATGGCTCCGCAACGCTATCGGAGTTTGTCATGGCTGCCCGCCGTAAGAAAAAGCCTACCCCTAAAAGACCCGCCAAGAAGAAGATCGCCAGAAAGCCCGCCGCAAAGGCGGCCAAGCCTATCGAGCTTTATTACTGGCCGACCCCCAATGGCTGGAAAATCTCCATCGCCTTGGAGGAGATGAAGCTTGCCTATGTCATGAAGCCGGTGAATATCGGCAAAGGCGAGCAGTTCGCGCCAGCTTTTCTGAAAATCTCGCCCAACAATCGCATGCCGGCCATTGTGGATCCGGACGGGCCCGGCGGGCGGCCAATCTCGGTCTTCGAATCCGGCGCCATCCTCCAATATCTCGGGCGCAAGAGCGGCAAATTCTATCCGACCGACGAACGCGGCCGCGCCCAGGTGGAGGAGTGGCTGTTCTGGCAGATGGGCGGGCTGGGACCGATGGCGGGTCAGGCCTTCCACTTCCTCAGCTACTCCAACGAGGATGTGAGCTACGCCAAGAAGCGCTACACCGACGAGGTGAACCGACTGTTTGGGGTGATGAACAAGAGGCTGGAAAGCCGCAAATTCCTGGCCGGAGCCTATTCCATTGCCGATATGGCCTGCTGGGGCTGGGTGATCGCAGCGATGAATTTCCAGCCGCTGGACGAATTCCCCCACCTTGCGGCCTGGCAGGAGCGCATGGCGGCCAGGCCGGCCGTCCAGCGCGGCCGTGCGCTGGGTGCCGAACTCCGCAAACCCATGACGGAAGAAGAAAAGAAAGTTCTCTTCGGCCAAAGAGCTCGTTAGCTGCCCCCATCTGTCTTCCTCAGGCAAGCCTTCGGAAAACGTTCGGCTTGCTTGGCCGCAAGCCTCAATCCCCCGCCAGCGACTTGGCCTAGTTGCCCGCTGTGCGCGCGTTCGGCCGGCGAAAGCTCCACCGGAGCTTTCGCTGCTCGGCCTCACGGGAAAGCCTGTGTTTTCGTGGAATCCAGTACCTATTCCCTAATGCCGTTTAAGGATTAGGGCTAATCGGCGTTTACCGCGTCTTAGTTTCTGCGGCTTCACCATGACCTCGCGCGAAATGAAAATTTCGCGAGGGCTTGGGAGGAAGACGGACGTGACATGCATTGATATCGATTCACTGGCGCAATATGAGCGCGATGCCAAAGTCGGGCGCGCCGATGCGCTTTACAATCTGGGGCTGGCCTATTCGACGGGGCAGGGCGTGGCGCAGGACTTCATCGCCGCGCACAAATGGTTCAACCTGGCCGCCATGCGGGGCAGCGACGAAGCCAAAAGCTGGCGCAACCAGATCGCGGGCGAGATGAACGCCGGTCAGATCGCGCAGGCGCAAAAGCTTGCGCGCGAATGGCTCAACATTTTCCGCTGATCATTTGTCCCTGCTGCGGGCCGTAGTCCCGGCGGCAGGCGCATTCAGCACGCCGACGTCGGGCGCCGGCACCGGCGCGTAAAGGTCGGCCAGGATCGTGAGAGGCTGGTCTCGCCCTGCCAGCCTGTTCTTGTAGGCCTCCATATTCTCCAAAACGCGCTGGACGTAATTGCGGGTCTCTCCGAACGGAATCTGCTCAATCCAGTCGATGGCATCCACCGCGCCCCGGCTGGGATCGCGATTGCCCGCCACCCATTTGCGCACATTGCCCGGACCGGCGTTATAGGCCGCTATCGCCAGCACCAGCGAATTGTTCCAGCTGTTGTAATGGGTCTGGAACTCGATCATGCCGAGCTTCATGTTGTAGTCGGTGTCGGTGATAAGATCGTTCGGCCGGTAGGGCAGGCTACCGATCTTGGAGGAGGTCTTGGCGGCCGACAGCATGATCTGCATCAGACCGCGCGCACCCGCGCTGGAAATCGCCTGCGCGTCGAATTCGGTTTCCTGGCGGATCAGGGCATGCACTAGGGCGGCCTGCGGGCCGGGGCCGGAGCCCGCATAGGCCGGCAAGCCCAGGACCGGATAAGCGAAGCCCAACATGGGCTGGCCGGCATAACCGCTATTCTTGGCCAACCTGAGCGCGACATCGCGATAGCCCCAATCTGTCAGCGTCTGCAGGAATTGCCGCAGATGGGCCGGTGCCGGATAGAGCTCCGCCTCTTTGACCGCGAACAGGCGCAGGTCATTGGTCTGGCCTAGCTCGGCCAGCACCTTGATCTGGGGCATTAGCGTGTCGTTCTCGATCGCACTTCGGGCCAGCGGCACTGCCGGCGAGTCATTGAGATGCAAAACCGGCTGCGCTTCGGTCCGCGCCATCGCCAGCTGACCATAGAATGTGTCCGGGAAGGTCGCCGCGACGCGGTAATGGGCATAGGCCCCGCCGGGCTCGCCCATCGCTTCCAGCGCGCGGCCTTGCCAATATTCCGCGCGGGATTTGCTGATCGGCCGGCTCACATTGGCGGACAGGCGCTGGAACCAGGCCAGCGCTTTTTCCGGCTCCTTCAGAAAGCGCAGTTCGATGAAGCCGCCCAGGAATTGCTGCTCGACAAATTGTTCGCCGGGCGGAATCCCGGCATGCTCCGCCAATCGAAGCGCCAGGCGGGGATCGCCAGCCGCCAGTGCGTCGCGGGCCTGAACCGCGACTTCATTCCACCAGCGCTGGGTATGATCGCGGGCAAGCGCAGCCGGCTCGATGCGCAGCAGCATGGCATGGGCGGCTTTATCTTTGTCCGCCAGCCTGAGCGCCCTGGCCCAATCGAACAGCAGCGCCGGGTCGTTGGATCCCGCCACCTTCGCCAAAGCCGTACGCGCCTTGGCATAGCCGGACGCCAGCGCAATTCGGGCTTCTGCGACGGCGCGGCTTTTCGAATCCACCCGCTTCATCTGCCGTTTGGCGTCGATGACTTCGCCCCGCCACAACAACGTATCCAGCCGCGCTCGGTCGGCTTCCGGCGTCAGGTAAGCGCCGTCGGCTGACAAAATGCCGGCTTCGGTGAAGTCGTCGAAACTGCCCTCGCTCCAGCCCTGCCGGATTAGCGCGCCGCCTTGCGTCTTCTCGCCGCGCGCCACCAGGGCCTCGCCCAGGCGGATGCGCCCGGTGGGGGAGGCCGGCGTACGGGCGCCAAACCATTGCACGATCTCCTCGCGGCTCATATCGGGTGTGATGGCGGCTTCGGCCCGCGCATAGAGCGAACCACGCAGCGGCCAGCCTGTCGCCATTTTCAGGGCGGCATCGATGTCGGTGAATTTGGCGCCACTGTCCCGGTCCAGCGTATAACGCCATTGCAGAAGCTGGCGCGCCACCGCGTCCTGGCCTTGATTGCCCAACGCCATCGCCGTCACCCAGTCCGACTTGGCAGCGGCCGCGAAGGCGCGCGCAAAAAGATCATGGTCCGACGCGGACAGGATATGAAGGTTGGACGATCGTGTCGTTCCGGCATCCGGCCTCGGCTCAATCACCACTGCGGCGCCAGGCGGCACCGCCGGGGTACGCGTCTGTCCCGCCGCCATAGCGCCGCCCGCCAGAAGGGCAGCGAAGGCGATGCCGATATGCTTCAAATCCATGGCCGACATGCTTGTTGAATCGTGAAAGTCAGCTTAGACGGATGCTGCCATTCAAGGCCATAATGGAAAGCGGGCCGTATTGAGACGGCTGAACCGACGGAACTTCAGATCATGACCAGCGTGCGCGAACGCATCAAAGGCTCCATCCCCGCCCTGATCACGCCAATGAAGAACGGCAAGGTGGACGAGGCCGCGTTCCGAAAGCTGGTATCCTGGCAGATCGAACAAGGCAGCCAGGGCCTGGTGCCCTGCGGCACCACGGGTGAGTCGCCTACCTTGAGCCATGAAGAGCATGTGCGGGTGATCGAACTCTGCGTCCAGGAAGCGGCCGGACGGGTGCCGGTGATCGCCGGAGCGGGCTCCAATTCCACCGAGGAAGCGATCTCGCTGCATCGCCATGCCAAGGAAGTGGGCGCCGACGCGGTGCTTTCCGTCACCGGCTATTACAACAAGCCGTCCCAGGAAGGGCAGTACCGCCACTTCAAGGCTCTGGCCGAGGCGGTGGACATCCCGATCCTGCTCTACAACATCCCCGGCCGCGCCATCGTGGAGATCAGCGTGGAAACCATCGCGCGCCTGTCGGAGCTGCCGGCTGTCATCGGCGTCAAGGACGCCACCGCCAACTTGATGCGGCCCACGCGGGAGCGCAACGCCTGCAAGAGGGGCTGGAGATTGATCTCCGGCGAGGACGGCACCGCGCTGGGTTATATGGCCCATGGCGGCCATGGCTGCATTTCCGTCACAGCGAATGTCGCGCCCAAACTCTGCGCCGAATTCCAGGATGCCTGCTTGCGGGGCAATTACGACAGGGCGCGCGAATTGCATGACCGGCTGATGCCACTGCATGACGCCATGTTCTGCGAGCCGTCGCCCGCGCCGGCGAAATATGGCGTTTCGTTGCTGGGCCATTGCATACCGGAAGTGCGGCTGCCCCTGGTCGATCTGACCGAAGCGGGGCAGCCGGTCGTGAAGAGGGCGATGAAGGGTCTGGGCCTCGTCAGCTGATGGCCAAGAAGAAAGACGACGGCACCAAGCTGATCGCCGACAACCGCAAGGCGCGCCATGCTTACGCGATCGACAGCGTGCTGGAAGCAGGCATCGTGTTAACGGGCTCGGAAGTCAAAAGCCTGCGCAACGGCAAAGCCACCATCGGCGAAAGCTATGCTCATGCCAAGGATGGCGAGATCTTCCTGGTGAATTCCTATATTCCCGAATACACCCAGGCCAGCCGCTTCAATCATGAGCCCAAGCGGACCCGCAAATTGCTGGTTCGTAAATCCGAGATCGCCAAGCTGGCGTCGGCCACCCAGCGCGAAGGCATGACGCTGATCCCGCTCAAGATGTATTTCAACCCCAAGGGGATCGCCAAGCTGGAGCTGGGCATCGCCAAGGGCAAGAAGCTTCACGATAAGCGTGAAACCGAGAAGCAGCGCGACTGGCAACGCGACAAGGCGAGGTTACTTCGCAACCGGGGGTGAGATGCGACCGGCGAAGCCGGGCAAATCAATCCGGGGGATTGATTTGAGCATCGCCGCCCTCGCTTCGCTCGAAGAGGGGCAAGGTTTCCTAAGTTCGCTGCACTTGCTAAGAAAACCTAAGCCAACGCCGCGAGCCTGAGCGAGCGGCCGGATGTTAGCACAGGCACGGCTTATCGTTGGACGGCCATCTCCACGAGGGGAGAACTTCATGCTCGATCATATTGGCATTCCAATCAGCGACATGAAAAAATCCCGAGCCTTTTATGATAGGGCGCTCGCGCCCCTCGGCATGAGACGGATGATGGATATGGGCGATGGAGAAGACAGCCTTTTGTCATCCGGTTATGTGGCATCCGGCTATGGCGACGGGGAGCGCTTCAGTTTCTGGATCGATGTCAAACCGGTATACAAACTGCATTTCGCCTTTGCGGCAGAAAGTCGGGCCATCGTGGATGCGTTCCACCGCGCTGCCATCGCCGCCGGTGGCAAGGACAATGGCGCGCCAGGTCTTCGGCCGCACTATCACAAGGATTATTATGGCGCCTTTGTGCTGGACCCAGACGGCCACAATGTCGAAGCCGTTTGCCGCAAGCCGGAATAGCTAAAGTTCGGCCAGCGTCTTCGCCTTGCCGACGACATCTTCGAACATCTTCGTGGTCAGAACGCCGGTATTGGTGTTGTAGCGCGAGCAGTGATAGCTCGAGATCAGTTGGAATTTCCCGATCTCGTAGATCGCGCCGTGCTTGAAGGGATAGGCCGCGATCCGTGCCCCCAGGGTTTTCAGCACGCTGTCATGGGCGATCTTGCCCAATGCGAGGATCGCCTTCAACCTGGGCATGGTCTCCAATTCGCTAACCAGGAATTGGCGGCAGGTCTTGATTTCCGAGGGCTCGGGCTTGTTCTGCGGCGGCACGCAGCGCACCGAATTGACGATCCGGCAATCGACCAGTTCCAGCGTGTCGTCGATGCGCTCGTCATAGACGCCTTCGGCAAGTCCCAGCTTCAGCAAAGTCGCGTAAAGCAGATCGCCGGCCCAGTCGCCGGTAAAGGGGCGGCCGGTGCGGTTGGCGCCCTGCAGTCCTGGTGCAAGACCCGCGATCGCCAGCCGGGCAGTGAGGGGACCAAAACTCGGCACCGGCGCATTGAACCAATCCGGATATTTTTTCCGATTGTCGGCCCGGAAGGCGGCAAGCCGGGGACAAAGTGGGCAGTTATGCGGCGGGGAGGCGGGTGGTTTCACCCGCATCGCTTAAACGGATCAGGCCGTAGGCGCAAATTGTGGAACTTTGCCGCCTTCGCGGGCGATCTGGCTCTTGAGATCGTCGAGTTCGATGAAATTGTCGGCTTGGCGGCGCAGTTCGTCGGCCACCATGGGCGGTTGGGTGCGAATGGTGGAGACGACAGAGACCCGGCGGCCTTTGCGCTGCACCGCCTCGACCAGCCGACGGAAATCGCCATCGCCGGAAAAGATCACCACATGATCCACGGAAGCCGCCATCTCCATCACATCGATGGCAAGCTCGATGTCCATATTGCCCTTGACCCTGCGGCGACCCTGGGTGTCGGTGAATTCTTTGAGCGGCTTGGTCACCACGGAAAAGCCGTTGTAATCCAGCCAGTCCACCAGGGGACGGAGCGGCGAGAATTCCTGGTCCTCGGCCACCGCTGTATAATAGAAGGCGCGCACCAAGGTGCCTTTGCGTGCGAACAGTTCCAACAGGCGCTTATAGTCGATATCGAATTGAAGGCCTTTGGCCGCGCCGTAAAGGTTGGCGCCGTCGATGAACAGAGCGAGCTTCTCGGACGGATAGAAGAGCATAATGGCCTCCAAAAAATCGGCCCCGGAAAGGGACGTGGGCGAAGCGCCCAAAACCTTCATTGCGCTAGGCGCGAATATTCCCTCGGCTGCCGGTCCGCCTGGCGCCACGCTCAGAGCGGCTTTGGCAGCGCTCGAGGCAAAAGGCTTGCAAATCCTGACCGTTTCCACGTTTCGTCAGACCGAAGCCTGGCCCGATCCCAACGATCCGCCTTTCACAAATGCCGTTGCTCAAATCCAGACCGAACTCCAACCCGTTGCTCTGCTGAGACTTTTGCACGAGGTGGAAACTGCTTTCGGGCGTGAGCGTTCCGCTCCGAATGCGCCCCGCAGCCTGGATCTGGATCTGATCGATTATGGCGGCCGGGTGGAGGCGGGCGAGGTGGAACTTCCCCATCCCCGGATAGCCCAGCGGCGCTTTGTGCTTGAGCCTTTGGCTGAGATCGCCCCCGGCTGGCGTCATCCCGCAACCGGAGAGGCGGTGGAGGCGCTCTTGGCGCGGTTGGACTAGCCCGCTTCTATTTTCTTGCTGGAATCGGGGTTTTTCTGTATGTGGCTTCTCCGAAATCCCCGTTGCTGGCCTTAGACTCCACTTTCAGAGTGGCTCGCAACAATTTGAATAAAAAGGACTATCATGGCACGTGTCACCGTCGAAGATTGCGTTGACAAGATCCCGAACCGGTTCGATCTGGTGCTGGCGGCGGGCTTTCGCGCCCGCCAGCTCTCCGGCGGGGCCGAGCCGCTTTTGGAGCGTGACCGCGACAAAAACCCCGTCGTGGCGCTGCGCGAGATCGCAGCCAAGTCGTTGAAGCCGGACGAGATCAAGGAAGACTATATCCGTTCGCTCCAGAAGCACGCCGAAGTGGACGAGCCGGAAGAGACCCGTCCGGAAGCCGACGACCGCGAGGATCCCTCGCATCGCCAGGTCACCGAGGAAGAGCTACTTCGCGCGCTCACCACGGAAGCCCAGCGGCGGGCTGAGCCGCAGCCCGAGCCCGAAGCCGACTACGAAGAGTGAGCCACGACCGCTTTTAGGCGGGCGAAACGGTCCAATGGACCGTTTCGAGTGGCGAACGCCGCGAGCTTGAGCGAGCGGCTAAGCGCTGTCTTTTTGAGCCTTGGCGTCCGTACGCTGTCGCTACGGACCGCGTGCTCACGTGCTGAAGCACGCGTCCCACGCGGCGCGCCTGGCCAAGCCTCAAAAATCCTAGCGCTTTTACCGAGACACTACCCCAAGGCGTCGCTGCCAGCCGGCCACATTCTCCATAAAAATCCTGAAATTCCGGGCTTTTAGCCGGGCCCGTTAGAGCGGGCTGGACGAATTTCCTATATAATAAGGGCATGAGTGCGCCCTCTGTCCCCAGCGCGGTCCCCCCAAAGGCCGCGACAGGTTCCCCCGTCCCCGCGGCTCCGTCGCCGCGCGGTCGCCGCCGTCTGATGCGTCAGACCGATCTGGTGGAACGGGTCACGGCTTACGACCCGGGCGCGGACGAGGCGCTTCTCAACAAGGCCTATGTCTATGCCATGACCGCCCACGGCAAGCAGTTCCGCGCCTCCGGCGATCCTTATTTCGCCCATCCGTTGGAGGTGGCGGCGATCCTCACCGAGCTCAAGCTCGATGTTCCAACCATCGTGACCGCGCTTCTGCACGACACGATCGAGGACACGCTTGTCACCTATGACGACATCAAGAAGAATTTCGGCGAGGAGATCGCAGGCCTGGTCGACGGGGTCACCAAGCTCTCTCAGCTCGAGCTTTTTTCCGAACGCACCAAACAGGCGGAAAATTTCCGCAAGCTGATGCTGGCCATCACCAGCGACATCCGCGTCCTGTTGGTGAAGCTGGCCGACCGTCTCCACAATATGCGTACTTTGGGCTTCATCGACAAAGCGGAGAAGCGCCGCCGCATCGCCCAGGAGACCGTCGATATCTATGCGCCCTTGGCCGGGCGCATCGGCATGCAGAATATGCGTGAAGAGTTGGAAGATCTGGCTTTCGCGGAGATGGATCCGGAAGCGCGCAACTCCATCGTCACCCATTTCGCCCGCCTCGATATGGTGGGCGGCGACCGCGTGGGCCGCATCGCCGATCAATTGAAACGCAAGCTGGCGGAACACGGCCTGGATGCTTGGGTCTATGGCCGGGGCAAGCGGCCCTTTTCCATTTGGCGCAAGCTCCAGACCAAGGAACTCAATTGCGAGCAGCTATCTGATATTTTCGGCTT
>DATNGI010000115.1:0-52343 GCA_035605955.1 Rhizomicrobium sp.
GCCGAGAGGGCGGCGGACCGCGGGCAAGCCTCAAAAAGAACTCGGAATAGGGCGGTGCGTCTTGGCTCCGGCTTTCTTCCCCCGCACGGCAAAGCCGTTGGCGGGGGAAGATGTCTTCCGAAGGCTTGCCTGAGGAAGACAGATGGGGGCAAGAATCATCCATGAGCGATTTATTCGAATCCGGTGGGTTGGAAGAAGATGCGCCGCGGCCGCTGGCGGACCGACTGAGACCCAAAAGCCTGGGCGAAGTGGTGGGCCAGGATCATCTCCTGGGACCGGAAGGCCCCATCGGCCGCATGGTGGCGGCGGGACGTCCGCATTCCATTATCCTGTGGGGCCCGCCCGGCACTGGCAAGACCACCATCGCGCGGCTCTTGTCATCCGCCTTCAAACTTCATTTCGAGCAGCTGTCGGCGGTGTTCTCCGGAGTCGCTGACCTCAAGAAGAGTTTCGAGATGGCGCGGGGCCGGCGCAAGACCGGGCAGGGCACGCTTCTATTCGTGGATGAGATCCACCGCTTCAACCGCAGCCAGCAGGATTCGTTTCTGCCGGTGGTGGAAGATGGCACCGTGGTCCTTGTGGGCGCCACCACCGAAAATCCCTCCTTCGAACTCAATGGCGCGCTTTTGTCCCGTGCCCAGGTCCTGGTGTTGCGCCGGCTCGACGACGCCGCGCTGGAAAAATTGCTGGAGCGCGCCGAGGCGCATTATGGCGAGCCCCTGAAACTGACGCCGGACGCCCGCGCGTCCCTGCGCGCCATGGCGGATGGCGATGGACGCTATCTGCTCAATCTCGCCGAGGAGATGGCCGGGCTCAAACTTGCGAAAGCGCTCGATCCTGCAGGACTGATGGCGGCGGTACAGCGGCGCATGCCGCTTTACGACAAATCGCGCGAAGAGCATTACAACATCATCAGCGCGCTTCACAAATCCATCCGTGGCAGCGATCCGGACGCGGCGCTTTATTGGCTGGCGCGCATGCTGGCAGGCGGCGAGCAGCCGCTCTATATCGCCCGGCGGCTTGTGAGAGCAGCCGTCGAAGATATCGGCCTCGCCGATCCGCAAGCCGTGCACCAGGCATTGGCGGCGAAAGACGTATTCGATTTTCTGGGCTCGCCGGAAGGGGAATTGGCGCTGGCACAATGCGTGCTCTATCTGGCCTCGGCACCCAAATCGAACGCGGTTTATACGGCCTTGGGTGCGGCCAAGGCGGCGGCGCAGGAGCATGGTTCGCTGATGCCGCCGGCACATATCCTTAATGCTCCCACCAAATTGATGAAAAGCCTCGGCTATGGCGCGGGCTATGAATATGACCATGAGGCGGAGGACAGTTTTTCCGGCCAGAATTATTTTCCGGACGGTATGGCGCGGGCGCAATTCTATGTTCCCCGGGAAACCGGCTTCGAACGGGAGATCGCCAAGCGCCTGGAATATTGGGCGAAGCTGAGAAACCGGCGCAACGAGCGCTAATCCTTCTCAAAGCCCCGCTCGCGGGCGGCAAACCAATTCAGGACATCTTGCCGCGCGCCTTGGCTAAGACGGACCCAGCGTCCATCCCGGAATGCATCGCCGCTCTTCTGATCCCACCAGGTTTCGTGCACGGTTAGCAGCGTCCAGGGGCGACGGCCCTTGTGCTGCAGGGTGTGGAGTTCAAGCTGATAGGAATAGAGCGGGCCTCGATGATTGGTCCGTTCGCGCGTCCAGGCAACGCCATCGGATTGCCAACTTTCGGCGCGCGATGGATTGGTGCTGGAGGCCACCAGGGCGAGAAGATTGAAGAATTTGGTGTCTCCCAGACGCATGGGCTCAGGCGGTACCGTCGCCGTATCTCAAGACCTTGACCTTTTCCAGCGTGACGAGCCCGCTGCCCATCATTCCGTCCAGGACCGGCAGGAAGGCGTTTATCTTCGCTTCCTCATCCACGATCTCGATCACTAGCGGTAGATCTTCTGACAGGCGCAGAATCTTGGACGTATGCAGGCGGCTGGAATGGCCAAACCCCATGGGGCCGCGTAAAACGGTTGCGCCCGCCAGGTGAATTTCGCGCGCTTTCAGCACGATCGCTTGATAAAGCGGCGCGCCCTGGTGTCTGTCAGCCTCGCCGACGAAAATGCGCAACAGAACGGCGTCCTCTGGGATGTTCATGGTCAAGCTCCCTTCAACTGATTAAGCAGTGCGGCCGACACGGACCCGAACCAGACGAAGAGAAGGCAGAGCCCCACCGATCCAAAGACATTGGCGCTGGCATGCGCCCACTCTCCGTCGCTCATCAAGTTGAGCGTCTGCAGGCTGAAGGAGGAAAAAGTGGTATAGCCGCCGCAAAGGCCCACCATGACGAATTGCCGGGTGGTGCCGCTGACCAAGATTCGCCCATCCGGGCCGGTCAGGGTCCCGAAAAATCCTATGATGAAGGATCCGGTCACATTGATGATGAGAGTCCCCCAGGGAAAGGTTTCTCCGAAGGTGCTCGCGACTAGACCGGACAAGAAATAGCGCGCGACGGTGCCCAGGGCACCTCCCGCCGCGACGGCGAGATACATGACCATGCCGACTCCACCCATTGCGCGCCAATGCCGCGCACTTCATGTTCCGTTGGTAGGAGTCATCAGCCCGCAAGGGCGGTTTCGGGGGAACCCCATCCCCATCAAAGGCAAGCTAGGCGAATTCGGCGTGCAGCGTCAATTGCGAGGGTGTTGGTCTTGAGTCAGTCGGAAGTTAACAAAAGGAGCGCCGTCGTTGCGCCCGATGACGACGGCATCCGGCTGGATCGCTGGTTCAAGCGTCATTATCCGGGGCTCACGCATGGGCGCCTGGAGAAGCTGTTGCGCAAGGGCGAGGTGCGGCTCGACGGCAAGCGCGCTAAGGCGGCCGACCGGTTGACGGTGGGCCAGAGTTTGCGGCTACCACCCCAGGTGATCCACGACAAAGCGCCGAGCGCGCCCAGACCTGCCGCCGTGCCGGTTAAGACTTCGCGGCGGCTGGAAGATGCCATCCTCTACATGGACAAGCATGTGATCGTTCTGAACAAGCCTTCGGGCCTCGCGACCCAAGGCGGATCAGGCCTCAAGGAACATGTCGATGGCATGCTGGGTCAGCTCAGCTTTGAGAAAACCACGCGGCCGAAGCTGGTCCACAGGCTGGACCGCGATACCTCCGGTGTTCTTCTGGTGGCGCGCACAGCACAAGCGGCGGCGGGACTGTCGCGGGCGCTCGCCAGTCGCGATGCCTCCAAAATCTATTGGGCCCTGGTCAAGGGTGTGCCGAAACAAAAGCACGGCTTCGTCAAGGCGGCGCTGGCCAAGGAAGGCACGCGCGGCAAAGGAGAGCGCATGACGGTGAGCGACGAAGACGACGCAAAATTCGCGCTCACTGAGTATGCCGTGATCGGGCAGGCGGGTCAGGAATTCGCCTGGATCGCGGCCAGGCCGGTGACGGGGCGCACGCACCAGATCCGCGTGCATCTGGCGAGCCTGGGCACGCCCATCGTGGGCGATTTCAAATATGGCGGTGCTGACGCCAAGGGCAAAGGTGCCATCGCCGACAAGCTGCATCTTCATGCCCGCGCCATCGATATTGCCCGTCCCGATGGCGGGCGGTTGCAGGTGCTTGCGCCGTTGCCGCCGCACATGCAGAAAAGTTGGGAGCTTTTGGGCTTTGATAGCGACGACCGTCGCGATCCTTTTCCGGTCAAGAAGAAACGATGAAGCGTTTTTACAAAGATGTGACCGTCGAAAAGATAGCGGGCGGTTTCCGCTTTCTGCTGGATGGCAAGCCCGTGCAAACTCCGGCGCGGCGACCTTTATTGTTGCCAACCGAGCTGCTGACGGAGGCCATCGCGCAAGAATGGCGCGATCAGGACGAGGAGATGCGCCCCGCCGCCATGCCGTTGACCCGGCTGGTCAACACCGTGCTCGACGGCGTGCAGGCGACGCGGGCCGATGTCATCGCCGCCATCCTGCGCTTCGGCGAGAACGATCTTCTTTCCTACCGGGTGGAAACACCGGTGGAGCTGGCGGCGCGCCAGCTGGATTGGAACGGGCTCCTGGATTGGGCGGCGGAGCGCCATGACGCGAAGCTGGCCATCACATCCGGCATCCAGCATGTCGAGCAATCGGTAGAGACGCTGGCGGCGTTCCGGCGGGCCGTCGAGGCGCGGGGTGATTTCGAACTCGCGGCTCTGCATGTGCTGGCTTCCATAACCGGATCGCTGGTACTGGGCCTGGCGGTGCTGGATGGCCGGTTGCCAGCGCGGGAGGCATTTGCCCTGTCCCGCCTGGATGAGACCTATCAGGCCGAAAAGTGGGGCCGGGATCATGAGGCCGAAGCACGGGCGGCCCGCCTGGCGGCCGAAATGGAGCATGCGGCAGAGCTGGTGCGCCTGTCGCGGGCTTGACGGTTCTGGCGGCGGAACCCAGTCTGGTTTCATGAAAGATATTGAGGAGCGTCGGCCAGGAAAAGTGAGAGCCCGCCGTTGCGGGCGAGCGGTTTTCCGTCCGGCCGCGCGACCAGAAAAGCGGTCCAGGGAATGAAAGATATTATTGTTGAACTCGAAGCCCGCCGGGCCCTGGCCAAGGCCGGGGGCGGGGAGGCGCGCATCGTCGCTCAACATGGGCGGGGCAAACTCACGGCGCGGGAACGGATCGAGCTTCTGCTCGATCCTGGCAGCTTCGAGGAGTTCGACATGTTCGTCGAACATCGCGGCACGGAGTTCGGCACCGAGAAGAATCGCGTGCCCGGCGACGGCGTGGTCACCGGCTGGGGCACCATCAATGGCCGCATGGCCTATGTCTATGCCAAGGATTTCACCGTGCTGGGCGGTTCGACTTCGGAAGCCCATGCCGGCAAGATCTGCAAGATCATGGACATGGCGATGCAGAATGGCGCGCCGCTGATCGGTTTGTTCGATTCCGGCGGCGCCCGTATCCAGGAAGGCGTCGCCTCCCTGGCGGGCTTCGGCGAAGTGTTCAAGCGCAATGTGCTGGCGTCGGGCGTGGTGCCGCAGATTTCCGTGATCATGGGGCCTTGCGCCGGCGGCGACGTCTATTCGCCCGCGCTCACAGATTTCGTGTTCATGGTGGCGGGCACCTCTTACATGTTCATCACCGGGCCCGACGTCACCAAGACGGTAACGCATGAAGATGTGACGCCGGAAGAATTGGGCGGCTCCAAGGTTCATACCATGCGCTCATCCGTGGCCGACGGCGCTTATGACAATGATGTTGTGTGCCTGGAAGAGATCAGGCGGCTTTATGATTTCCTGCCGCTCAACAATCGCGACGCGGCGCCCAACTGGCCGGTAGAGGATGATCCCCGCCGTCAGGACATGTCGCTTGACACCCTGGTGCCGGAAAATCCCAACAAGCCCTATGACATGAAGGAGTTGATCCTCAAGGTCATAGATGAAAGCGATTTCTTCGAGGTGGGTGAAGCCTTCGCGCGTAACATCATCACCGGCTTCGGCCGCATCGAGGGTTCGACGGTCGGCTTCGTCGCCAACCAGCCCATGGTGCTGGCGGGGGTGCTGGATTCCGACTCCAGCCGCAAAGCGGCGCGTTTTGTGCGCTTCTGCGATTGCTTCAATATCCCGTTGGTCACTTTCGTGGACGTGCCCGGCTTCATGCCCGGTACGGCCCAGGAGCATGGCGGCATCATCAAGCATGGCGCCAAGCTCCTGTTCGCCTACACCGAAGCCACGGTGCCGAAAGTGACCGTGATCACCCGCAAGGCCTATGGCGGCGCCTATGACGTGATGGCCTCCAAGCATATGCGCGCCGACGTCAATTATGCCTGGCCTTCGGCGCAGATCGCGGTGATGGGCGCCAAGGGCGCCGTGGAGATCATCTTCCGGAAAGACGCCGACAATGCGCAAGCCATCGCGGCCCGCACCAAAGAATATGAGGACCGCTTCCTTAATCCCTTCGTCGCCGCCTCACGCGGCTATATCGACGACGTGATCCGGCCTCATTCCACCCGCTGGCGCATCGCGCGCGCACTGCGCATGCTCAAGAACAAGCAGGTGGCGCAGATCTGGAAGAAGCACGACAATATCCCGCTTTAGCGCCCAGACGTTCAATGCGCGTGTTCGTTCTCGTGGGCGATCACCGGCCTGGCTGCCAGGCGCGCGACTTTGCGGGCGCTCAATTCGATATGGGCGAGACGCCGGGCCAACACGATCATGGCGAAATTCTCCTGCGAGTCCTGTGCGACCGCAGAAGCTGCACTCTCGGTCCCGGGCCCTTTGGCGAGCAATTCCGTGACCGCGGCGCGTGTGGCGCTGATTTGCGCGTCCGCGCGATCAGGGTGGAGTTCCGTGCCGCGGGTCTTCATCAGGATCGGCATCGAAGCCAGGTCCGAAGCAAAGGCATAATTGGCGCCCAGCAACTCGTTCAAAGACGCCAGGGTACGGCGATTGGTGTTGGGTTCGTCCGCCAGCCGCCGGATGGTTTGGGAAAGCAGCGCCACCGCGTCCAAGGTCTTCTTGCGCGCCAGCCGGTAAGGCTGACGGGCATGCACCCGGCGAAGCGCGGCCTCCGCGAAATTCCGGTCGGCCGCCAAAAGGGCCTTGATCAGGCGGGGCAGGTCGTTGCGCTCCCAATGCGGCAGAAGAAAGCTGAAGACATAGGACAAGCCCGCGCCGATCAGCGTGTCCGCCACCCGCTCCAGGAATTGGGGATGGACCATCGGTTGGGAGAAATGCAGCAACAACAGGGATGAGATGGACGCACCCACAGCCGTGATGCGATAGCGCACGCCCGCATAGGCGTGGGAAAGACCGATGGCGAGCACGATAGCGGTCAGGAGCAAGGCCGGCGGGGCGAGCGCGATCAGCACCACGGCTACGGCGCAGCCGATCAAGGTGCCGGTGATGCGATCCCAGCGCCGCCGGCGCGTGATGCTGAAATTGGCGCGCATAATCAGCGCGATGGTGAGCAGGATCCAGTTGGCATGGGCGAAACGGGGAAAGGCCAGGGTGATCAGCGTACCGGTGAGCATCGCCAGCGACAAGCGGATGGCGAAACGCAACGCCGGCTTGTCGAGGTCGAATTGCTGCGCCAATACGGCCAGGCCCCGCGGCCCGCTCTGCTGAAACAAATTGAGGTCGAGTTCGCTGGAAAGCGTAGAAGGCGGCGTTTCCCAGTCCAACGTCTTTGCCAGCGCCGCCACATGCGACTCCGCCAGCACCAGCTTGTTGGCGGTGACGAAGAAGGCATGATCGATGGCTTCTTCTTCGGGGTGCTCTCGGTTGGCGTCCGAAATTGTTCCGACCAGTTCATGGTCCTCGCTTTTGTGCAGGCGCGGCGCGACGCGGGCATGCCGGCTGCGCAAGGCCAGGGTCAGCCTCTCGACCTCATCGGCGATCAGCAGAATGAAATCATGGATGCGCCATTTGAGGTCACGTCGTTCCGAACGCTTCAGCAATTCGAAATCCGCATCGCTGGAGAGCATCGTCTCGAAGGCATCGAGAAGCGCGATGAGCGAGTCGATGCGCTTTTTCTGGATGACATGGTTGCGGCGGGAGAAGATGGCGTCGCGTGCGGCCTGCAGCCGGTCGATCAGCGCGGCATGAGCATCGATCAGGCCGCGGAAGACGGCCGGGCCTTCCATGTCCGGATTGTAGAGCACAGCCTTGGCGCGCAGATAAGTCGCGAAGCCGCGCATCGCTTCCCCCAGCAAGAGACGGCGGACACGATCGTCGAGCAGCAAGGCGGCGATGCCGGAATAAAGTGCGTAAAACAGCGCGCCGGCCGCGAACAGCTCCAAATAGAAGACGGCATCGCCGGCTTCGGGAAAATGCCGGCCCATGGCATAGACAAAGGTCAGGACCCCCGTCATCGACAGGATCAGGCCGCGCTTGCCATAGGCCGAGATCAACCCGGTCCACAGCCCGGTGAAGATCACCAGCGCAACAAGCCCATAGGGCGGCCACCAGAATTGCGCGAATGCGGTGAGCGCCGTGAAGGCGATAGCGATCACAAGCGCCCAGCCCAAAATCCAAGGCTTGAGTCTTAAGGGGTCCGGCTGGTCTGAAATGCTGATGCAGACCGCGCCGGTGGCGGCCGCGATGGCGGCGTCGAAGCCTAAGATCCAGCCGGCCAGCAATCCGGTCAGGCCGATGCCCGCGGCCACGGTAAGGCCGTTCTCGATATGGACGCGGAACATGGCCAGCGCGGCGGTTCGCGAGATATTCGGCATTTGCTTGGGGGTACAGCGGTTTACCGAGGCTCCGCAACCCCCTATCGTTGGGCGGTAAGCGCGCAATAAGCCAGCATCAGGGGAAGCCTTGTTTCGAAAAATTCTGATCGCCAATCGCGGCGAGATCGCCTGCCGCATCATCAAGACGGCCCGGCGCATGGGCATCGCCACCGTCGCGGTCTATTCCGAGGCCGACCGCGATGCCCTGCATGTGGAGATGGCGGACGAGGCGGTGGCCATCGGACCGGCGCCAGCCGCGCAATCCTATCTCCAGGTCGAGCGCATCTTGCAGGCGGCCCGCGACACGGGCGCCGAGGCGGTGCATCCGGGCTATGGCTTCCTGTCGGAGCGCGAGGCTTTCGCGACCGCGCTGGCGGAGGCGGGCATCGCCTTTATCGGGCCCAACATCCGCGCCATCGCTGCCATGGGCGACAAGATCGAATCCAAGAAGCTGGCCAAGGCGGCGGGCGTCACCACCGTGCCCGGCTTCATGGGCGAGATCCGCGACGAGGCGCATGCCCGCGAGATCGCACGCGAGATCGGCTATCCGGTGATGGTGAAGGCTTCGGCCGGTGGCGGCGGCAAGGGTCTGCGCGTGGTGCACAGCGAAAACGAGTTGGCGCAGGCCATTGCGTCATCGCGCAACGAGGCGCTGGCTAGCTTCGGCGACGACCGCCTTCTGGTGGAGAAATTCGTCACCCAGCCCCGCCATATCGAAATCCAGCTGATGGCCGACAAGCATGGCAATGTCATCCATCTCAATGAGCGCGAATGCTCCATCCAGCGCCGTCACCAGAAAGTGATCGAGGAAGCGCCGTCGCCTTTCCTTGACGCGAAGACACGCGCCGCCATGGGAGCGCAGGCCGTCGCGTTGGCCAAAGCGGTTGGCTATGACAGCGCCGGCACGGTCGAATTCATCGTGGATGGCCAGCGCAATTTCTATTTCCTGGAAATGAACACCAGGCTGCAAGTCGAGCATCCGGTCACCGAACTCATCACCGGCCTCGATCTGGTGGAGTTGATGATCCGGTCGGCAGCAGGCGAAAAACTGCCGCTGGCGCAGAAAGATGTGACGATCCATGGCTGGGCCGTCGAGTCTCGCGTCTATGCCGAGGATCCCTATCGTGGATTCCTGCCATCCACCGGCCGGCTTACCCGCTACCACCCGCCACGCGAAGGCAAGGAGAGCGGCGTAACGGTGCGCAATGACACCGGCGTGTTCGAAGGCGGCGAGATCTCGGTCTATTACGACCCCATGATTGCGAAACTCTCCACCCATGCCGCGACGCGCGAAGCCGCTATGGATGGCATGGCAGCAGCGCTCGATCGGTTCGAGATCTCCGGCATCGCGCACAATGTCTCCTTCCTGAACGCGATCATGGACAATCCTCGTTTCCGCGAAGGTCGTCTCACCACCGGCTTCATCGCGGAAGAATTTCCCGAAGGCTTCAAGGGCGCGCCGCTTCCTGACGGCGAGGGCCGCCTTTTCGTGGCGGCCGCGGTTGCCGCCAAGTTGGCCCGCACCCAGCGCGCCAGTCGCATCAGCGGCGCCCTGAACGGCGCGCTCAAGCCGGGCGATTCCTTTGTAGTGACGGCGGGCGATCGGGATTTCGCGGTCTGCGATGCTTATCTCGCCGTCGGCACGCTTCGTCTGGCGATCGATGGCAAGATTTTCGAAGCCATTGTTGACTGGTTTCCTGGTCGGTCCCTACTGCTGCTCAAGCATGGTGGCCATGAGACCGTGTTTCAGATCGCCCGTCATGCCGGCGGCTATCGCTTGATCCAGGGGGGACGCGATGTGCTGGTCAGCGTGCGGGCACCCTATGCCGCTAGGCTTGCGGCCCTAATGCCGCTGAAAGCAGCGTTGGACACTTCGCGCTTCCTGCTTTGCCCCATGCCGGGGCTGATCACGGCTTTGCCGGTCAGCGCAGGCCAAGACGTCAAGGCTGGCGACGCGCTCGCCACCGTGGAAGCGATGAAGATGGAGAATGTGCTTTACGCCGAGCGCGACGGCGTGATCGCCAAAGTCCTGGCCAAGAAGGGCGACAATCTCGCCCGCGACGACGTGATCCTGGAATTTCAATGAGCGACGACATCACCTCCCTCAGGGTGTGCGTCCAAGGCATCGTCCAAGGCGTCGGCTTCCGCGATTTCCTTTTGATGGCGGCCATGCGCCACAAGCTGGATGGCTGGGTGCGCAACCGCTCCGACGGTTCGGTGGAAGCGCTGGTCAGCGGCCCGACCAAAGCTGTGGAGGCTTTTGTCGGCGCCGCCACGCAAGGACCGCGCGGCGCCCGTGTCCGCGCCGTGGACCTGCACAATAGCGAGCCGCCCGCAGCCAAGGGCTTTGAGGTGCTGCCGACGCTCTAAGCTTTTGTCGCGGTTCCGGACGTAAAACCGCTGCACACTTTTCCTGGAACCGCTCCCTAGCCGAATATCTTGGCAAAGCTCTGCTTCAGCGCAACATCGACATCAGCCATGGTCGCCAACACCCCGAGATCGGCGAGGCTGGTGACGCCATGCTGGCTGACGCCGCAAGGCACAATGCCGCCGAAATGCGAAAGATCCGGATCGACGTTCAGCGCCACGCCGTGAAAGCTCACCCAGCGCTTGATGCGCACGCCCAAGGCGGCGACCTTGTCTTCGCGCGTGCCGCGCGCCACCCAGATGCCCACCCGGCCTTCGCGCCGCTCGCCTTTGACGCCGAACAGCGCCAGTGTTTCGATCAGCCATTGTTCGAGGTCGTGAACATAAGCGCGCACGTCGGGCTTGCGGCTCTTGAGATTGAGCATCACATAGCCGACCCGCTGACCCGGGCCGTGATAGGTGAATTGGCCACCACGCCCGGTGCGATAGACGGGAAAACGCGCCTCAATCAGATCGCGGTCCTTGGCGCTGGTGCCCGCGGTGTAAATCGGCGGATGCTCCAACAGCCAGACCAGTTCGTTGGCGTGGCCCTGGGCGATGGCCTCGGCGCGGGCTTCCATTTCCTGCACCGCCTCTGGATAGGCGACGGGGAGGTCGGAAACCCGCCATTCCGGACGTATCTTCAGGGCACTGTCCAAATTAAGCATTCCGAAACCATAATCCGGCACCCTTTGCGCCGCTCATTCCAATATAGGCATGCCGCGATGGCGACCAATATCGACAATATCAAAGTTGAAATCTCGGTCGTGCTGGGGCGCTCCGTCATTCCCATGCACCAGCTTCTGCGCATGGGACGCGGCGCCGTGATCGAGCTGGATTCCCATCAGGACGACGCGGTGACCATCCTGGCCAACGACAAGCCGGTGGCGAAGGGTGAGATCCAGATTCACGGCGACAAGATCGGTGTCTCGGTGGTCGAGCTGCTCAACAACTACTAGAACATCAATTATACTGTTGAATTATTTGTTCCACAGTTGAGTATTGCATTTCAGAAAATTGGGTCCTAGTTGTGCTGTCCAATCTTAAAGTCGGCCGGCATGCTGCCTATTGTCCTGGATCCTGTGAAGCTGAAGACCGGTCTTGTGGGCCGGGGCGAAGCCCTGGCGCGGCGGGCAGCACTGCTGGCGGAATCCGGGGTGGCGACGCGGCTGCTGTCCCCTGACGCCTCTGAAGAGCTTCTGGCGCCCCTGCATCTGCTATTCGTGGCGGGTCTTCCGGAGGGGGAGGCTCGCCTTCTAGCCGGGCGCGCCCGGGCCCTAGGCGTGCTAGTCAATGTCGAAGACGTCCTGCCGCTCTGCGACTTCCACGTCCCTGCTATCGTGCGCCAAGGCGACTTGCTCCTGACGGCGTCCACGGGTGGGAAGGCGCCCGCGCTGGCGCGACAGGTGCGCGAACATCTGGCGGAGAGCTTCGGGCCGGAATGGCGAGGGCGGCTGGCCGAGCTTGGCCGGGTACGGGCGAAGCTGCGTGGCCAGGATCTGCCCCCGGTTACGGTCTCCGAGAAGGTGCGAGAGCTGGTCACGGAAAAGGGCTGGCTTTGAGCGTCATCGACGCGGGGCAGGGGCTTCTCCCGCATGAGCAGGTACCTGCGCGGGCGGGTTTGAGCGATCTTCAGGCAAGAGCCGCGAAGCGAGACGCGCCCGGCATTCTGGAGTTGGCGGTGAGCGGCGAGTTCGGCCCGGTGGCTGTTGTCTCATCTTTCGGGGCGGAGTCCGCGGTCTTGTTGCATATGGTGGCCGCGATCGATCCGGCGACGCCGATCCTGTTTCTCAGCACGGGAAAATTGTTCGGCGAGACGCTGCGCTATCGCGACCGGCTGCAGGAGGAGTTCGGCCTTTGCGACGTGCGCAGCCTGGCGTCGGACATCGAAACGCGGCGAGCGCTTGATCCTGACGGATCGCTATGGTCCCGCAATGCCGATGCCTGTTGCGGCTTTCGCAAGGTCGCGCCTTTGGCGGCGGCGTTGAAAGGGTTCGCGGCCCAAGTCACGGGGCGCAAGCGGTTCCAGACCAGTGCCCGCGCCGGCATGCAGGCGGTCGAATGGTTCGATGGCCGGTTCCGCTTCAATCCGTTGTGGCAATGGCGCGAAAGCGAGTTGAAGGCCTATGCCGTTGCGCATCGGCTTCCGGCTCATCCTCTGGTCGCGGACGGCTATCCCTCCATCGGCTGCCTGCCTTGCACCAAGCGAGTTGGCGCCGGCGAAAGCTACCGTGCAGGCCGCTGGGCTGGGTCTGACAAGGACGAGTGCGGCATCCATGTCGGCACCGATGGGGACGGGATTTAGGGGCTTTTTCGGACCGCTTGCCCAAAGCAGGCAGGGTTGCTAAACCCCGCCGCCTACCTGAATTTTCCAAGACTGTGCGGTCATGGCGGAACGGTAGACGCGCTAGCTTGAGGTGCTAGTGGGGCAACCCGTGGAAGTTCGAGTCTTCTTGACCGCACCACCCAAAAACTCAAGGGATTGAGAAGCCTAGCGTTTCTGAGCTGGGAGTCTTACCGAATCATCAGGTAAGACCCGAATTGGTTGCTCGGGCGTTCTTTCGAGCATATGGGCGGCCGAACGCGCCAACCGGCGGCGGTTGGCCTCGCGCGTGTAGCGCTCCGCCATAGCTGTCGTTCTCCAGCCGAAAATCGCCATGAGCTGGTGTTCGGTTGCACCGTTATCGGCGGCCGTGGTGGCAGCTATCTTGCGTACGCCGTGAGCCGATTTCTTGATCCCCGCCTTCCGCGCGGCAGCAGAGAAAGCGTTGCCGAACGATTCCTTGCGGCCGAACGGCTTCCCGCTCTTGCCGACGATGAATGTCAGATCTCCACACGGTCCCGCGTCGAGTGTAGCTTGCAAGATCGGCAAAATCGGGATGGCAACTTCCATCATCTCGCCGCCCTTTTCGGTGTGAAAGACGATTAGGCGAACTTCCATGCCAGTCCTGGACTCAATCTGCGAGCGGACGTGCTGACGGCCCAGACGAAAAACGTCGCCGCGACGAGGCCCCGTATAGAGGATCATATCGAGCCAAACTCGTTCGCAAGTCCCCAGAGGGTATTTTTGCTGATAGGCAGCGACATCGCCCTCGGTCCAGGGTGGGAAGCCTTTGCTTTTTTTTCGCTCCGGATTCTCAACGCCCTCGGTCGGGTCCGTTTTGATATGCTCGTTTTTCTTGGCCCACCTGAACAGGCCTTTCATCGCATCGAGAAAGTTGCGCGCTTGGCACGGCGTTTTCCGCCGCGCGTCCAGGGACTCCTCGATATTCTTCCGCTTCACGGCCACAAAGGCCTGGTCGCCACCCTTTTCGAGAATTGGGCGCAAGATGTTCTCGCGCTGGCGACGTGTAGCGGGCGACAGCTTCTCCCACGCGGCGGATTCCCTGTACCGGGCCCATAGCCAGCGGAGGCAGCCCGATTTGGCCGTGCTGGATTTTCTGACAGCATGCTCGCCAGCGATGGCCGCCTCGTATTGAGCCATGAACTCCGGGCTGCCGAACTCGCCACGAATGCGGACGAGCGGCCCCCGCTTGACCCGAACGTACCAAGCGGTCTTGCCGTGGCGCGTAGTGTGGCGCTGGAGGTGAGGTGGCATGGGGCGAGGCATGCCGCCTGTCACAGCACGAGCCCCGGGCTGAGGCCAATGTCGGGGGGCTCCGTTTCCTGTTTGCGACACAGCCGGATAGTCCCGTTGGGCAAGATATCCACAATTACGTCGATCCCAGCCTCCCGCGCCGCCTCAAGGGCGCGGCGAATTTCGGCGCGGGTGGCGCGGGCAGGGCGGCGGCTCATTGGGCCCAACGATGGCCGATGGGGATAAATCCAGTCCATTACCGATTTCCGCGCCCGAAATCGGTAAGTGACTCTCGGCTGGGGTAAGACAAGGATAGGTCATGGCCAAAGAACTTCCATTCTCTTTCCGAGATGTCGTTGAACCCACCCATATGACCGTGTTCCAGCTCCAGGCCTTCATGTACTGGCCTGACGATGAGGTCGCTCGGGACCGGTGGATCGCGGCGCATGTGATTGAATGCCATGTCGCTGACATGGATGACATGCCAGAAGCTGTCCTGCGCGAATTTTCCAAAATGCTCGCTGCAGCTCGTAATGCTCCCAGCCTCGATGGATTGCGGGGCGACGCAGCGAAACGGATGAAGCAAGGTGTCGCGCTCGGCGCAATGATATTGAGAGCCGTGGCATCAAAGCTCGTTGACGGGCGGGCCACGGCGCTCACGACAATCCGCAAGGGCGTCGCGGCCGACCTAAAGCCTTTTATGCAGATCGAGCCCCAAACGATGGTGAATCGCGATAGCGTTTTTCACAGCATGCGTCCATCGGGTCATTTGTGGGCGGCATATTATTTCGCGTGCGTGCACGACGAAAAGGCAATTTTTCCCTGTGCGAGAAACAGGGTCGATGAATTTCTCGCCACCGCGGAAGCCATCCGGGAGCTGGCTGAAATCACCACATCTCCCAATAGCTCCGCGACGGTGCTACGCGCCGGAGAGGCGCTATCCATCAAATGGCTGGCTCGGGAGTTTTTACCTCCCGTCTCCTTCGAACTGGCTCCGCCCATCGCCCATTAGCAGTCAGCAATCGGCAATGCTCGGCCCATACCGATGAGCTAGGGCAAATTCGGTAATAGTTCACGCGTTCTGGCTGGGCCATTTTTCAGCCCATGAGCACTCACGTGACATCCCGCGTTCGGCGCACCTGTCTGTTCAAAGGCGGGACCCGTCTGTTCGTCCTCACCTTGGCGGACTACAGCGGCGACGATGACGGCAGGTCAATATTTCCCGGTCACGATCTTATCGCTGCCGACTGCCAGTGCTCCATTCGGTCTATTCAGGATCTCATCCGGGAGGTCCGCAAAACCGGCGTGCTCAAGGTTGTGGGAGCGAGCGGAAGCGATTTGGCGGACGACGAAAAGCCCATCGGCGGGCGCGGCCAAAGGACAGAATACCGGCTGGATCTCGAAAGGCTCGATGAACTCCAGGCTCTGCACCAAGCACGGGAGCCGAACTGCGAACACTGTCAGGCGAGGGCCAAAAGGGCGAAAAATGCCGCGAGCAAAAGGACGAAAAATGCCGCGCGAAAGGGCGAAAATTCCAGCGCAAAGGATGAAAATTCTCGCATCGCATATAAAGACTCTAACCTTAATAACCATAATGAACTGGCGCACGAGCGCGCGCTCAGCCCGGAGGGCCGCGCGCTCGTGCTTGCCAAGGCTCTCGGCGAGAGCTTTGAGGTTTACTTCCGCGACGCGAAGTTCGTGGATGGGCCGCCCGCTAGGATCACTCTGAGCTCTGCGTTCAAAGCGAGCCACGCCCGCACCCAATTCGGGAATCGCATTCGTCGCATCTTTGGCGACGATGTTGTTCTCGATCACGCCGACGGCGAGGAAGGCGCGGCGTGACGTTCTCATCTCACTTGATCCATCGGCTCAGCGCCTCCCACCGGGGGGGTCAAAGGTTTTCCGCCACGGCTGCCGAGACCGGCGGCTCATCACGCGCACGACGGCGCGATTTTTCAAATTTCTTTTTTTCCGGCCGGATTTTCTTTTTTCCACCCACCAACAGAAGGAGCGCTTTAATGCTCGATAATAGCGAATCGACTCTCGAAGAGGCGCGTCACCGCCTCAACACGCTTGCAATCGATCTTTGCAGCGTAATCCGCGCCGATGATGCGGCCCGCACTTTCATTGGCGTTGGTCTCGGCATCTTTCGGATGACGTTCGGGGACGAGTATGCGGCCGCCTATTTCCGGGGCTTGAGCGAGGAGCTGCTGGCAAACGTCGACCAACGCCTGCAGTAGCGACAATCGACTTGCGGAACGAATCCAAATGATCCACCCTTCCACTATCGAACTCGTGACGAGCACACGACGCTCCCGCCCTTGCCGAGCCAGAGAGACTCTGGCTCCCGCAGACCAGGGCGGCGGCGGTGGCAAGTTTCGGGCCTTTGATCTGCTCCGGCGTTGCAGCGTGATGCTGGTCAATCCCGGTGGGGCTTCGAGCCTCCGGCTGGTTTTTCCAAAATCAACTCAACCGAACTGCGCTTTGCGCGAATGCGCGGCGCATGGAGCAACAAAATGACTGAACGCAATTCCGATATCGAATCGCGGATCGATAACCATCTACGGCCCGTGACCAAATCCATTCTGGACATCGGGCAGGCTTTCGAGGGCTTCGTCGGCCGCGCCGACCAGACCCTCAGCGAGCTCACCGAGCGCGTCGAGATCATCGAATCCAAGGGCTCGGAGCCCGGCCGGGCCAGCACCAATGGCGAGAGCCGCGAGCATGTGAAGCGGTTCAACGCTTGGCTTCACAATCCCCGCGATGGGCAGGTGAAGAACGCCCTGGGCGAGATGGAACGCCGGATGCAGCAAAAGGGCGTTATCACTACCTCCGGCTCCGGCGGCGGCTACGCCGTGCCGACGGAAATCGTGCAGGATATCGAAAACATGGAGAGGAAACTCTCTCCGGTTCGTAGCCTCGTGCTCGTCCGCAAGGTCGGCACGCCGAATCACAAGGAGCTCGTCAATCTGCGCGGCTCCGATTCCGGCTGGGTCGGCGAGGGTGGCGTGAGATCGGAGACCAACACCTCGGCGCTGCGCGAAGTGACGCCGACGATGGGCGAACTCTATGCCTATCCGCAGGCCACCTCCGAATCCATCGACGACATGCAGTTCAATGTCCGCGATTGGCTTACGGCCGAGGCGGCCGAGGCCTTCGCCGAAGCGGAAGGCGCGGCGGTGATCAGCGGCGACGGCGCCAACAAGCCGACCGGTATGCTGCACACCGCGCCCGTGCTGACGGCCGATTTCGCTTCGCCTTTGCGCGCGGCGGCGGCCTATCAGTACATCGCTTCGCTCTCGACCACCTCTCCGGCGGTCGCCGAGATCGACGCCGATGCCCTGATTACTCTGCGTTATGCGCTTAACGCCAAGTATCGGGTTAATGCGACCTGGGCGATGAACAGCGCCACGGCCGCCGAGATTCACAAGCTCAAGGACAAGAACGGACGGTACATTTGGGCGCAAGGTCTGGCCGCAGGTCAACCCGATACCCTTTTTGGCCATCCGGTCGCGATCTGGGAGCAGCTCGACGATATCGGCACCAACAAGTTGCCGGTCGCCTTCGGTGATTTCAGCCGGGGCTACATCCTGGCCGACCGCACCGATCTCCGGATCACGGTCGACGACAACATCACAACGCCGGGCAAAGTGAAATTTTTCATCCGGCGGCGCGAGGGCGGAATGGTCCGCAATAACGACGCCATCAAGTGGCTCAAGACCACTATCGCTTAGTCATGAATT
The DNA here is from genome assembly GCA_035605955.1 of Rhizomicrobium sp. Classification (GTDB taxonomy): domain Bacteria; phylum Pseudomonadota; class Alphaproteobacteria; order Micropepsales; family Micropepsaceae; genus Rhizomicrobium. Next base: position 17,919 of record DATNGI010000115.1, read on the forward strand.
GGGTGCCCGCTAGAACGGTTTCGACGACGCCGGAAGCCCAGCGCGTGGGTACCCAAGAGAGGTTGCGCGCTGGGTACGTCACTGTGCCGGGGCAGGGAGACTACTGCCCCGGCACTTACGGCCCCCCGGCACAACGTTATGAGATCCTGCGTCTCAGTCTGTGCTCCGCTTTCATCGTCTCTATATCGAGCGCAAACGGTACGCCGAAAATCCGCAGTACGGCAATGATTGACATGAGTCCTGTGTAGAGGAAGGCAGCGACTATCAGAAGGCTGTTGGAGCTAAGTATTGTCTCCAGAAGTGCTCGGTCAAATAGTACGCCAAACGCCATTAGAAATAGATAGACGACCGTGACTGTGCCCAGAAATGCTTCCAGAGATCGTGTTCCGATAGTGCCTTTCTTTCCGATGAATGTGGCGATAAGCGCGACGAGGAAAGCTGGAATGAGTGCCAACCAGTCCACAGGATGTAGAAAGCCGCCTTCGCTCGCCTTCGCTATGTATCCCCCAAGGGCCGCGACAGCCGTGCCCAGGGCTGCGCCGATGATCGCAAGAATGAGAGCGTACTCCGCTGCTGCGACGCCGCTTTGATCAACGAAAAATCTTCTCATTTGGATGGGTGCCCCCAGATCACAATGCCGATATACTTGTCCAAGTTGCTACCTGCCAACAAGCCGAGATTGGCAACAAAGTTTCCTAGACCGTCCAATGGTCTGCGCGCGGGCCGCCCGTGTTTCAGGCCCTTAGTTTCGACAAAAATTCCTGGGCCCGTCCCCGTTTGTTCTTGTCATGCGCCGACTTAGGCCGCATGCATGGGTAGCTCGTGGCTTAGGACCATCGTGGCTTAGGATTCTCGATTGCACGGGCTTTTTCCAGCATTCCCAATAATTCGGTGTCCAAAGGCCCGGTGCCGTCTGCCAAATAGTTCAAAAGCTCGCTTACTTGCATCACGCGCGGCACGCCGTCTGCATCAATCAAGGGCTCATTAAGCTCCCACGCAAATTCCACAAATGGCGACACCACACGGTGCTCAATTGTCTTCGCCCAAGAAAAATCAAAATTTGTGCCTTTTGGCGCAACCTTAATACGCTCGGCCAGACTTTCATTCTGGGTTATCTTGTCGAGAATGAATGTTTTGCGCATATCAAACACGCTAGGCTTACCGATCTCATAGTCGAGGGGCAGATCGTATGCGAAACACTCAACCAAAATTAGCCGGTCGCCAATTCTAACAGCGGCGTCCACTTCTCGGGGATTGGCGTCCGCCCAACTGAGCTTGCCATGGTGATGAAGTTCTAAGCCACGTAGCTTGATTCCATCGCGCACCGCATCCTCGAATGCATCACCTCCCGCTTGTCCGTCTTTGCGCAAGCCGAAGAACAAAGTGTTGAGAACCGGGATGATCGCGGCAAGGTCGATCATAAATCCTTCGAAAGACGGGACCAAGATGGGTCTCTTTCCACCGCTCCAGAGCGCGATATGGGTCTGAGAAACTGAGCTTAGGGCGATGAACTCCATGCCTTTCAACGCTTCGGCTTCGCTTATTTGATGCTTGAGCTTTAGTTGATTAGCCCAAAAAATTGCGTCTTTGGCCATTTGAGGCAATGTGACTGGGGTCATCGTATAGCCCCGGAACTGAAGGTTGGTCCAGTTCAACACGGAGCGGCTGAATCGTTCCTCCGACGTCGGCATTAGATCGGCGAAGCCCTTATAGACGCCCAGAAAGGAGGCCGCCCATATTGCGAAGAAAACGGCATCCAACGACACGCCATTTTTCTTTTCGAAGGCGTGTGTCATGAAAGCATGGTTGGCGCGAAATGAGGCGAGGGGAAAGCGGCTCATATGAAAGTTGATATTGCCGAAGCCACGTCCAACCCTACCGGCTTGAGCGTCCCACGCCGGATATTCTTCTGGCTCGGGATTGGCATTGAACTGAGCACAGAAAATATCTTCCTGCTTTTCGAACCCGGCTTTATCTGTTTTTTCCAGCGGGCCATGCGTCCAGGTTCCCGCACGATTGTGAAAGCCGCCGCTTTCATTGATTCGACTGTCGTAGATTTCAAAGCAGAGTGGAGCCACCGGTTGATCGCAATAAAGCACCCTTGGTGGCTCATTCTGCCATTTGATCGGTGACCCTTTGCCTACGGATCGCATCACGGCGCTGGCCCACCAATATTCATATGCCAAGCCCTCGACACCATATACGTCGTGCAAATCGGCCGCTTTGAACTCTGTCATCACGACTTGCTTGGTAAATTTCAAACGCCGGAACTCGGCTTTGGCCTTGAGCTTTGAGTGAAATTCGGCCGCCGTCGCCTCATACCAAGCGCCGTCCATAAAGCTTTCCAGCCGCATGCCGATAATCGGGCCGAGATCATCGCGAACTTCGAGGTTGCCGTGCTTAGAGTACGAGAGTTCTGAAATTCTACGAACAAGATGCACTGTAGTCTCATCGGTCTTGCCGGTATGATCTCTCGACAGCATTGGCTTGATGCGCCGATGCAGGTGAAACCAGAACGACGGCGAGTGCTGACGCACAATCTTTGCGATCTTGGCTTCCACTACATCGAGATAAGCGCGCAGAACCTGAAACGCGGCATCGCCTCCCGTCTCATCCAACGGTGCGATAAGAGGGGCAAGCTCCGTCTTTCGAAGGTTGAGTGGCTCATCGAGTAAACGTTTGCGGATTTCGGCGTGCTCTCGACGCGTAAGATAGGATAGGGTGCTGGTGTAGTAGAAACGATGATCAATTATAGGGCCATCGGTGTCGTCCGGGTTCATGCGCATTGCGCCATCTTAAGGATGGGCTAGCAGGCGGTTTATAGCAGCTGCTGCAGTCGCTCGATCGTCGATTATTGCGGCACGGGCGTTGTCCCACCCGATTTGTCCATTGGCGCGAACAACAAAATCGTACGCTAGCGTCACGAAATTGCGAACGTCCATCAAATCTCGTGCCTCTTCTGCCGTTTGCAGATCGGAAACGGGAAAGGCGGCGAGGGCGTCTCTTAGAGTTTTGACTAGAACCGCAGGTGGGGCAAGGTCGAGCGCCTGCTCTCTAAACATTTCGGCCGCAGTCTTCACGAGTTCCTGCAACAACCGCTTACGTCGCTTATAATCATTTTGTGCTGTTACTGCGTCCTGCCACCCCGGGATGATAAGTGCCAACACTACGGCCAGGACTGACCAAATCGCCTGAATCAGCGCAGCCGCTCCCTGGTGCGTTATGACAATTGAAGACGACTCTGGTCGAAGAACGAAATAGGTCGCGCCTGATCCTAAAAGCACGAGACCTATCAGCACTATAGCTTGCCATCGCATGTAGTCCCCCGCCTCAATCATGTCGTTGCTGCTGTCCGCGCAAATGTCGAGTTTATCCGTAGGGTATTAATCCTCGTGATTTGCGAACGATAGCGTCGCTTACTGCTGCTCCATGGTCCCGAATCTCTGTTGCAAGGCGCTCAATTGCAGTCAAGCTCACGTTGAGCCTTTTTGCCAAGTCTATATGCTTTTCCAGCGACCCTAGTTTGACGACACTATCGAGGCCTTTCGTGAACCGGTGGTGGGTGATGAGCACCATGTCGAGCTGAGCAGTCGAGAGAGCAATTTCCGGCGGTAGCGTCCAGCTCTCTGAAAAAACGTCCGGCGGAACGGCGGTCGGGATATCGAAAGCATGATGCTCAGCCAGAAAGATAAATTCCTTTGCCGGGAAACCACGCGTTTCGATATGTTTCAGGGCCTCGCGAACGCGCCTCACATCGCCAATCATGTTGACCATATGCGGCGCGAGGCGAAAGGCCACCACGCGGCCGCGCGCTTCGATCCGACGCTCCTCGGCTTGGACAGATTGGTTTCCGACCCAGATCGCTGCGCCGATTGCCAGAGCTGTTCCGAGAGCACCGAACCACTCGGCAGCGTTGCCGAGATCGTGGCCCATGCCCGCCGCCCATAGGCCAAAAAAGATGGCGGTGCCAACAAAGGCCGCCGCTAAAAAAAGATCGCCACGTCTCATAGATGCCGTTCTGGCCGTTAAACTTGCCCCGCCACAGTTGGAGGGTATCGCGCCAGATATCTCCCGGCGGCGACAGCCAGAAAAGCCCTAAGCGGTGATCTCAGGCCGCGCATGGGCCGATTGCCTGTGGATGATGCGGCTCGAACGAATTACGTGAAAGGTAAGAGCCTCCGAGAAAATCCTTTACTATTCAAAGCCCTATATGGTGCTCGCACCTCAGTATATCCCATTGATAATACTCAATTGTGTGGCCTTTCTTGACCGCACCATTCCTACGCGCCGCAACGGGGCGCGTAGGAATGCCAAGCAGGCCCTCGCGACGGCGACTTAGGGCCCGCGCGGCAGGACGCAAAACTCAATTCTTGATCGAGCCGTTCTCGCGCCTCCGCTTTTCGTCAACACCAATCTCCGTTCACCCTTAACGCGCGTCTTGATGGCATCTTTTTTGCTGCAAGAGCCTTGGAGCATTGGGTTCGTATCGCAGTGGAACGTCTCGATTGGAAAGCGCAGATCGTTTTGCGCAAGAAAAGCCGGAAAAGCTGGGACGCCGTCCAACAGCTGCTGCGCTATCGCGAAGTCGTCGGCGAAGACGCTCCCATTTCGACCCAACCGTCCGAAAATGAGGAATTGCTCGGGGGCACGGGCACAGAGCCGAAAGTCGATCGCGTCAGATAACGCCTGCCGCAATATCGTCTCGGAAGAAGCTGTTCTTCCGGCGGGCACTTCTTTTGTCTCGTGCCGCCGCTATGCTCGGCTTCGACTTCGAAGGAGCCACAGATGAGCGCGAATGCGGGCGAGACCACGCTGGTGGCCGAGACAGGCCTTGGCCGCTATCAGGTTGAGGTGCGGGTAGGCAAAACGGCCTTTCTGGCGGATGAGCCTGTCGATGTTGGCGGTCTGGGCTCCGGGCCCAATCCCTATGATCTCTTGAACGCGGCCTTGGGCGCCTGCAAGACCATGACCATCCGTCTCTATGCCAACCGCAAGAACTGGCCTTTAAAACGCGCGCAGGTTGCCGTCCGCCACCGGCGCGCCGCCCTGAACGCTCAGGATATTTTTGACGTGGAAGTGACGCTGGAGGGCGCGCTCGATGAAAGCCAGCGCGCCAAACTGATGGAGATCGCCGATCGTTGCCCGGTAAGTGTGACCCTGACGCGCGGCTCGGAAGTGCGTAGCATGTTGAAGCCCCCGGCGTCGGCTTTACCGGAACCCGCCGAAGGCGCGGCACACATGAATTGCATGCTGGAATCTTGCGCCGATTGATGACCGACTTCCTGGCCTGCAATCCATCCCCATCTTTTCGGCGAACAGCGGCGTCTCATTATTGACCCGGCCCAGCGAAATTCCTCTTCTTACCGGGCATCCCGTGCCAGAATGTTTCATGCTCAACCTGATCAAACTTTGTGTGGGTGTTGATTCCCTTCAGGAATTGGCGGATTGGCAGGCCAAAAGGCTGAAGGAGAAGAAAGCCAAAGGGCAAAAGCCTGAGCTCATGCATGTTACTCGTCAGACGCCCAAACGCGCGGCCGAACTCCTGGATGGCGGCTCGCTTTATTGGGTCATCCGAGGGCAGATTATGGCGCGCCAGACGCTTTTGGAGCTGCGCGAAGTGAAGAAGAACGGCATCCCTCATTGTGGGCTGGTCTATGACAAGAAGTTGATCCCGGTGCGCCCCCGGCCCCGGCGCGCTTTCCAGGGCTGGCGCTATTTCGAGGCCAAGGACGCGCCGCCCGACATGGGCGAGATCAAGGGCGGCAAGGGATTGCCGGAAAATCTGAAGCGCGAACTGGCGACACTGGGACTTTTGTAAAAGCGCGCTAGAGCGGTTCCAGGAAAAGTGCGCGGCGGTTTTCCGTCCGGAACCGCGACAATTCAAAAAGATAGAGCATTTTCGCGATTCTACGAAAAGCGAAAATGCTCTAGCGCGCGGCGATGGCTGCGAAACAGGTCTGGCCGCGCTGGGTCAGCCGGTCGCAAACCTCGCGCGCTTCGCGCTCGGCGAAGAGCCCGAAGCGGGCACGGTACATGGTGTGACCGTCACTCGATTGGAACGGCACCACCAGCCGAGATACATGGCCCAGCACGTCCATCGATTTCTGCGCATAAGCGTCCAGCTCGGCTTTGGCCAAGGCCTGGTCGGCATAAGCCCCGATCTGGATCGTCCAATTATGGCCGGGACCGGGCGCCAACTGCGCTTGGGGTTGGCTCTCGCTGTCGGTGGGAAGACTTGGCCTTACCTTGGGCAGCGCGGCAACAGTCACTGCCTTCGCAGTGTCGTTCGCGGGCGCCCGTCCATGGATGGCCGGCGAGGGCGTAGCCATCGCGACATTGGTGTCCGCGGGGCGCGCGGCCGGGACAATCGGCGCGGTCGCGGCCTGGGCCATGGCGGGCGGAACGGTGGTAACCGGCGCGGGTTTTGGCGGCGCGGCAACGGACGCGAGTTGCGGCGCCTGTGCTTGCAAGGTTGAGAAATTCTCGTCGGGTGCCCGGCGCGCTTCCGCGGCGTCTTCGTCGTCGGTGTTCGGTATGGGTGGCGGCGCTTGCGATAGAGCCGCCAACTGGCCCGCTGTCGGCACCCCTTGCAGCGGCAAAGTGAAGCCCGCCACCGCCGGCTTCTGGCCCGCATCCGCCACCGCCGCCCAGGGCACCGGGCCGCGCGCCACCAACGCCGGATTGCTGTCGATCTGGGCGAACGCCGTATCCATCAGATGCATCATCTCAAGATCGCGGCGCACGGCGGTGCGACCGCCCATCACGATGCCAATCAGATGGACGCCGCCGCGCACCACCGAAGAGGTGAGATTGAAGCCGCTGGCGACGGTGAATCCGGTTTTGATGCCGTCGGCGCCGGGATAGCGGCCGATCAGATTGTCATGCGTGGGATAATAGACGCCTTTGTAGTTGAAGCCCGGCAGCGCGAAGTAAGGAAAATATTGCGGATAGTCGTAAGCCAAATGGCGCGCCAGCACCGAAAGGTCCGCGGCGGTGGTGATCTGAAGCGGATCGGGAAGACCGGACGCGTTGTGGTAATAGGTTTCCCGCATGCCGATTGCGCGGGCTTTTTCCGTCATCATCTGCGCGAAATGAAGCTCGGTGCCGCCCAACGCCTCGGCGATCACCACGGCGACATCGTTGGCGGAACGGATGACGATGGCGCGGATAGCGGTATCGACCGTAATGGTCTCGCCGCGCCGAAGCGAAAGCTTGGTGGGCTTTTGTTGGGCGGCATGCTGCGACACCGGCATGGGCGTCTGCATGGTGATCTTGCCCGTCTTGAGGGCATCGAACAGCATGTAGAGCGTCATCATCTTTGTGAGCGAGGCGGGATGACGCTCAGCGGCTTCGTTGCGCGCGAAAAGCACCTTGCCCGTGGCGCCGTCGAGAATAAGCGCCGCGTCCTTATCCGGATCCGTCGCGCCCGCCGGCATGGGCACGATGCGATGCGCCGCCGCGCCCCGGTCTAAGGCCATATGGCGGCGGTGACGGCTGGCCGCATCCGCCGGGGCGGCCAAAATGACCGCCAAGGCGAGTCCCAGGAGAAAGTGCGGTTTTATCGCGCCAGCCAATCCTAGAATCCCCGAAACCACACCACTCCTGCGGCCAAAAAACCAAATTGTGTCGTCTCTTGCAAGGAAGAATGACGAATCAGCGTTATTTTACGGATATTTAGGTTGCAATAAGGGGCCTTAGCGGCTGGCACAAAAAATTTGTTGCGACGCAGCAAAATAGTCTTGACGACCCTGCTAACCAAGCGCATATAGGCCATGTTGCACTGCAACAGGCCGCCGGATACCCCGGGCCGTGCCGGACATGAATGTTAACATGAAAGGTATGACAGATGACCAAGGCAAAGACGGCCGCCGAAAGAGAATTCGCCACGGCCGAGATCAATTTCAACGCCGGCGCTGACGCCATCAAGGCCGGTTTCGACAAAGTGATCGCGGGTTATGACACTGCGGTCGGCTATAGCAAGGACACCGCCGAGGCGCTGATCAAGTCCGCCACCATCGCGGGCAAGGGCGCGGAAACGCTGCACAACGAGATTTACGCTTACACCAAGACCTCGATGGAAAATTCCATCGCCGCCGGCAAAGCCATTCTCGGCGCCAAGTCGGTTCACGAGGCGATCGAAGCCCAGACCGATTTTGCGAAATCGGCTTTCGAGAATTATGTGGCGGAACTTTCCAAGTTCAATCAGCTTTTCACCGCCACCGCGAAGGACAGTTTCGCGCCGTTGCAGGGCCGCGCCCAGGCTTGGGTCGACGCCGTGCAGACCAGCACCGCCGCCTAAAACCGGCTGCATTAAGGAATAACAGGCCCGGGGCGGAAGTCCCGGGCCTTTTTATTTAACCCAAAAGACTTTTTGCCTTAGCATGCTCGAACAGGGCAGGCTTTGCTCTGCTGAAAGCAGTGGAATCAGGTGCGCGACGCGAACGGCAACAATGGCAAGGGCGACAATACCGGCTCCGGTATCGTCACCCGCACGCGCTCGAAGACCAAGAAACCCTCGCTCTACAAGGTGCTCCTGCTCAACGACGACTACACGCCGATGGAGTTCGTCGTCCATATCCTGGAGAAATTCTTCGCCAAAAGCCGCGAGGACGCGGTCGAGGTGATGCTGCATGTCCACCGCCACGGCGTGGGTATTTGCGGCGTCTTCACCTTCGAGGTGGCGGAAACAAAAGTGGCCCAGGTCATTGAATTCTCACGCCGGCATCAACATCCTCTACAATGTACGATGGAGAAAGAGTGATGCCGTCTCTGTCCCGCAGCCTGGAACAGGCGCTCCACCATGCGATCAAGCTGGCCAGCGACCGGCACCACGAATACGCCACGCTGGAGCACCTGCTGCTCGCCCTGATGGACGATGCCGACGCCGCCCAGGTGATGAAAGCCTGCAATGTGGACGTCGAGGCGCTGCGCCGGGCGGTGCAGAAATATGTCGATGAGGAACTTGTCACCCTGGTGATCGAGGATGGCGAGGAAGCCAAGCCCACCACCGGCTTTCAGCGCGTGGTCCAGCGCGCCGTGCTGCATGTGCAGAATTCCGGCCGCGACGAGGTGACCGGCGCCAACGTCCTGGTGGCGCTTTTCACCGAGCGAGAAAGTCACGCCGTCTATTTCCTGCACGAGCAGAACATGAACCGCCTCGATGCGGTGAGCTATATCAGCCACGGCATCGCCAAGCGGCCGGGCATGAGCCAACCCAAGCCCGCGCGCGGCGCCGAAGAAGACGAAGAGGGCGAGAAGCCCAACAAGCAGGGCACCGACGCGCTCGAGGCTTATTGCGTCAATCTGAACGAGAAGGCCAAGTCCGGCCGGGTCGATCCCCTGATCGGCCGCGCCGCCGAAGTCGAGCGCACCATCCAGATCCTGTGCCGCCGCCAGAAGAACAATCCCTTGTTCGTGGGCGATCCCGGTGTGGGCAAGACCGCGATTGCAGAAGGCCTGGCGCGCAAGATCGTCAACAACGAAGTACCTGAAGTGCTGCGCGGCTCCACCATCTATTCGCTGGACATGGGCTCCTTGATCGCGGGCACGCGCTATCGCGGCGATTTCGAGGAACGGCTGAAGACCGTGGTCAAGGAATTGGAAGGCGTCAAAGGCGCCATCCTGTTCATCGACGAAATCCACACCGTAATTGGCGCGGGCGCCACCTCGGGCGGCGCGATGGACGCGTCCAATCTCCTCAAACCGGCGCTGGCGGCGGGCACGCTGCGCTGCATAGGCTCGACCACCTACAAGGAATATCGCCAATATTTCGAGAAAGACCGCGCCCTGGTGCGGCGGTTCCAGAAAATTGACGTGTCCGAGCCGACGGTGGCGGACTCAATCAAGATCCTGATGGGGATCAAGTCCTATTTCGAGGAGTATCACAAAGTCCGCTACACCGCCGATGCCATCAAGGCTTCGGTGGAGCTTTCCGCCAAATACATCAATGACCGCAAGCTGCCCGACAAGGCGATCGATGTGATCGACGAGGTCGGCGCGTCCCAAATGCTGCTGCCGGAAAGCCGCCGCAAGAAAGTGGTCGGCGTCAAGGACGTGGAAGATGTGGTCGCCAAGATCGCGCGCATTCCCTCCAAGTCGGTTTCCAAGGACGACACCGAAGCGTTGAAATCGCTGGAAAGCGATTTGGCTCGGGTGGTCTATGGTCAGGACAAGGCCATCCACGCGCTTTCCAGCGCGATCAAACTGGCGCGCGCGGGCCTGCGCCAGCCCGAGAAGCCCATCGGCTCTTATCTGTTTTCAGGCCCGACCGGCGTGGGCAAGACCGAAGTCGCCAAGCAGCTCGCTTCGATCATGGGCGTGGAATTCCTGCGCTTCGACATGAGCGAATATATGGAACGTCATACCGTCAGCCGCCTGATCGGCGCGCCTCCGGGTTATGTCGGCTTCGACCAGGGCGGACTGCTCACCGACGGCGTCGATCAACATCCCCATTGCGTGCTTCTGCTGGACGAGATCGAGAAAGCGCATGGCGATTTGTTCAACATCCTTTTGCAGGTGATGGATCACGGCAAGCTCACCGATCACAACGGCAAGAAGATCGATTTCCGCAATGTGGTTCTGATCATGACCACCAATGCGGGCGCCTCCGACGCCGCCAAGGAAGCCATCGGCTTTGGCCGCGGCAAGCGGGAAGGCGAGGACGAGGAAGCGATCAAGAAACTGTTCACACCGGAATTCCGCAACCGGCTCGATGCCACCATTCCCTTTGCGCCCCTCTCGCGGGAAACCATCGACAAGGTGGTGGAGAAATTCGTGCTGGAACTGGAAGCCCAACTGGCCGATCGCGATGTCACCTTCGATCTCGCGCCCGAGGCCACGCGCTGGCTGGGCGAGAAGGGCTATGACGATGCCTTCGGCGCCCGCCCGCTGGCGCGCGTGATCCAGGAGAACATCAAGAAGCCGCTGGCGGACGAGATCCTGTTCGGACAATTGAAGGATGGCGGCACGGTCCGCGTTCTGCTCGACCGGGACAATGACAAGCTGGCATTCGAGTTCGTTACCGCGGTCGCCAAGCCCCGACCGCCCGCCAAGGGCAAAAAACCCGCGGCCAAAGAAGATGTTTAGCTAAAACGATTTGCCGCGATTGGCGCTGGACCGAATTCGGAATTGCTGCCGCGCGGCCCGGCGCCTGGCCGGGAGATCCACGGCTGCTGGCGCTAATCGAGTGCAACCAAAGTCGCAGACCTTGCGCCGCGCAGCGAACAGCGCGGGGTCTGCATCAAAGCGCCGCCCGGATTTTCGCCGCCACAGGTTCCAGGGTCTTAGGATCGACCATGCCGCGCGCATGCAGGCCCAGGTCAACGCCGGCGCTGCGCGGGATGATGTGGAAATGGACATGGAAGACGCTCTGGCCGGCGGGGGCGCCGTTTAGCATCGCCAGCATGAGTCCAGGCGCATTCAGGCCTTTCTTCACGGCTTTCGCGACGCGTTGGGTTGTCGCCATCAACGCAACCGCGCCCTCCGCCGATAAGTCCAACACGTTTTCCGCCGGCTCCTTGGGGATCACCAGCACATGGCCTTCCGCCTGGGGCATCACATCCATGAAGGCCAGCGTCTTGCCGTCCTCGAAGATTTTCACGGACGGAATTTCGCCACGCAGAATTTTGGCGAAAACATTGTTGTCGTCATAGGCCATTCAGTCTCCCTTCCGGAACGGGCCATGGCGGGCCAGTTCGCCGATATGCTCGCTTACCGCTTCGCGTTCCTGGACCAGGAATTGATCCACGGCGCGCCGCAACCCTTTATGCGCGATATAGTGCGCGCTGTAAGTCTCTTCCGGCATATAGCCGCGCAGCAATTTATGCTCGCCCTGGGCGCCGGCTTCGACCTTGGAAAGACCGCGCGCAATGGCGAAATCGATGGCCTGATAATAGCAGGTCTCGAAATGCAGGAACGGGACATACTCCAGCGCCCCCCAATTGCGGCCATAGAGCGTGCCTTCGCCCATCAGATTGAGCGCGCCCGCGATATAGTGGCCGCCGCGCCTGGCCATGATCAGGACGATCTGATCCGCCATGCTGGCGCCGATCCGGCTAAAGAAAGAGCGCGTGAGATAGGGGCGGCCCCATTTGCGCCCGCCTGTGTCCATGTAGAAGGCGAAAAAGCGATCCCAATGGGCCTCGGTAATATCGCTGCCGGTCAACCATTCGAAAGTGACACCTGCCTCAGCCACCGAGGCGCGTTCTTTCCGCAAATTCTTGCGCTTGGAGGAAGAGAGTTCGCCCAGGAATTGTTCGAAATCGCGATAGCCATGATTGCGCCAGTGGAACTGCCGGTCTGTGCGCAGCAGATAATCTTCGCAAGCCGCTTCCTCCCATTGGGTTCTGGTCAGGAACGTGATGTGCAGCGAAGACGCCCCAATCTGGTCGGTGGCCGCTTTGCCAGCCTTGAGCAGCAAGGCCCGGTCTGCACGTTCGCGTGCAAGGATGCGGGGGCCCGTCACCGGCGTGAAAGGGACAGACGATTGCAGCTTGGGATAATAATCACCGCCCGCCCGCTCCAGCGCGTCGGCCCAGGCATGGTCAAAGACATACTCGCCCTGAGAATGGCTTTTGAGATAGGCGGGCAGAATGCCTCTGACCGCGCCATCTTCTTCCAAAACCAGATGCGCGGGCTGCCAACCGGCGTGCGCGCTAGCGGAACCGGACGCTTCCAGCGCTTCGAAGAATTCAAAGCGGGTGAAGGGATGGGGATCGCTTAAGCCGCTCGGATTGGCGCAGCCATTCCAGGCCGCTCGCCCGATGCCGGCCACGCCATCGGCCAGGCGCGCTGTCATGCGATCTCGAACACACCATCCACTTCGACGGCGACGCCGCGTGGCAATGAGCCGGCGCCGGTAGCGGCGCGGGAATGTTTGCCGGCATCGCCCAAGGCGGCCACGATCAGGTCGGACGCGCCATTGCCCACTTCCGGATGCTGGGTGAATTCCGGGGTGGCATTGACGAAGACACCCAGTCTTACGCAGCGCCGCACCCGCTCGAGATCACCGCCGCACGCCGCCTTCAATTGCGCCAGCAGATTAACGGCGCAGAGCTTCGCTGCCGCCTTGCCATCATCCAGGGATATGTCCGCGCCCAGCTTGCCCTCGAATTTCAAGCCATCCGGCGCGATGGTCACCTGGCCGGAGATGAACACCAGATTGCCGGTCACGACATAGGGGACGTAATTGGCGACCGGCGCGTTGGGCGAGGGCAGCGTGATGCCGAGGTCTTTCAGGCGGGCTTCGATCTTGGACATGAGAACCTTCTCTTGGGATGAGGCATAAGACCGTATCGGCGGGCGTTTTTCCATGGCCTGGCGGCAAGCTATTTGCACAACCCGCGGCCTTTGCCGACGGCCTCGCCGCCGAATTTGGAGCGGATCTTGTCCATCGCCCGCTCGGCCGCCGCCCGCTTGTCGCTCATCGGATCGATCAAGCTCGCCGGATCGGCTTCGGCGGCGGAAGTGAGGTTGGAGAGACCCACGCCCAGAAGCCGGAAGCGCCGTCCGTCCGCTTCTTTCTTTAGCGCGATTTGCGCCGTGCGGAAAATCTTGTCTGCCAGCTGCGTCGGCGCTTCCAGTGACGCGCTGCGGGTGAGGAGGCGGAAGCTGGCGGTCTTGAGCTTCAGGACCACCGTGCGGCCGCAAAGATCGTAATTCTTGGCGCGGGCCGAGACCCGTTCGGCCTGCCGCCACAACACCGCTTCCAGGTCGGCCAGCCTGGAGAGATCATTGTTGAAGGTGGTTTCCGACGAAATCGTCTTCATGTCGCCACCGGGATCGACGGCGCGGCCGTCTTGGGCATGGGCAATCCTGGACAGCCACAGACCGGTGGCGCCATAGCGATTGGCGAGATCGCGGTGATCGGCGTCCTGCAATTGCCCGATGGTGGCAAAGCCGTCCCGCTCCAGCCGGGCCGCCAGCACTTTGCCCGCGCCCCGGATGATGGAAACCGGCTTGTCGCGCAGAAAGGATTTTGCTTCCGCCATGCCGATCACCGCAAAGCCGCGCGGCTTGTCCAACTCACTGGCCAGCTTGGCCAGAAATTTGTTGCCGGAAAGACCGATGGAGACGGTGATGCCCAGTGTCCTTTCAATCTCCAACGCCAGCCTAGCCATGGTCTTGGCGGGCGCCATAGCGTGAATGCGGCTGGTACCAGACAGATCGAGATAGGCTTCGTCCAACGACAAAGGCTCGACCAGAGGCGTGAGATCGCGCATCAGTTTGCGGATCTCGCGCGCCACTTCGACATAAAGGCTCATGCGCGGCTTGATTACCACCGCATTGGGGCAAAGCGTTCTCGCCTGGAACATGGGCATGGCGGAACGCACGCCATAGCGGCGCGCTACATAGCAGGCGGTCGAAACCACGCCGCGCGTGCCGCCACCCACGATTACCGGCAGTTCGGCCAGAGAAGGATCGTCCCGCTTTTCGATTGCGGCATAGAAGGCGTCGCAATCCATATGCGCGATGGAGAGGCCTTCCAGTTCGGGATGTGCAACAATGCGACTTCCGCCGCAAGCCGGGCAGGCGCCCTGGCCTGGCATGTCCGACAGGCAGTCGCGGCAGAAAGCGGGCCAGTCCTCCACGGTCATCTGGCTATCCCGGACGGAGATCGACGAGGTTCAAGCCTGCCACAACCAGGCCGCGCCGCGCACGCCGCTGGAATCGCCATGCACATTTTTCACGATGCGTGGCGGGGTCTCGGGCGTGAAGGCGTGGCCCTCCACCATGGCGGGCAGATCGCGATAGATGCTTTCGATATTGGAAAGGCCGCCCCCCAGCACGATTACATCGGGATCGATGATATTGACCACCGACGCCAACGCGCGTCCCAAGCGCTCCTGCCAGCGCTTCAGCGCGGCCCGGGCGGCTTGCGTGTCGGAGGTCGCGATTCTGTCGGCCGTCCAACCCTCACCACCGCCATGCCGCCGGAAATCTTCCGCGAAGGCAGGACCGCTCAGCCATTGCTCGATGCAGCCTTTCTCGCCGCAATAGCAGGTGACGGTCTCCGCCCATTCCGCCACCGTCAGGCCGGGCAGGGGATTGTGACCCCATTCGCCGCCAATGCCATGGGCGCCCTCCAGCACCTTGCCATGGACCACCACGCCGCCGCCCGTGCCGGTGCCAAGAATCACGCCGAACACCACGCCTTGTCCCGCACCTGCGCCATCGGTGGCTTCCGAAAGGGCGAAACAATTGGCGTCATTGGCCAGCCGCACAGGACGACCCAGCGCTGCCTCCAGGTCACGGGGAAAAGGCTTTCCGTTCAACCAGAGCGAATTCGCATTTTTGATCAGGCCCGTGTGGCGGCTGACATTGCCGGGGATGGCGACGCCTATACTGCCGCTTTCGCCAAGCTCGCTCTCGGCGCCCGCCACGAGCTCCCGGATGGCCGCAATGGTCCCGGCATAGTCCTTGACGGTTGCGATGCGCCGCCGCAGCCGTTCCTGGCCGCCCGCATCCAGCGCGATGATTTCGGTTTTGGTGCCGCCCAGATCCACACCTAGCCGCATAAGGCCTCCAGCCGATGCCGGGCCAAATGCACGGCTTTTGTTGATGTTGAAGCGTCCCGGCAGAAATCCAGCAGAAGCGGTTCATTTGCCAGTAGAAAATCTAAAACTGAGCCCAGCAGATCGGGGTTGCCCGCCGCCTGCCGCAGATCCTGCACACTCAGCCCGGAAACGGCGAGGAAGCGGTCTATGGCTTCGGGCCTGCCGACGAGCCAGCCTAAAGCCTCCAAAGCTAGGATTTCCGCCCTTTCCGGGGTGATGTGATCCGTCATCGTCAAGACCGCGTTAAGACCTTCTCCCTAATACTGCGCAAGTGAAGAATTCCGCCACCCCCGCTAGTTCAGGCGGGCCGGGAGAGACGCATGGATGCCAAATCAAAAACGGTTCTGATCGTGGAAGACAATGAGCTCAATATGAAGCTCTTCCACGATCTTCTCGACGCCCATGGCTACAACATCCTTCAGACCAAGGATGGCATGGAAGCGCTCGACATCGCCCGCGAGCATCATCCCGACCTGATCCTAATGGACATCCAGCTGCCGGAAGTGTCTGGCCTGGAAGTGACCAAATGGCTCAAGGAAGATGATTCGCTGAAATCGATCCCGGTCGTGGCGGTCACCGCCTTCGCGATGAAGGGTGACGAGGAAGTGATCCGCCAGGGTGGCTGCGAGGCCTATATCTCCAAACCCATTTCGGTCACCAGCTTTCTGGAAACCGTCCGCCGCTTCATTGGATAAAGGGCAGGCGCCCGAAAACTCATGACCGCAAGAGTCCTCGTCGTCGACGACATCATGTCCAACGTCAAGCTTCTGGAAGCGAAGCTGACGGCGGAATATTTCGATGTCGTCACTGCGTTCAACGGCCTGGAATGCCTGGCCAAGATGGCCGAAAGCGTCCCCGACATCGTGCTGCTCGACGTCATGATGCCCGGCATGGATGGCTTCGAGGTTTGCCGCCGCATCAAATCCGATCCCAACATCGCCCATGTTCCCGTGGTGATGGTGACCGCGCTGGACCAACCGTCCGACCGGGTCGCCGGCCTGGAGGCGGGCGCCGATGATTTTCTCACCAAGCCGGTGGACGACGCCGCCTTGTTCGCGCGCGTCCGCTCCCTGGTCCGGCTCAAGCTGATGACCGACGAGCTACGCATGCGCGAATCGACCGGCCAGAGCATGGGCCTGATCGATCCCGCGGAAACCCTGCTTGATGCCAATCCGGCTGGGCGAATCCTGGTGATCGAGGACCGGATGGAAACCGTGGCATGGCTCACCGCGGCCTTGACGCCGCAGCATGAGGTGGCCTCGGTCGACACGTTCGAGGAAGCCCTGGTCAGAGTACGCGGCGGCGATCCCGATTTGGTGGTGGTGAGCCTGGGCATGCGCGGCTTCGATGGCCTCAGGCTTTGCTCGCAGCTGCGCTCGCTGCCGGAAGGCCGCAATATTCCTATCCTGGTGGTGGTGTCCGATGGCGATCGCCGGAAACTGACCCACGCCCTGGAAATGGGCGTCAACGATTATCTGACGCGGCCGGTGG
This sequence comes from Rhizomicrobium sp., assembly GCA_035605955.1. Taxonomy (GTDB): domain Bacteria; phylum Pseudomonadota; class Alphaproteobacteria; order Micropepsales; family Micropepsaceae; genus Rhizomicrobium. The sequence continues at coordinate 34,964 of DATNGI010000115.1, forward strand.
ACAAGAATGAACTGGTGGCGCGAGTGCGCACGCAGCTGCGCAAGAAGCGTTACGCCGACCGCCTGCGCCACAATGTGCAGCTGAGCCTGGAAATGGCTATCACCGACCAGCTCACCGGCCTGCACAATCGCCGCTATATGAGCCGGCATCTGGACAATCTGGTCGCCAGCGCCAAGAAGAACGAACGCCCCATCGCTTTCGTGATCATGGACATTGATTACTTCAAGGCCGTTAACGACACCCATGGCCACGATATCGGCGACGAGGTGCTGAAGGAATTTGCCAGCCGCATCGCCGCCAATGTGCGCGGCATCGACCTTGCCTGCCGCTATGGCGGCGAGGAATTCGTAGTGGTGATGCCGGATACCGACATTGCCTTCGCCTATCAGGTCTCCGAACGGCTGCGCCATTCGATCGAGACCACACCGTTCCGCATCAGCCGTGCGCCCAATGCGCTTAATCTCACCATCTCGATCGGCATCGCCAGCCTTGAAGGGCCCGGCGATACGGCGGACGCGTTGCTGCATCGCGCCGACCAGGCGCTTTATCGCGCGAAAAAGACTGGCCGCAACAAAGTTGTCGCCGACGCGGCGTGATATACCGGCCAAAATCTCTCGCGCTGACGATCAGCCTGCTTCTGGATTGATCTCTGGCTGTGAAGCCAATTCGAGGGCCTTGTCGATGACCATGGTCAGGACTTCCGGCTCGCGTGCGCCTGAGACCGCAACCTTGTTGGCAAAGATCATGGCGGGAACGCCGGTGACACCCATTTCGCGCGCAAGCTGATCCTCGCGTTCCACCAGCGTCAGATCCTGGTCGCTTTCCAGCATGTCCGCGACCTGCGCGCCATCCATGCCGCTGACATCGGCGATATCGGCCAAGATGCGGACATCGCCGATATCCTCGCCATTTTCGAAATAGGCGGCGAACAAGCGCTCGACCACTTCGTCCTGGGCGCCGGTGATGGCGGCCCAGCGGATCAGGCGGTGGGAGTCCAGCGTGTTGGGCGCCCGCTGGATGGCGGCGAAATCGAATTCAATGCCTTCCTTGGCGCCTTCGGCGGCGATGATTTTTTGCGCCTCCCCGATCCCGCCATTCTTGCCGAATTTGGCGGCGAGATAGGCCTCGCGATCAAGCCCGCCTTTGGGGACAGTCGGGTCCAGGCGAAAAGGCCGGAAGCGCACATCGAACACAATATTGGGCCGCATCGCCATGGCGCGCGTCAGGCGGCGCTTGCCGATGAAGCACCAGGGACAGACCGTGTCGGAGATGAAATCTATCTGCATGAGTTTTCGCGCTCGAGGAAAGAGAATGCTACGCGCTATTTCAGGATCTGGGTGGTGATTTCATTGGCGGCCGAGACGGCCCTAACCGCAACCAGTCCCTTGCGCATTTTCACTGTGAGATTTGCCGCGGCCGGCAAAAGCCCTGGGACCACGGCCTCGTTGGGCGAGGGCGGCGTGCCAACAAATTCGACCACCAGGGTGTGCACATCGGCGGGCAGGGTAGGCTTGGTCGGTTTCAGCGCCACATGAGTCCAGCCGCCTCCTGTCACCGCGCCCTTGGTCTGGATCAGGATACGACCATTTTTCTCGGTGGCGATGAGGCTGTCGATGCGCGCCACGAGCTTGTCGGACACGACAGGCGGTGCCGCAGCGCGGACAGCAGCCGCCATGGCATGCACCGGCAAGGCCAGAAACATCGCCGTCAGGACAATCGCACGCATGAAAAAACCCATGGCCCCGTCAGCAGTATGGAAGAAAATGCGGCCATTTCAGGGTGAGGAGCACGGAACTCATATATCCAATTCTGCCCCGCCATCGGCGTCCTAGCGACAGCGTCAGGACGCATGTATGGCGCGAACACGGAATTTCCAATCCAAATCTCATATATCCAGTTCTGCCCATACGGGCACATGATCGGACGGCTTGTCGCCTTCGCGCATGTGCTTGTCGATGCCGCAATCCTTCAATCGGTCCAGTCCCTGCGGTGACAGCAGGATGTGGTCGATGCGGATGCCCTGGTTCTTGCGCCAGGCGCCTGCCTGGTAATCCCAGAACGTATATTGTCCGGCTTGGCTGTTGCGGGCGCGGAAGGCATCGGTGAAGCCCAGATATTCGATGGCGCGCAGCGCCGCCTTGGATTGCGGCTGGAACAGCGCGTCATTGACCCAGGCCTTGGGATCGTAGCAATCCTGGTCTTGCGGAATGACATTGTAGTCGCCGATCAGCGCCACCGGCTCTTCATTGGCAAGCAGCTCTTTGGCATGGCGCTGCAAGCGCTCCATCCAGGCCAGCTTGTAAGCGAATTTCTCCGTGCCGATGGGATTGCCATTGGGCAGATAGATCGAGGCCAGTCGCAGCGTGCCCTTGTCGCCCGTCACCACCGCTTCCAGGTAGCGGGCATGATCATCGCCATCGCCACCGGGCAGCCGCGGGGTGACATCCTCCAGGGGGCGCTTGGATAGGATGGCCACGCCGTTATAAGTTTTTTGTCCGTGTACGGCGCAATTATAGCCCAGCGCCTCGAACGCTTCGGCGGGAAAATTCTCGTCTACGCATTTGATTTCCTGCAGCGCCACCACGTCCGGCTTGGCGTCCTTCAGCCAAGCTAGCGCCGTGTCCAGGCGCACCTTGATGGAATTGACGTTCCAGGTCGCGATCTTCATTCCCGCGTCAGACCGAGAAGCTGGTGCCGCAGCCGCAGGAGGCGGTGGCGTTGGGATTGTTGACCTTGAAGGCCTGGCCGATCAGCCCGTCGGTGAAATCAATCTCCGCGCCCTTGAGAAAGTCGAGCGATACGGGGTCGATCAGGATCTTGGCGCCCCCTTGTTCGATGAAAAGGTCATCGTCCATGCGGGTCTCATCCAGGGCGAAATTATACTGGAAGCCGGAACAGCCGCCGCCGGTCACCGCCAGCCTGAGCATCGCGCCTTGGCTTTCGCCCGCCAGGATGGTGGCGATGCGCTTGGCGGCGCGTGGGGAAACGGTGACGGGCATATCCATGGCTCGGAACTCTAGGCAGCGGCAACGACAGGTCTTATGTAGTCCTCGCCATGGCATCCGCAAAGGGCCAGATTTCCACCGATCCACCGCCCCCGGGCCACCTTCTGGGTCCACTTTTTATTCCCCCTCCGGGGCTTGCGGTTTTCGCCACCACGCCCGAATCGAGCCGTGGGCGCCTTTATCCCGAACGGGAAAGTCCCACCCGGACCTGTTACAGCCGGGACCGCGACCGCATCATCCACTCTTCGGCCTTCCGCCGCCTCAAGCACAAGACCCAAGTCTTCGTGCAACATGAAGGCGATTATTACCGCACCAGGCTGACCCACTCGATCGAGGTCGCCCAACTCGCGCGCACCCTGGCGCGCACGCTCGCCATCGACGAGGATTTGGCCGAGGCGGTCGCGCTGGCCCACGACCTTGGCCACACTCCGTTCGGCCACTCCGGCGAGGAGGCCTTGAACGCGGTCACCGCCGATATTGGCGGCTTCGACCACAATGCGCATGCGCTGAGACTAGTGACCAAGCTTGAGCATCGCTATGCCGATTTCGACGGCCTCAATCTCACCTGGGAAACGCTGGAAGGCCTGGTCAAGCATAATGGCCCGATTGCCAGCAGGGCCGTGGGGCCGATCCTGAGCTTCGATGCGCGCTGGCCGCTCGATCTGACGCACTGGCCCGGTCTGGAAGCCCAGGTGGCAGCGCTGGCCGACGATATCGCTTATGTCAATCATGATATCGATGACGGCCTGCGCGCGGGCCTTTTCACCGTCGCCGATCTCGCCGAAGCGCCCTTGGCGGGCCCGCATGTCCAGGCCGTTCGGGCGCAATATGGCGAACTGGAACTCAGCCGCTTCATCGGCGAATTGATCCGTAGGCTGATGAGCGCGCTGACCGACGACGTCCTGGCCGAGACCCGCGCCCGCCTGGCGGCGGCAAATCCCACCGGCGCGGCCGGCATCCGCACGGTGCCTCACGCTTTGGCCGGCTTTTCCGCCGACATGATGGAGCAAGTTCAGGCTCTCAAGAAGTTCCTCTTCATCCGCATGTATCGCCATCCCCGAGTGATCGGTTCGATGAGCCGGGCTCAGACCGTCATCACCGACCTGTTCGAAACCCTGGCGCACGGGCCCGAGGCCTTGCCGGAAGACTGGAAGGCCCAATGCGGCGGGCCTGGCGATGGCGCCACGCGGCGGGTGGTGCGCGACTATATCGCCGGCATGACCGACAATTACGCGCTTGCCGAGTATGGCCGGGTCATTGGCCGTGAGGCCCGGCTGGACCAAGCGCCCATGTGAAAATTTTATCTCTTTTTTGCGCCCGGCGCTTAATCGCCGGCTCTGGCGCAAAACTGGCCGAGAATGGATGATTCGCGCCATCCGGGATGCTACACTTGTCACGAAGATTCGGATATTCGCCAATGCCACAGCATGAGCGCGGCCTTTACGAACCCGGTGACGATGTGCGGGTGTTCGACGCCGACGAGGAAGAAGACGTAGAGGGCTCGCGCCTGCCGCTTCTCATCGTATTGGCGCTTCTGGTGCTGGCGATGTTCGCGGGCTTTGTGTGGCTGGCCTATAGCGAAGGCGTGGCCCGGGGCAGGGGTGAAGCCCCCGTCATCACGGCGGATGCCGGACCGGCGCGCGTGGCGCCCGCCAATCCCGGTGGCCCGTCGGAACCTTATAAGAGCTTCAAGGTCTACGAACAGCCGGCGCCGCCGGACGACGATACGACACAGACCGCGAAGCAGAATGCGCCTGCTCAATCTCCACCGCCCGCCGCCGCCAAACCAGCGGCAGCGCCACCTGTGACGGCAAAGGCGGAACCGCCCAAGGCCGCTCCTGTGGCAACGCCGCCGACCAAGCCAGCGCCTGCGTCAACGCAGATGGCCGCGGCAACGCCCGCCCCCAAACCCGCAGCGCCAAGTCCCGCACCGAAGCCGACCGCGGCCAAACCGTCTGCGGCGACAGCACGGCCGGAGCAACCCGTCGGTCCGGCGACCGCGCCGCCGCGCGCGCTCAACACGGCAACAGCGACGCCGCCGGCGGCAACCCCAGTCAAGCCCGCAACCACGCCGGTGCCAGTGACGACCCAATCGGGTTCAGGCGGTTCGGTGGCGCTGCAGATCGGGGCTTACAAATCCCAGAGCGATGCCAATACCGCTTGGACGATCTACAGGTCCAAGCATGGCGCTTTGCTGTCCGGCTATTCGCCCGATGTGCAACAGGCCGATTTGGGCGAGAAGGGCACCTGGTATCGGCTCCGGATCGCGGGCTTTCCCAGCAAGGATGTCGCATCGGCGTTGTGCGATCGCCTGAAAGCCGATGGCGGCACCTGTTTTCTGGGTAAGTAATGCGATCCCGCGCGATCTATGGCTGCAGCGGCGCAACGCTGACCGCTGACGAGCGGGCATTCTTTCGCGACGTGCGGCCTTGGGGCTTCATCCTGTTCGGCCGCAATGTCGAAAGTCCCGAGCAGGTGCGTGCCCTGGTGCGGTCTTTGCGCGAGACGGTCGAAGGCGCTCCCATTCTGATCGATCAGGAAGGCGGCCGAGTGGCGCGACTGAAGCCGCCCCATTGGCACGCACGCCCCGCGGCAAGCCGGTTCGGAGGCTTGCACGACAAAGATCCGGAAGCGGCGCGGGAAGCGACTTATTTGAATGCAAGGTTGATCGCGCACGACCTGGCTCAGCTGGGCATCAATGTGGATTGCCTGCCGGTGCTGGATGTTCCCGTGGCCGGCGCCCATGATGTGATCGGCGACCGGGCCTTCGCCCGCGATCCCGCCACCGTGATAGACCTTGGCCGCGCCCAGATCGAAGGCTTGATGGAGGGCGGCGTCCTGCCGGTGATGAAACATATTCCCGGCCATGGGCGGGCGGGGGCGGATAGCCATTTGTCGCTGCCGCGCGTCGATGCGGATGTGGAAGAATTGTCGGCCAGCGACTTCGTCACCTTTCGCAGCCTTGATCTGTGTCCGATGGCCATGACAGCCCATGTCGTCTATGATTCGATTGATCCACAGCGGCCTGCGACCACCAGCCCGAAAGTCATTCGGGATGTGATCCGCGGTGAGATAGGATTTGACGGGCTTTTGATGTCCGACGATCTGTCGATGCAGGCACTGGACGGCCCCCTTGAAGTGCGAACGCGCGCGGCCCTGTTTGCGGGCTGCGATGTGGTGCTCCACTGCAATGGCGACATGGAAGAGATGAAATCGGTGGCGAGTGAAGTGAAGATGCTGGAAGGCGCGGCGCTGAAGCGGGCGGAAGCCGCGCTGGCACATCTGGTCGAGCCGGATGCCTTCGATCCGCAGGCGGCGGAAGCGCGCCTGGCGCAATTGCTGGACATGGCATGACAGACCCGGCGGAGAATTTCGACGATTTCGAGTCGACCGCGATCGCCGGCACGGATGACGCGTTGGTGGTGACGGTGGATGGGTTCGAAGGTCCGCTCGACCTTCTGCTGACGCTGGCCCGCAACCAGAAAGTCGATATCGCCAAGATCTCGGTCTTGAAGTTGGCCGAGCAATATCTGGAGTTCATCGAAGCAGCCAAGCGCATCAATCTGGAACTGGCCGCCGACTATCTGGTGATGGCGGCATGGCTTGCCTATCTGAAATCGCGCCTGGTGCTGCCGCAGGAAAAAGTCGCGGACGGCGAGCCCAGCGCCGACGAGATGGCGACCCGGCTGCGCTGGCGGCTGCAGCGGCTGGACGCGATGCGGGCCGCTTCCACCCGGCTGATGGGACGCGAGCGGCTGGGGCGCGACGTCTTCGGCCGGGGCGATCCCGAGCCGGTGAATGTCATCAAGCTTCGGACCTACAAGGACACGCTCTATGATTTGCTGACAGCATACGCGACGGACAGGGCGCGGCGGCTGGGCGGCAAGGCCTATCAGCCGCAGATGGCGCCGGTGCTCCACATCGAAGAAGCGCGGGAACGGCTGGAACGCATGCTGGGCCGCATCCCGGACTGGAGTGGCTTGGACCGTCTTCTGCCCCCGGACTGGCAAGGCGGGCGACGGCGGCGGTCGGCTTTGGCCTCTACCCTTTTAGCCTGTCTGGAACTGGCGCGGGACGGCAAGGTCGAAATCAGCCAAGGAGCCCCGTTCGAGGAAATTTATGTGCGCGACCGCCTGACGCCGGCGTCGCCACTGGCACCAGAGGCAGGGGCGTGACATGAACCGCGTGGCAAAGTTGATTGCGACAATCGAAAACGAAATGGACGTCGAGAGCGAAACCCAGGACGGCGTGAACCCCGAACATCTCAGGATGATCGAGGCGCTTTTGTTCGCGGCCGAGGAGCCGCTGGATCCAAAGGCACTGTCAACATCGCTACCAGAGGGCGCAGATGTTCCCGGTCTGATTTCCGCACTTCAAGTGATATATAAGAAGCGGGGTGTAAACCTTTGCTGTGTTTCTGGAAAATATCAGTTCCGGACTGCCAGCGATCTGGCCTTCCTCCTGCGCAAAGAACAGCCCGAGCAGAAACGCTTGTCCAAGGCTGCGATCGAGACTTTGGCCATCATCGCCTATCACCAGCCTGTCACTCGCGCCGAGATCGAGGATATCCGGGGCGTTGCCATGTCCAAGGGCACCATCGACACTTTGATGGAGGTTGGCTGGGTGAAAATCAGGGGCCGCAAACGGACCCCCGGACGGCCGGTCACTTACGGCACCAGCGAGCCTTTCCTGGTCCAGTTCGGACTGGAGAGCATCAGCCATCTGCCGGGCCTGGACGAACTCAAGGCGGCGGGCTTCCTGGAAGCGATTCCACCGTCAGGCTTCGACGTCCCCAATCCCTCCGATGGGCTAAGCCCGGACGAGGATCCCTATGACGGCGAAGAGGCTGAAGACCTCGCCACTGGTAGCCCCAATCTGGACGAGGCCTGATAAGCCTTAGTTCGCTTCCGCCATCGCCTTCATCTTGGCCAGCGCGCCAGTGAAACGGTCGGTGCGCTGTTTGCGGTTGGCCGTCTTGGCGGCGTCGTCGCCCAACGGCTCCTGATCATAGATGAAGGTATAGACGATCTTGCTCTTGCCGCTGCCGTCAGGCTCCACGGCCAAGGTGCCGTGGTAGAGATTGGCGGGATTGAGCGGCTGCATATAAGTGTAAGAGAAGGGCGTTTTGGCCACCATCATCTCGGTCGTCGCCCCATTGTTCAGCACACGCACGGTTCCGACCTCGCCGCTGCCGGCGGTGATGGCGCAGGTGGTCCCCAGCCAATCCTTGATAGCGCAATAATCGCCGATCCTGGACCAGGTCTTTTCCGGCGTAGCATTGACGCTGGTGGTGAGCGAGAAGCTGGCATAATCGGCGGCAAAGGCCGGCATCGCCATCAACCCCAGCAGGACCGTTCCGGTCGCGATCTTCCTCATCTTTCCTCCTCCAACTCGACCACCACAGCTTCGCCGTTTTCCAGCGCGATAGCGAGGTCCCCCTTGCGCAGCGCCTTGGCGTCGTTGCCGAACACGTCCGCCCGCCAGCCATGCAGGGCGGCGACCGCGTCATCCTCATAGGCCGCCAGTCTTTCGATATCCTCGGCATTGGCGATCAGGCGCGGCGCGACATGGGCTTCCTCGGCCTTGAGCCGGAGCAAGGTCTTGAGCAGGTCGATCACAGCGGGCGAGGGTTCGCGCTTGCGCCGCGGCGCGGCCGCAACGGCGCCGTCGGGCGGCGAGGCGCCGCGGCCTTGTTCCACGGCCTCCATCAGGCTCCTGCCCATGCGGGAGTTGCCGAAGCCTTTGGGTACGGCGCGAATACGGTCCAGCCCCTCGGCATTCTCGGGCGGATGCGCGGCAATCTCGGTCAGGGCTTCGTCTTTCAGCACCCGGCCGCGGGGAATATCGCGGGCCTGGGCTTCCCGTTCCCGCCAAGCCGCCAAGGCCGCCAGCATGGCTAGGAATTTCTTGTTGGTGGTGCGCGGTTTCAGCCGCTTCCAGGCGCTTTCGGGTTCCAGGCGATAAAGCTTGGGATCCTTGAGGGCGGAGATTTCTTCTTCCACCCAGGCGGCGCGGCCGCTCTTCTTCAATTGGGCCGATAATTTTTCATAGATGACGCGAAGATGTGTGACATCGGCCAGGGCATATTCCAGTTGCCGTTTGGAAAGCGGCCGGTGGCTCCAATCCGTGAAGCGCGCGGATTTGTCGATCTCGACATGCGCCAGCTTGCGCGCCAGCGTTTCATAGGATGCTGCGTCGCCGAAGCCGCACACCATCGCCGCCACCTGGGTATCGAACAGGGGATCGGGAATGACCCCGCCTTGAAGGCAAAAGATCTCGATGTCCTGCCGCGCCGCGTGCAGCACCTTGACGATATCGGGCCGCTTCAAGAGGTCGTAGAAGGGCTTGAGGTCGAGGCCGTCGGCCAGGGGATCGATGATACCCTCAACCCCAGGTGCGGCGATCTGGATCAGGCAGAGCTTGGGATAATAGGTCTGGTCGCGCAGGAATTCGGTATCTAGCGCCAGATAGGGCGCGCTGGAAAACTCGGCCAGAAAGGCCGCCAGCGCCGCATTGTCTTCCACGATCCGCATCCGCCCGTGATAACGGATTCGGCCCTAAGGGTCTCGAAAAACAGGAGCATCGGCCAGGAAAAGTGCGGCCCGAATATCTCCGAACGGGTAACCCTGCGGGCCGTGCTTTTCCGTTCGGGCGTGCGACCAAAATTATTGTGTTTTTAAACCCGCCGTCTTGCCCTCGAACCCGGCAGCGTCGAAATAACGGTTGGGGCCTACCGTCTCCAGGTCGAGGATGGTCTGGGTGCCGTCCGGGCCGGGCGCAGATTTGACGATCCGGCGTTGGACTTGGGCGTCGGCCCCGCCTTTCAGGGCCTCGCCGATCACCCGGCCCGTGAGGGCGCCCTTGGCCGGAAGGTCAAAGCCCATGATATGCGCCAAAGTGGGAGCGATATCGGCATTGGAGATCGGCGCCGGATCGGCATAGGCGGCCTTGAAGTCGGGTCCGATGGCCGCCATGAAGTTGCGCGTCTCCGCCCGGCTGAAGCTGCCATGATTGCCCTGGCCGGTGGCAAGCGGTGTGTCCATAACCGCCACCGTGCACTGCAACTCGTTTTCGCAGCCCGCCGAGAAAGAACGGAAATTGACGTACAGGGCAGGCTGGGGCGTCTTCGCCGATCCCATCAGACCCACATCGCTCATCGACAGTGCGCCAGGGAATTTGCCCAGTCTGTCGTTCACGAACACGCCGCTGACATAGTCTTGGGTGAGCAGGAATTTGACGATGCTGCCCGCTGTCTCTTTCGCCGGCGCCAAGTCCTTTGCGCTCATGGCTGGGATGTAGATCAAATCCGAGCCGCCATTGGCGGCCACGATCACATCGGGATGGGCGGGATCGCCCAGCATGCCCGAGCCGCCGGGAAGCTTGCCGCCATTGCTGAAATCGATGGGCGCGCCGGTGTCGCCGGGCGCGCGCAGCGGCAGGCCCAGTGTGGCGGCTAGATCCATTGCGAGGAATCCGGACGGCAGATCCACCAGCGGTGCCGCCGGATCGAGATGCGCCGATGGACTGGTGGCGCTGGCATGGCTGATGGTGGTGAAACCATGATCGGCGGTGACGAAAACATCCGTGGTCTTGTCCAACCCGCTTTCTTTCAGATAGCGCAGCAATTCGCCCAGCATCATGTCGGCATTGCGCGTGCCGGCCAAGCCGCTGGGTCCATTGATGCCCGGCACCATCTCGCCCACGCTGTCCTTGGTGTTGTGCTGGCTCATGTCCGGATCGCGCGACCAGAACAAAAGCGCGAAAGGTTTTCCCGTGTCCTTGAAATGCGGCAGCACGATCCGGGTGGTAGCCTTCATCAACCAGACTTCCTGCTCGATGTCGGGGAGCGTGGATTTGGGCGCTGCAGGGCCAACGAAAGCTTGACGCATATTGGCGCTGAACCAGTTGGGCAGGCCCAGACCGCCTTCGCTGCCGGTGGCGTCGTCCACGATCAATGTTTCGCCGCCGCCGGAATTGGCTGTCGAGTCCTGTATGCGGGCCGGGCCTTCCTTGCCCATGATGGCCGTCTGCCAGCCCTTGGCCCGGGCGGCGGCGAGCAGGGTGGTCTCGTTCAGATAATTGCCGCCGAATTTCTGGTTCATTTCGTCGAGCACGGTGTCGTTCTCAAGGAAGCCCAATGTCGAGCCTTTGAGACTGATCATAGGTCGAGCGACCCAAAGCGTGTTGCCGAAATCGCCTGTGTCACCGATACCGTGGCCGGTGGCGATGGCGGAAGCATTCACGGTCGTAACGGTCGGATAAAGGGAGTGGCTGTTGGTGAAATCCACGCCCTCGCTTTTCAACCGCGCCATGTTGGGCATGTTGCCCGGCTCGACGCTGCCATAGCGCAGCCCGTCCGCCACGAAGATGATCACATTGTGCGGCGGCGGCGCCTGGGCCAAAGCGGGCAGGGCCAAAGCGGGCAGGAGGAGAAGGCCCAGCGACAAGGCCAGGAGACGCGTCTTTTTCATCGGCGATTCCCTTCGAATCCGCTCAAACTAGCCGGGCCGTATGACAAGACAAAAGGGCGTTCTTGGCTTGGCTGGCCCGACTTGACCCGCCCCCCGGAAACCGCCAAAAACCGCCCTTCCTCAAAGGTTTGTCATGCACGCCTATCGCACTCACACTTGCGGCCAGCTCCGCAAATCCGATGTCGGCCAACGGGTCCGGCTGTCGGGCTGGGTCCATCGCCGCCGCGACCATGGCGGGCTGATCTTCATCGACCTGCGCGATCATTACGGCATCACCCAATGCGTGATCGAGCCGGACGCCAAGGTCTTTGCCACCGTCGATACCGCCCGTTCGGAATGGGTGCTGACCTTGACCGGCCAGGTGGTGGCGCGGACAGACGATACAGTGAACAAGGACCTCGCCACCGGCGAGGTGGAGATGCGCATCGAGGAATGCACGGTTCAAAGCCAGGCGCAGGAATTGCCGCTGCCCGTGTTCGGCGACATGGATTATCCGGAAGAAACCAGGCTGACCTACCGTTTCTTGGACCTTCGCCGCGAACGGCTGCACAAGAACATCATGTTGCGCTCGAACATCATCCGTTCGCTACGGGACCGGATGCATGACCAGGGCTTCAACGAATTCCAGACCCCGATTCTGACGGCCTCTTCGCCGGAAGGCGCGCGCGACTTCCTGGTGCCGTCGCGCCGCTATCCGGGCGAGTTCTATGCGCTGCCCCAGGCGCCGCAGCAGTTCAAGCAGTTGATCCAGGTGGCGGGCTTCGACCGCTATTTCCAGATCGCGCCCTGTTTCCGCGACGAGGACGGCCGCTCGGACCGCAGCCCGGGCGAATTCTATCAGCTCGATGTCGAGATGAGCTTCGTCACCCAGGATGACGTCTTCGCCGCCATCGAGCCGGTGTTGCAGGGCGTGTTCGAGCAATTCGCAGATGGCCGCGCAGTGGACAAGGCGCCTTATCCTCGTATCGCCTATGCCGACGCCATGCTGCAATTCGGCTCCGACAAGCCGGATTTGCGCAATCCTATCCGTATTGCCGATGTCAGCGCCGTGTTCGCGCGCGCCGATGTGGAGTTCAAAGCCTTCAAGGGAAAGACGGTGCGCGCCATTCCCGCGCCCGGCGCTGCCACCCAGCCTCGCAGCTTCTTCGACAAGCTTAATGAATGGGCGCGCAGCGAAGGCGCACCGGGCCTGGGCTATATCGTTTTGGAAGAAGAGAATGGGGTTCTCGCCGGCAAGGGGCCGATCGCCAAATTCATCCCGCCCGCTGCCATTACCGAAATGGCGAACCTGGCGAAAGTGAAGGCGGGCGATGCCTTGTTCTTCGCCGCCGACAAGGAAGAGCGCGCCGCTACCCTGGCCGGGCTCGCGCGCATCCGCATCGGCCGCGAACTGGATTTGATCGAAAAGGACCGTTTCCGTTTCTGCTGGGTGGTGGACTATCCCATGTATGAATGGAACGAGGATGAGAAGCGCATCGATTTCTCCCACAATCCTTTCTCCATGCCGCAATATGACCGAGAGAAATTCCTCGCCTTTGAGGCCAGCGACCGGAACGAAATTCTGGGGCTCAAGGTTTTCCAGTACGACATTGTCTGCAATGGCTATGAGATGTTGTCAGGCGCCATCCGCAACCGCGATCCCGACGTGATGCTGAAAGCCTTCGAGATCGCCGGTTATGCGCGCGAGGAAACCGAGACCAAATTCGGCGGGATGCTGAATGCGTTCCGTTATGGGGCGCCGCCGCATGGCGGTTTGGCCATCGGCCTGGAGCGTGTGGTGATGTTGCTGGCGGGCGAGGAGAATATCCGTGAAGTCACCATGTTCCCGCTCACCCAGCAGGGCCAGGATCTGTTGATGCGCGCGCCAAGCCCCGCCAACGCCAAGCAGCTCAAGGAACTGCACCTCAAGATCGTCTATCCGGAGAAAGGCTAACGCGTGTCGGACGAACGCTGGAAGGCGGTGGACGATTATTATGCAGGCATTCTGGGTGCTGCCGATCCGGTGATGGAAGAGGTGCTCAAAGCGTCGGAAGCGGCCGGCTTGCCGTCCATCCAGGTCAGCCCGCTGCAAGGGCGGATGCTGATGCTTCTGGCCCAGATGGCGGGCGCCAGGCGTGTTCTGGAGATCGGCACCTTGGGCGGCTACAGCACCATTTGGCTGGCGCGAGGGCTGCCAAAGGGCGGTGAGGTCGTCACTCTCGAAGCCGAACCGCGCCATGCCGAAACCGCCACCGCCAATATCGAGCATGCCGGATTTTCCCACATGGTGGAGATCAAGCTCGGTCCCGCGGCTGAAACGCTGGACGCCATGGTGAAAGACGGTGTCAGGCCGTTCGACTTCATCTTCATCGATGCCGACAAGCCCGGTTATCCCGCCTATCTCGATCTGGCCCTGAAGCTGTCTTGGCCCGGCACCGTGATCGTGGCGGACAATATGGTGCGCCAGGGCGCTGTCGCCGATGCCAACAGCCAGGACGAGGCCGTGGCGGCGGTCAGGCTTTTCAACGAGAAGGCCGCCGCCGACAAACGGCTCACGGCCACGGCAATCCAGACCGTGGGTGCAAAAGGCTATGACGGGTTCGTGCTGCTGCGCGTGAATAGCTGAACTTCAGTTCAGCTTGGCGCCGAGATCCTTGATGCCGTCCGCGATCAGATTGCCGGCGCGCTGTTCGTCCATGCGCGCCGTGATCAGTTTCTGGGCAGCCGCCACGGCGGCGTCGGCGGCCAGTGCCCGGATTTCATTCATCGCAGTCGCTTCCGCTTGGGCGATCTTGTCTTGCGCGGCCTGGGCGCGGCGTTCGATCTGGGCCTTGAGATCGGCGCGGGAGACTTCGGCAAAGCGGGCCGCTTCGGCGCGGGCCTCGATCACGATCGTCTCTGCCTCACGCTCGGCGCCGGCGGCCTTGGCTTTGTAGTCGGCGAGGAGGGCGGCGGCTTCCTCGCGCAGACGGCGGGCTTCCGCCAGTTCGGCGGCGATCGCGGCGGCGCGGCTGTCCAACATCTTGCCCACCATCTTGGGCACGCCCTGCCAGACCAGAATGGCGATCACCAGGACGAAACCGACGGCAACCCAGAATTCCGGTTCCTTCAGCAACTCCATCTCACGCCTCCTCGACCGCGCGGGCGGCGTCGCCGGCCGTGACCGTCTCACCGGTCAGCCGCGCCACGATGGCGATCGCGGCCTCGGCGGCGGCGCGAACCACATGCTCCTTGGCCGCGACGCGGGTCTCGGTGATGCGGGTATCGGCCGCCGTCATGGCCTTGTGCGCTTCGGCTTCGGCATCCGCCTTGGCCTTGGCGATCTCGGCGTTCAAAGTCTGGCGGTTTTCCTCCGCCAGGCTCTGCGCCCGGGCGCGGGCACCCGCCAGCGCCGTCTGATAAGCGGCCGAGGCCGCTTCGGCATCGCCGCGCGCATTCTCGGCGGCGGCGATATCGGCATGGATGGCGCCGCGCCGGCTGGTGATCACGCCATTGATGCGTGGCCCAGCCACACGCCACAAAACCACGAACAGGAAGGCGAAGCTGATCGCCAGCCAGAAGATCTGGCTGGGGAACGTCTCCGTCTTGAAGGGCGGGAATCCGCCCTCCTGTTTCGGCACTTCCGTGGTGGCTTGCAGCGGCGCGGCCATGGAGATCTTACGTGAAGAGGATGATCAGCGCGATGACCAGGCCGAACAGGCCGGTCGCTTCGCAGAGCGCGAAGCCCAGCAGCAGATTGGTAGTCTGGGTGGCGGCGGCGCCCGGATTGCGCAACGCGCCCGAGAGGTAGGAGCCGAACACATTGCCGATGCCGATACCGGCGCCGACCAGCGCGATGCAGGCGATACCCGCGCCAATCATCTTTGCAGCTGCAAGTTCCATTTTGTGAAATCCCTTCCTTGGTTCAGTGGTGATCGTGGAGGTGAAGCGCTTCGTTGAGATAGATGCAGGTCAAGATGGCGAAGACGTAAGCCTGCAGGAAAGCGACCAAAAGCTCGAGCAGCATGATCGCGACGATGAGAAGCATGGGCGCGATGGCGAGGCCGGTGAAGACTCCGCCCGCCGAACCCAGCGCCACCACAAAGCCGGCGAACACCGCCAGCATGGTGTGACCCGCCAGCATGTTGGCGAACAAACGGACGGAAAGGCTGATCGGCCGGGTGAGGAAGGAGATCGCTTCAATCGGCACCAGCAGGATCAAGAGATACCAGGGCGCGTGCGGCACGAACAATTTCAGGAACCCGATGCCGTGTTTCATGAAGCCGACCACGATCACCAGCAGGATCACCAAAGCGGCCAGCGAAAAGGTCACCGCGATCTGGCTCGTGACGGTGAAGCTGCCTGGCACCATGCCGAAAAAATTGCAGAACAGCACAAAGATGAAGAGCGAGAAGACAAAGGGGAAGAATTTAAGTCCTTCTTCGCCGGTCGCCGAATGGATCATATTGGCGACGAATTCGTAGGATGTCTCCGCCATCGACTGGCCGCGCGTGGGCACCAGGCGGCCCGGCTTCACCGTCAGCGTCAGGAACAGCGACGCCGCGATCACCACGATCACCATCAAAAGCGACTGGTTGGTGAAGTAGATGGGATGGCCGCCAATATGGAAAAGCGGCTCGGCCATGATCGGCTTGACCTCGAACTGCTCCATCGGGGTAAGCGTCATCGCCACGGGCTTACTTCTCCAGATCCTTCGACGCCATTCTGGCGTTCAATTCGCTCGCCGCGTGCATCACGTTGCGGATTCCCGCCGCGGCGCCCAGCACAAAAAATACAATCAGGAAGACCGGTTTGGTGTGAAACCCGAACCGGCCCAATAGCCAGTCCACGCCCCAACCCAGTCCGCCCCCCACCACCAGCGCCGCGACCAGTTCGGTCGCGAAGCGACCCGCGATGCCCAGCTGCGTCGGCGGAGGAGCTTTCGATCCGGCCGCATGCCGCTTTTGGGCGTCCTCCAGCCTCTGACCCAGATCGCGCAGCCTGTCGGGATCCCGAGACGTCATGATCGTCTCCCAAGTGCCGAAAAACAGAGCGAAACCAAGCCTTCTGCGCTGGCGAAGGCGGGCGGACCATAGGGACGCGCCTATAGGGTGTCAAGAAAGACAGATTTGCTGCAAGCCATTGAAAATTAAAGGAATTTTACGGGCGCGGCGAAATGGCAAAGCCGTCTTCGTCGCAATTGCGGCGAATCTGCTTTTTTCGGTCGTCGTGGGTTCTATTCGGCGGCGACCTTTTCGGCCTCAGCCAAGGTCACGGAGACGAGCTGGCTAACGCCCCGTTCCGCCATGGTAACGCCGAACAGCCGGTCCATCCGGCTCATGGTGAGCGCATGGTGAGTGATGACCAGAAAGCGGGTGCCCGACATCTCGGTCATCTGGGTCAGCATCTTGCAGAAACGTTCGACATTGGCGTCGTCCAGAGGGGCGTCCACTTCGTCCAGCACGCAGACGGGCGCGGGATTGACCAAGAACACCGCGAAGATCAGCGCCATAGCGGTCAGCGCCTGCTCGCCGCCCGAGAGCAGGGCCAGCGATTGCAGCCGCTTGCCGGGCGGGCGGGCGAAGATTTCCAGGCCCGCTTCCAGCGGATCTTCTGACTCGGTGAAAGTGAGCTTGGCTTCGCCGCCTTCAAACAGCTTGGTGAACAATTCTTGGAAATTCTTGTTCACTTTCTCGAAGGATTCGACCAGCCGCTCGCGGCCTTCGCGGTTGAGACTCTGGATGCCGCGCCTGAGACGGTCGATGGCGCCGACCAGATCGTCGCGATCCGCCACCAGGGTCGCCATGCGCGCTTCCTGCTCATTGGCTTCCTCTTCGGCGCGGAGATTGACGCCGCCAAGCTGCTCGCGTTCCTGCTTGAGCTTCTCGACTTTCTTCTCGGCCTGTTCCAGCGGCGGCAATTCTTCGCCGTCTTTGATTTCGGCGC
>DATNGI010000116.1:0-2152 GCA_035605955.1 Rhizomicrobium sp.
CGCCTGGCTGCCAAGGTGATGGTGGCGGCCGGACGTGCGCTGGCCAGAATCAGCACGACCAGCGCCAAAAGGAGCAGGGCCGGGGGCAGGTGGCGGCGCCAGCCCATTTTACCCGGACGGCCGCCCGACATCAGGGGTAGGTAGCGGAACGCATTCCTCTCGCGCCGCCGCGCCACGAAGATATAGGCGCCAATCAGGGGGGGCACGGCCAGAAGCAGCCAGAGCGCGGCCGGGAACAAAAATGTCATGACGTGACGCTGCCTCCGTTGGGGGGAGAAAAGGCGCACCGGTTGGTACTCTAACGCGGATGGGCGGCGGCGGCTACGCGGTTTCTCCCACACAATCTCAGCTTTTCGCGGTCATATCCGGCGCCGCCTGGCCGTCCACCGTGATGGTGTCCAGGATCGCGGTCACCGTGCCCAGGCTAAGCTCGGCCCATACTTTTACAGGCATCACATAACGGCCATTGGGTGTGCCGGTTTCCGCAACGTCAATAAAATCGGCGAACATTTTGGGCGGGTCGCGCCGTTCCATGATGAGGCGCTGGGGATAGCCGGCAATCGGCACGAAATGGAGTTCGCAAAGATGGGCGTTCGATTGGCCGCCGCTCCATTTGAGCTTTTCGTCCCTCACATAGGTAAAGCGCACGTCATAGCGCCGCCGTCCATCGAACACGTGCGCGCCGGTTCCGCAGGGCGCGTCGGCGGTGGCGCTGGCACCCACCAGCATGGAGACCAAAGCGCTCATTGGGTCCACGGCATCCTTTTGCAACTCCTTGGCCACCGGAAAGCGGATCGGGTCCACCGGCGGGTCGAAAAAGACCGAAGGCGCGTCATTCCCATAAGTGAGTTTGACCTGCTGCAATGGGCGGTCGCGGGTGCGCGAATGGGAATCGTAGATCGCCGGCGAAACGCCGCTCGCGCTCACCGCGCCATTGGCGGTGGCGTCGATCAGGGATTTCCAGAAAAAGCCCACCATGCCCTGGGTTTCGAAATGGCCCTTGGCGGCATAGGAATTCCCCTTGAGCGTGTCGGAATATTGGATGTGTCCGAAGTCGATGCCCCAGAAAGACAGGGAATAGCTCACATCGAGGGTGCGAGCTGGGACTTGCGCGAAAGCGGGCGTCGCCGCCAGCAGGATCAACAGAAGGAATGGGGCTTTTTGCATCCGGCTCTCACGTCATCATTTCGCCGCCCCGGACGAGGCGACTATAGCCCAACGGCTTTGGGCCTCAACGGCAACGGGTTGACCATGGCCCTTGAGAATCGTTATCAGGAACGATGCTGGTTCATACCCGCAAAATCCTGGCGCCGGAGCAAGGAGCGGAGATCCGCCGCTTGCTGGACAACGCGCCTTGGAACGATGGACGCGAGACGGCAGGCTATCTCTCAGCCCGGGTGAAGAACAATCTCCAATTGCCTGTGACCGATACGCTTGCGCGCAAGCTTGCCGCGATGGTGGGCGAAGCGCTGAACAGGAGCGCGCAATTCCAGCCGGCGGCGCTGCCGCTCAAGATGGTGCCGCCATTATTCAACCGCTACAGCGGCGGCCAGAATTATGGCGATCATATCGGGCGCGCGCGCCACCTCTTTCTTCTGGATCCAGGGCGTGGTGCGCGACAATGAGCAACGCGCATTGCTTTATGAGCTGGACAGGGTGGTGCAGGAATTGGGCACATCGGAGGCGGCGCATCCGCAAGCGGTGCGGCTGGCCGGCATCTATTACAATTTGATCCGCTTCTGGGCTGACAGCTAAGCCGGCAAGTCTGGCCGCGCGTCAACATCCCATCTCAGTACGACGAATGGTCGCGTGATACGGGGCTGGCAACGTGTCGGACTCGTGATATACGCCAGAACATAACGTTGAGGGAGGGGGGTAAGATGACGCGCGGGGGCATGGTTGTCGCAATTTTTTCGGTTGTTCTGGCGCAGCCTGCGCTCGCGCAGAATGGTGGCGGCATCAGCGATTATTTCGATCATTGGTATGATCGCGTGACGGCGGCGCAGTCCAGCCAGCCGCATTGGATGACGCCTCTGATGACTGTCACTCCGCGTCTCGAGGAAGAATTTCGTTACGACCAGTATTTCGAGCGCACCAACACCGGCTCGGATATTGCCAGTTTCGACGCAGGCAAAGGGCTGGAGCTGATCCC
>DATNGI010000117.1:0-6624 GCA_035605955.1 Rhizomicrobium sp.
CCTCCTGGACGATCTCGACAAGGACACAGTCGAGTTCCGGGACAATTATGACGGCAGCGAGAGAGAGCCTGTGGTGCTGCCGGCCCGCTTTCCCAATGTGCTGGTCAACGGCTCCTCGGGCATCGCGGTCGGCATGGCCACCAACATCCCGCCCCACAATCTGGGCGAAGTGATCGATGCCTGCTTTGCCTATATCGAAGACCCGTCCATCAGCCTCGAAGCTTTGACCGATATCGTGCCGGGTCCCGATTTCCCCACCGGCGGCCTTATCATCGGCAAGCTGGCGGCGCGGGCCGCACTGGCGCGCGGCCGCGGTTCCATCCTGATGCGGGCGCGCTGCGCCATCGAGGAGATCAGGAAAGACCGTGACGCCATCATCGTCACCGAAATTCCCTATATGGTGAACAAGGCGCTGCTGCAGGAGCGTATCGCCGATCTGGTGCGCGACAAGCGGGTGGAGGGTATCGCCGACATTCGCGACGAAAGCGACCGCCACGGCATGCGGGTGGTGATCGAGTTGAAACGCGACGCCTCCGGCGACGTGGTGCTGAACCAGCTCTATCGCTACTCGCAACTCCAGACCACCTTCGGCGTCAACATGCTGGCCCTGAATGACGGCCGGCCGCAGCAGATGAACCTGAAGGAGTTGATCGCCGCTTTTGTCGATTTTCGCGAGGAAGTGGTCACGCGGCGCACCAAATTCCTGCTGTCCAAGGCGCGCGACCGTGGCCATGTGCTGGTCGGCCTGGCGGTGGCGGTGGCCAATATCGACGAGGTCATCAGATTGATCCGGGGCGCGGCCGATGCCGCCTCCGCGCGCGGGCAATTGATGGCCCGGGCCTGGCCGGCCAAGGATGTGGGACCGCTGGTGGCTCTGATCGCAGACCCGCGCCACCAAGTGGCGGCGGACGGCACCATTCACCTCACCGAGGAACAGGCCAAGGCGATCCTGGATCTGCGGCTACAACGGCTGACCGCGCTCGGCGTGGACGAGATCGGCGACGAAGCCAAAAAGCTGGGCGAGGCCATCCGGGATTATCTCAGCATTCTGTCCAGCCGCGGCCGGGTGCTGGAGATCATCAAGAGCGAACTCTCCGAAGTGCGGGGCGAATTCGCCACGCCCCGCAAGACGGAACTGATCGACGCGGATGTCGAGATCGAAGATGAGGCGCTGATCGAGCGCGAGGACGTCGCCGTCACCGTCACCCATGCCGGCTATATCAAGCGCACGCCGCTCGCCGAATATCGCGTGCAGGGACGGGGCGGCAAGGGCCGCTCCGGCATGGCGACCAGGGACGAGGATTTCGTCACCAGCCTGTTCGTCGCCAACACCCATGCGCCGATGCTGTTCTTCTCTTCAACCGGCATGGCCTACAAGATGAAGATCTGGCGGTTGCCGGAGGCGCGCATCGCGGGCAAGGGCAAGGCGATGGTCAATCTGTTGCCGCTATCCGAAGGCGAACGCATCACCGCCATTCTGGCCTTGCCGGAGAATGAGGCGGAGTGGGAACGGCTCAACGTGGTCTTCGCCACCAAGTCCGGCGATGTGCGGCGCAACGCGCTCTCGGATTTCGTGCAGGTCAACAAGTCCGGCAAGATCGCCATGAAGCTCGCAACCGGCGACGGCATTATCGGGGTCGCCACTTGCACCGAAGCTGACGATTTCCTGCTCACGACCAAGGCGGGCAAATGCATCCGCTTCGCGGTCGGCGATGTGCGGGTGTTCAAAGGCCGGGACTCGACCGGCGTGCGCGGCATCAAGCTGGCCGCCGACGACGAAGTGGTGAGCCTGTCTCTGCTCTATCATTCCGACGCCACCAGTGCCGAAGCGCGCGCCTATCTCAAACAGGCCAATGCGGCACGCCGCGCCGCCGGCGATGAGGCCAGCGAGGAGGAAGGGGGGGGCGAAGAAGCGCCGGATGCGGAGGAAGGCGTCGAGGAAGCCACCTTGTCAGCGGAGCGTTATGCTCAGCTTGGGGCACGGGAGCAATTTATCCTGGCGGTTTCGGCCAACGGCTTCGGCAAGCGCAGTTCGTCCTACGAATACCGCGTCACCGGACGGGGCGGCTCGGGCATCGTCGCCATTGGCATGGGCAGGAAGAACGCCGCGGTGATCGCCGCCTTCCCGGTCGAGGAAAGCGATGATCTGATGCTGATCTCCGATCGGGGCCAGACCATCCGAGTGGCGGTGGGCGGCATTTCCATCCAAGGGCGCGCCGCACAGGGCGTCACCGTGTTCCGGCTGGATGAGGGCGAACGTTGCGTCTCGGTCGAGCGCATCGCCGATGTCGGCGGTGAGCAGACATGACAGGCAAAAAGCGCGTCGCGCTTTATCCGGGCACCTTCGACCCCGTCACGCTGGGCCATATCGACATCGTCAAGCGCGCGGTCAAGCTGGTGGACCATCTGGTGATCGGAGTGGCTACCGGCAGCGACAAGGCGCCACTTTTCTCACTCGAGGAGCGGGTGGAGATGTGGCGCCATGAGGCCGAGGGGCTCGCCCGCGATGGTGCTACGATCGAGGTCCAGTCCTATCGCAACACATTGCAAGTCGATTTCGCGCGCAAGATCGGCGCCTCTGTCATCGTGCGGGGCCTGCGCGCCGTGTCGGACTTCGAATATGAATTCCAGATGGTGGCGATGAACCAGCGCCTCAATACCGAGATCGAGACGGTCTTTCTGATGGCCGACCCCAGGCACCAGGCGATCGCCTCCCGGCTGGTCAAGGAAATCGCTCTTCTGGGCGGCGATGTCTCTCCCTTTACGACGCCTCGGGTGGCCGAGGCCCTGGTTAAACGCTGCAAGGAACGCAAGTAATGGCGCATGATCCCGAAAACACCCTGATCCTAGACCTCAAGACCGGCCCGGTGACGATTGCGCTGCGTCCAGATCTTGCCCCAGGGCACGTAGCCCGCATCAAAGACCTGACCCGTAAGGGCTTCTATGACGGCGTGGTCTTCCACCGCGTCATCCCGGGCTTCATGGCCCAGACCGGCGATCCGACCGGCACCGGCGCGGGCGGTTCGGACCTGCCGGACCTGAAGGCGGAATTCTCGGGCGAGAAGCATAAGCGCGGTACGGTCTCGGCGGCGCGTACCGCCAATCCCAACAGCGCCAACAGCCAGTTCTTCATCTGCTTCGATGACGCACCTTGGCTGGACCGGCAATATTCGGTCTGGGGCGAGGTGGTGGACGGTATGGACCATGTCGACGCCATCAAGAAGGGCGGCGAACACAACAATGGGGCCATCTCCGGCGAGCCGGACAAGATTCTGAAGGCCCGCATCGAAGCCGATGCCTAGCGGACAGTCCGTCTAGAAGATCAGGATCGCAATCAGCGCCCATAAGAGCAGGCTGGCGCTCAAAGACAGCAGGATGGCCCAGCGCGGCGCCCAGCGTTCATCGGCTGGGCAGGCGGGCCGGCTTCCTTGCCGGTGTGAAGCGACGGCAGTGCGGCGCCCGCGCGTGCCAGCGTCGGGCAGCGCTGTACCGAGTCGGTGCGCCTTGAACATGACGATCGTCCCCGCGATCCATATTCAATCGCAATCATGCACCGATTCGCTGATGGCGCAGAGCGGCCGGGTCGTGGACGGGATGCTTAGTAGGCGGAACGGTGGAAAGGCGTGCTAACGGCAGTCTTGATCAGGATGCCGATGTCGGACGCCAGCGACCAAGTCTCGATATATTCCAGATCCCGCGCGATGCGGTCTTGCATATGGCGGATATCGCGCACTTCGCCGCGGAAGCCGTTCACCTGCGCCAGGCCGGTGATGCCGGGTTTGCAGTAGAAGCGGAATTTATAGGCGGGCACCGTCTGCAGATAATATTGATCATGGGCCACAGCATGCGGCCTCGGTCCCACCAGCGACATGTCGCCTTTGATCACATTGAGAAGCTGGGGCAGTTCGTCGATGCTCGAACGGCGCAGGAAGCGGCCCACCGATGTCGTGCGGCAGTCATTCTTCGTCGCCTGCACCACATCGTCGCCATCCTCCAGCACCCGCATGGTGCGGAATTTGTAGATCACGAAAGTTCGGCCGTCCCGCCCGGTGCGACGCTGACGGAAAAGCACCGGTCCTTGGCTTTCGGCCAGAATCGCCGCCGCGATCACTGCCAGGAAAGGCAGGAGAATCAGGAAACCAAGACACGCGCCAAAAAAGTCGATGACCCGCTTGGCCTTGGATTGGCGCAGTCTGACCGCGCCATCGTAGAAGGAGGGAGCGGCCGATGCGATGTCGACATCGCTGGGCTTTCTGGCCAGGCTCTGGTCCAACCACTCAATTCCTTGAATAAGATCCGTCATTGCGAGTCCCCGGCCATGCTCGTCAAGCGCGGCGAATGGATTTGTTGGAGAACCGATAACTCCCACCTTGCGCAGAAAGTGCCGGACTCAATTCAAAAACTTTTGCTGCGCGGACAGTTTCGCCGATAAAACACCCCGGATTTTTCAGCACCATATAAGGCTTCTTTAAGGCATTAAAGTATCGGATTTAATATGGTTAACGCGTTCATTTGGCCTATTAACTTCTGAGACTTGGCCACGCGCAGTTGGGCGCAGCATGGGCCGGTTTGGCGCGCATAAACTGCAATATTAGGTGAATGGCGCGACCCAGCGCGGAAACCTTAAAAGCCTCCCGATTGCTTCCGGAGGCCCCCGTGGCGGACCCTATTGCCTTCATCGATCTGCAAGCGCAGCGCCGCCGACTGGGCGCGCCGCTCGAGGCCGCCATTAGATCCGCGGTGGAAGGCGGACAATGGATTCTGGGACCACAAGTCTCGCAATTGGAGCGTGACCTCGCAGCCTGGGCGGGCGTGAAGCATGTCGTCGCCTGCGCCAATGGCACCGACGCCTTGCTGCTGGTGCTGAAGGCCTGGGGGGTGGGGCCCGGTGACGCGGTGTTCGTGCCGGCCTTTACGTTCGCCGCCAGCGGCGAAGTGGTTGCGCTGGCCGGCGCCGCGCCGGTCTTCGTGGATGTCCTGCCAGACACGTTCAACATGGACCCCGCCAGCCTGGAAGCGGCGATCGCGCTGCTGAAGCGGGACGCGCGCCTTGTTCCCAAGGTGGTGATGCCGGTCGATCTTTTCGGCCAGCCGGCGGATTATCGGGCGCTTGCGCCGATCGCAACGCGCGAAGGCCTGAAACTGTTCTGCGACACTGCGCAAGGATTCGGCGGGTTGCTGGATGGCAAGCGGGCAGGGGCGATCGGCGACGCGGCTGCCACCAGCTTCTTTCCGGCCAAGCCTCTGGGCTGCTATGGCGATGGCGGCGCCTGTTTCACCAATGACGATGGCTTGAAGGACGCGCTGCTGTCGCTTCGCATGCACGGGCAGGGCAGCGATCGTTACGAACATGTGCGGATCGGATTCAATTCACGCCTGGACACGATCCAAGCCGCGATCCTCATCGAAAAACTCAAGATCTTCGACGAAGAGATCGAGGCAAGGAATGCCGTGGCCCGTCGCTATAACGAGGCGTTCCATGGCTCCAATCATCTGGTCGTGCCGTGCGTGATCGACGGCGCAGTTTCGACTTGGGCGCAATATACGCTGCAAGTGGAAAATCGCGCCAAATTCCAGGCTGATCTCAAAGCGGCTGGCGTGCCGACCGCGGTCTATTACCCGATCCCGCTTTCTAAGCAGACCGCCTATGCGCATTTCCCCGGCGTGCCCACGCCGGTGAGTGAGAGGCTGTCCCAAAGGGTCGTCAGCCTGCCGATGCATCCCTATCTCGAGCCTGCGGTGCAGGACCGGATCATCAAAGCGGTGCTGGAAAGCCTGGGCTGAAAAGGGGCTAGGAAGCTGTTATAGCGCGGCGATGGACGTTTCCCTGTTCGACTTCGACCTGCCAGAAGAATGTATCGCGCTTCGGCCGGCTTCCCCACGCGATAGCGCCAGGATGCTGGTCGTGCGGTCCAGCGGGCAGCTTGAGCACCGCTTCGTGCGCGACTTGCCGGATTATCTCGCCGCCGGCGACGTGTTGGTCGTGAATGACACCAAAGTGATTGCCGCGCGCCTCCATGGCCATCGTATGCGCGAAGGGCTCGCGGCAAAGATAGAAATACTGCTTCATAGACGGTTGTCGCCTTGCCGATTCTCAGCATTGGCGCGGCCAGCGCGGAAATTGTTGCCCGGCGACGCGCTTGAATTTGGTGCGCTAAGGGCAGTGGTCGCCGGCAGAGGCGAGGGCGGG
Organism: Rhizomicrobium sp.; assembly: GCA_035605955.1. Lineage (GTDB taxonomy): Bacteria > Pseudomonadota > Alphaproteobacteria > Micropepsales > Micropepsaceae > Rhizomicrobium. The sequence continues at coordinate 6,191 of DATNGI010000117.1, forward strand.
GAGGTTGAAGTCGAGTTCAAGCTCGCGGGCGCGGCCCTGGACGCGGCAATTGCTGCGGACGGCGCTATTCCGTTGCCACCTTATATCGCCGGCAAGCGGCAGCCCGACATATGCGATGCCACTGATTACCAGACCACCTATGCTCGGGTCGATGGGTCCGTGGCAGCGCCGACGGCCGGCCTGCATTTCACGACAGAGTTGCTGGCAAAGACGCGAGCCGCGGGCGTCTTTCAAGAGGCAATCACTCTACATGTCGGTCTGGGGACCTTTCTGCCGGTCACGGTAGCTGACACGGTTGATCATCGCATGCATGCGGAGTTTTTTTGCCTCGGGGACAGTGCAGCCCAGAGGCTCAACATCATTCGTAAGGAGGGAGGACGCCTTCTGGCGGTGGGGACTACCACTCTGCGCGCTCTTGAAAGCGCCGCGTCACC
>DATNGI010000118.1:0-28528 GCA_035605955.1 Rhizomicrobium sp.
GTGATCAATCGGCATCCAGCCGTGCGTCTGTCGCGGGTAACGGGGCGCAAGAATCCCATCACAGGCGCCATCGTGGTGGCGGAGATCGTGTTGGATGGCGGGCGAGACGGCGCGGTGATCCAGGAAGAAGTCCTGCGCGAATGCCGCGCCAGCTTGAAGCCGTTCCAGGTGCCCGCTATGGTGCGGGTGGTTCCGAAGCTGGAATTGAGCGCCGGCGGAAAGCTGCTCCGCAATGCGTAATGTGCTGGTGACGGGTGGTTCGCGGGGTCTGGGCCTTGCCATCGCCAAAAAGCTGGTCGGCGATGGGTTTCGGGTACTGGCGTTGGCGCGCAAGCCTACCGACGAATTGAACGCTCTCATCGCCGCCGCGCCGGCCGGCGCGCTGCATTTCGTTCTTTTCGATCTCGCGCAGCTGGACCGGATCGCGGATCTGGTGCGCGACCTGAAAGCTGCGCACGGTCCCCTTTATGGACTGGTCAACAATGCCGGCCTGGGCACCGAAGGCGTCTTGAGCAACATGTCCGACGCGAAGATCGAATCCCTGATCCGCTTGAACGTCCATTCGCCGCTGATCCTGACCAAGGCAGTGATGCGCTCCATGATGGTGACGGGCGAGGGCCGCATCGTGAACATGGCCTCCATCATCGGCTTCACGGGCTATAGCGGCCTTAGCGTCTATGGCGCGACCAAGGCGGCGATGCTGGGCTTCACGCGGAGCCTGGCGCGCGAAGCGGGGCGGTTGGGCGTGACCGTGAACGCGGTGGCGCCCGGATTCGTCGATACCGAGATGACGGCGGGGCTGACGGGCGAGCAGCGCGACAGGATCGCATCGCGCAGCGCACTCAAGCGCCTGGCGGAGGCGGACGATGTCGCCAGCGCCGTCTCTTATCTGATGAGCGAAGCGGCCAAGAACATCACCGGCACGACCATCACGGTCGATGCGGGCAACACGGCCTGAAAGACATCAGAGGCGCAGAGCGCCCGAGCGGATGCGGGCGTGCAGCGCCTGATCCAGTATGACATAGCCATCGCCCAGATCGGCGTAGAGCGGATCGCGGATCTTCACGGCATCGAAGCCGTCGGACGCCAGCTCGCCTTTCTTCTGTTTGAACGTCTCCGTGGCGGCGAGGCTTTCCACCAGCCGTACAAAGATCGGCCGGGCATAGTCGGGAAGGCGGGTTTTCAGATGCGCTTTCAGTCCGGCAATGTCGAAATTCTCGCTCGTCTCCAGCGCCGCCATGCCGGCCTTGCCGTCCGCGCCGGGAACGGCCACGCCATAGACATTGGCGGCGTCGACGCCGGGATAGGCGGCGAGCGCCGCAGCAACTTCGGTGGTGGCGACGTTCTCGCCTTTCCAGCGGAACGTGTCGCCCAGCCGGTCCACGAAATAGAAGAAGCCCTGCGCATCCTGACGTATGAGATCGCCCGTGCGGACATAGGCATCGCCTTTTTCAAAGACGTCGCGCAGGATCTTCTTCGCCGTCGCGGCCTCGTCGCTATAACCCTCGAAGCGCGCCGCGCCGCCAGCGATGCGGCCGATGGCTTCGCCGGCCGCGCCGATTTCGACCTTCTCGCAGAAGCCGTCCGTATTTCTGAACGGCTCGCCGTCCGATCCGCGGCGGATAAGGGCGACGCCGAAGCGATGGCGCAGGAAAGGTGGAATGCGGCCGATTGCGCCCGGCTTTCCTTCCGCATTGTAGAGCGAGAAATTACCTTCGGTGGCGGCATAGAATTCCAGGATGCGGGGAATGCCAAAGCGCGTCTGGAACGCGTCCCACACATCCCCCGACAATCCGTTGCCGCACGCCAGCCTCAGATTGTGGGAGCGCGGTTCTCCGGGCGCCTTGAGGAGGTAGCGGCAGAGTTCGCCGATATATTGGAAAATGGTGGCGCCGCTGTCGGCGACATCATCCCAGAAAGCGCGCACCGAGAATTTCTCGCGCAGGATCACGGCGCCGCCTTTGAGAAGCACCGCGCCCGAAGCCACCACGCCGCCCACCGAGTGATACATGGGCAGGCAATTGTAGAGCCTGTCGCCAGCCTCGGCTTGCATCATGCCCGCGAACCAATGTGTCCACATCATGATGCGGTGATGGCTGACATAGGCCGCCTTGGGCAGGCCTGTGGTGCCCGAGGTGTAGATCAGAAGCGCCGGATCGCTGAGGCTCACATCGCGCTCTTCGGTCGCGGCAAGGGGACTGTCGGACTGGGCCAGGAGGGTGGGGGCGAGTTCGGCCTCATAGCGCCAGACCGCCGCCAGTGAATGGAATTCTGCGAGCCAAGGCGCCAGCGCCTCCGTCACGATAATGTGACGCGGATTTGCCACCTTCAAACAATGCGCCAGGGCAGCGCCGGTGAGGTTGGTGTTGATCAAGGCCGCGACGCCGCCGATCCGTGTTATCCCCAGCCAGAGGGCGAGATAATCGGCGCGATTTGGCATCAAAAGCGCCACGACCTCACCCTTGGCCAGATTTTGCGCCTTGGCCCAGCGGGCGACCCGGCGCGCGCGACCTGCGAGTTCCCTGTGGCTGAAGTCTTCGGCCGGGCTGAAAAGCGCGGGCGAGGCGCCAAAGCGCGCGCCCAGCGCATCCACCACGCGCGGAAAAATGCGCTGCGGTTGCGCGTCAATCGCCGCTGTCATCTCCAGCGCGGCGAGCCAGGCTTTGGAGGCGCCGCGATCGCTCGCAGGGGAAGAAAAAGCGGTCATGCTGTTTCAAAAAGGAACGGTTCCAGTATAAAATAAAACCTGTCCAACTGCCATCCTGTTAACGCCCTTGCGCAGTCGTCAGCAAGGTTCGTTAAACACCTCTGTCTTAGACTTGCGCCATATAAACAGGCTTGGGGCATGCGCGCCGAAACCATTGCTATTCATTGGGGTTTTGAGGCCGATCCCGCCACCAAGGCCGTCGCCGTGCCTATTTATCAGACGGCCGCCTATGCGTTCGACAGCGCTGATCACGGCGCGGCACTCTTCAATCTGGAAGTGGACGGCTTCCGCTATAGCCGCATCAACAATCCCACCGTCGCTGTACTGGAAAAACGCCTCGCCGCGCTCGAAGGCGGAGTCGCAGCGATCGCCGCCGCGTCCGGCCAGGCGGCCCTGTTCTATGCGCTCGCCAATGTCGCGGACGGCGGCGGCAACATCGTGTCCACCTCCCAGCTCTACGGCACCACGCATACGCTTCTGGCGCATCTTTTGCCGCGCTCCGGCATCCATGGGAAATTCGCCGATAGCGGCCAGGCGGCCGAAATGGCGAGCTTGATCGACGAAAACACCCGGGCTCTGTTCTGCGAGACGGTCGGCAATCCCGCTGGCAACATCTGCGACATCGGGGCCATCGCCAAAGTGGCGCATGATCGCGGCTTGCCGCTGATCGTGGACAATACGGTGGCGACGCCCATTCTGGAACGTCCGATCGAGCATGGCGCCGATGTGGTGGTGCATTCGCTCACCAAATTCCTGGGCGGTCATGGCTCGGCCATGGGCGGGGCGGTGGTGGATGGCGGCACCTTCGACTGGAAAGCGCACGCCAAACGCTTCCCGCAATTCACGCAGCCCGATGAATCCTATCACGGTCTGGTCTATGCCGATCATTATGGCCGTGCCGCTTTCACCGGCCGCATCCGCAGCGTGCATCAGCGCGCCACCGGCGCCATCCTGTCGCCGATGAGCGCCTTCATCATCCTGCAGGGTATCGAGACGGTGGCGTTGCGCATCGAGCGGCATGTCGAAAATGGCCGCGCCGTGGCGGACTATCTGCGCGGCGATCCCAATGTGGAATGGGTGCAATATGCCGGTTTTCCGGACAGTCCCTATCACAAGCTGGCGGCGAAATATCTGGATGGCAAAGTGCCGTCGCTTCTTACTTTCGGGGTCAAGGGCGGCTTCGAAGCCGGCAAGAACTTCTATGACGCACTGAAGCTGATCAAGCGGCTGGTCAATATCGGCGACGCCAAGACCTTGGCCTGCCATCCGGCTTCGACCACCCATCGCCAGATGACGCCGCAGGAGCAGATCAAGGCGGGTGTGGCGCCCGAAGCGATCCGGCTCTCCGTGGGCATCGAACATAAGGACGATATCATCGCCGACATCGCCCAGGCACTGGCGGCGGCGGCGAAACTTCAGAGCGGGCGCAAGGCGGGCTGATGTCGGGGCAGGGACGCGGCATCGAGAACTTCGCCTTCGGCTCGCGCGGCACCAAAGCGACGCTCCATATCGGGCTGGTCAACAACATGCCCGACGCGGCCATGCGCGCCACCGAGTTGCAGTTCGCGCGCCTTCTGAAGGATGCGGCAAACAATTACGATGTCAGGCTGCATCTTTTCGCCATGCCGGAAATCGCGCGCACCGACATGCAGCGTTCGCGCATGGAAGGTTTTTATGCCGACGTCGCCACGCTTCCCGCCGCCGGTATGGACGGGTTGATCATCACCGGCGCGGAGCCGCTGACGGATGCTTTGAACGATGAAACCTATTGGCCGGCGCTCACTCGGCTGATGGACTGGTCGGTTACGGGCACGGCCTCGACCTTGTTCTCCTGCTTGGCGGCGCATGCCGCGGTGCTGCATTTCGACAATATTCCCAGGCGGCCTCTCCCTAAGAAGATCAGCGGCGTCTTCGCCAGTATGCGCGCCACCGACGACCCCTTGCTCGCGGGACTACCGGCGCGCGGCGCCACACCGCATTCGCGCAAGAACGGGCTGTTGGAAAGCGATCTGACGGCCAAGAATTACCGCGTCCTGTCACGGCTCACCGACGGATCGGTCGATGCCTTTGCGCGTGACGGCAAGAGCCACCAGATCTTCTTCCAGGGTCATCCGGAATATGGCGCCGAAACCTTGGGCCGCGAATATCTGCGCGATGTGGGGCGGTTTCTCAGGAGCGAAGGACCGCGCCCGGTCATCCCGGAGAATTATTTCGATCGCGTCACCGAAAATGCGCTGCAGGGTCTCGCCGCCCGCGATGCCCGTATCGGCGAATATCACGACATCATCATGAGCGCTGTCCCGCTCCAATCCTGGCGCAGCTATACCCTCAAGCTCTTCGCCAACTGGATCGCCGGTATCGCGGCCGAGAAGCCGCGCCGCCGGGCACCGAAATCGGCGGCTAAATCGGCCTGACGTCAGGCACTCCTGCGGGACCTGCCTTAGACGCAAGGCTGACCCCAGGGTCTCGCACCCCGCGATTGTTCGTGCGATATAGCGGCAACATTACGGTTTTGTCGCAAATTGTCCCGGGCGGGGCCTTCACCCATGGGGGGGCCTCCATTAAATAGGGTGCTTCGGCGGGGGCCGGAAAGAATGATGGCAACGCTATTTGCTTGGGCAGGCTATCTTTTTGCCGGGCTTGCGCTTGTGGGCGCAGCCTATGCCCTGGCTGCCGCCTTTCTGGCTGGCCGCTTCATGCGCGGCCCGGGGCCGACGCCGTCGGCTTATCCGCCGGTGACGATCCTGAAGCCGCTCTATCTGGGCGAGCCTGGACTTTCCGACAATCTGGAAAGCTTCTTCGCCCAGGACTATCCCGGCGCGGTCCAGATCGTGTTCGGCGTGCATGACGAAACCGACCCCGCCGCAGATGTGGTGCGCAAGCTTCAGGCGCGTTATCCGCAGCGCGACACGATGATCGTGGTCGACGGTGCGCTGCATGGCTCCAACGCCAAGGTCTCCAACCTGATCAACATGCTGCCTGCGGCGCAGCACGACATTCTGGTTCTTTCCGACAGCGATATCGCGGTCGCGCCGCATTGGCTGCGCCATGTCACCGATGCGCTGGCCTCGCCGGGCGTGGGGCTGGTGACCTGTCTTTACACCGGTGAAACGGTGCTGGGCGAAAATCGTCTCTGGCCGACTTTGTCCGCCATGGGCACTTCCTATGATTTCCTGCCCAATGTGATGTTGGGCACCAGCCTTGGCCTGGCGGAACCCTGCATGGGATCCACCATCGCGCTGACGCGCACCATGCTGGACGAAATCGGCGGCTTCATGGCTTTTGCCGACTATCTGGCCGACGATTACGAAATCGGCCGCGCCGTGCGCGAGCGCGGCCATGCGCTCGCCATTCCCGCGATGGGCGTGCGTCACACCGCGTCTGAGACCAGCATGGGGGAATTGTTCCGGCATGAACTGCGCTGGACCCGCACCATCCGGACCCTCAATCCGCTGGGTCATCTTGGCACGGTCGTGACCTTCGGGTTCCCGATTGCGCTGATGGGCGCCTTGTTGCTGGATTTTTCCTTGTTCAGCCTCGCGGTCATAGCCATAACGGTGACGGCGCGGCTGTTCCTCAAGCGTCGCATCGATGGTATTTTCGGCACCCATGCGGGTCCCTTCTGGCTTTTGCCGGTGCGGGACCTTTTGAGTTTTGCAGTGTTCGTGGCCTCGCAATTCGGCGAGACGGTGCATTGGCGGGGTTCCCGCTTCGCCGTCGAGCCCAGCGGCGCCATGGCTCAATCCTGAAGGTTATTGCTCATGGTCATGAAATCGCTTTTCCTCCAGGCCCCGTCCTTCGACGGCTATGACGGCGGCGCCGGCGCCCGTTACCAGATGAAGCGCGAGGTGAAGTCCTTCTGGTTCCCCACCTGGCTCGCCCAGGCGGCGGCCATGGTGCCGGGTTCGCGCCTGATCGACGCGCCGCCGCACAATCTGTCCTTCAAGGATATCGAGGAAGACGTGAAGGCGCATGAGCTGATCGTCATCCACACCTCAACCCCCAGCTTCAAATCGGATTGCAAGACGGCGGCCATGATCCGCGCCATCAATCCCACCGCAAAGATCGGCTTCATCGGCGCCAAGGTGGCTGTCGAGCCGGTGGAAAGCATGGAAGCTTGTGCCGCGCTCGATTTCGTCGCCCGCAACGAATACGATTTCACCATCCAGGAACTGGCCAATGGCGCGGAATGGGCGACCATCAAAGGTCTGACTTACCGTGACGCCGCCCGTGAGATTCACACCAATCCCGAGCGCGAGATCCTGGTCGACATGGACAAGCTGCCGAGCGTTCTGCCTTTCTATAAGCAGCTCGACGTGAAGAAGTATTTTGGCGGCTATCTGCTGCACCCTTACATGTCCTGGTACACCGGCCGGGGCTGCAAATCGCGTTGCACTTTCTGCCTTTGGCCGCAAACCATCGGTGGTCACAAATATCGGTTCATGTCGATCGAGCGCGTGGTTCAGGACGTGAAGTACGTCAAAGAGAATTTCCCCGAAGTAAAGGAAATCTTCTTCGACGACGATACACTGACCGACAATCACGACCGCGTGGAAGAACTAGCCAAAGCGCTTGGTCCTTTGAAAGTCACCTGGTCGTGCAACGCCAAGGCCAATGTGCCGCGCAAGACGCTGGAAGTGATGAAGGCGAACGGCCTTCGCCTGCTTCTGGTCGGCTATGAATCCGGCAACCAGAAGATCCTGCACAACATCAAGAAGGGGCTTCTGGTCGAGGTCGCCAAGCGCTTCTCCAAGGATTGCCACGAGCTCGGCATCATCGTGCACGGCACCTTCATTCTGGGCCTGCCGGGCGAGACCCGCGAGACCATTCAGGAAACCCTGGCTTTCGCCAAGGAAGTCAATCCGCGCACCCTGCAGGTGTCGCTGGCCGCGCCCTATCCGGGCACCTTCCTCTACAAGCAGGCCAAGGAGAATGGCTGGTTCGCCTCGGATGTGGATCTGTTGACCGACGACGGCACCCAGATCGCGCCGCTCAATTATCCCCATCTCGGCCATACCGAGATTTTCAAGTCGGTGGAGGAGTTCTACAAGAAATTCTATTTCCGCCCCTCCAAGATTGCCGAGATCGTGGGCGAGATGCTGACCTCGCGCGACATGCTGGTTAGGCGCCTGCGCGAAGGCGTGGAATTCTTCCAGTTCCTGCGCAACCGCGAAGACATGATCGTTTCGTGACCGCATGGCCCGCAAAAGTGGGCACCGGTTTTGCGATAGGGCCATGCGGCGATAAGAAATGAGAAAGTTGATCGTCACGGCGGACGATTTTGGCGCCGCCTTGGAAGTCAACGAAGCGGTGGAGCGCGCTCATCGTCATGGCGTACTTACCGCCGCCAGCCTGATGGTGTCGGGCGCCGCCGCACATGACGCCGTGGCCAGGGCGCGGGCGATGCCATCGTTGCGGGTTGGCCTGCATCTGGTGCTGGTGGACGGCAAACCCATTCTGCCCGCGCGCACCGTGCCCGATCTGGTCGACGCCAATGGCTTTTTCCGCAATGACATGGCGCGAGCAGGCGCGTCGATGTTTTTCCGTCCCAAAGTGCGCGAGCAGTTGGCGGCAGAGATGGCAGCCCAGTTCGAGGCCTTCTCCGCCACGGGCCTCAAGCTCGATCACGTCAACGCGCACAAGCATTTTCATCTTCACCCCACCATCGCGGGCTTGATGGTCAAGCTGGCGAAAGTTCATGGCGTGAAAGGTGCACGCGTGCCGCTGGAGCCCCAGGCGCCGCTGGCACGGATCGAGGCGCGCAAGGGCAGCGCCACCGTGGCACTGACTGCGCCGTTCGCCCGGGCGCTGCGCTTCCGCTTCCGCCGCGCCGGCATGGCTGCGCCGGACCAGGTCTTCGGCCTGGCCTGGTCGGGAGCCATGACGCCGCAAAGATTCAAAGGCTTGATCGAAAATTTGCCGGAGGGCCTCACGGAGATCTATCTGCACCCGGCCATCGGCGCTTACCCAGGCTCCGCGCCCGGCTATGCCCATGAAGCGGAACTTGCGGCCCTGACCGATCCCGGCATGCCAGCCCTGATTGCCGGGCGCGACATTCGGCTTGGCGGCTTTTGCGACTTTCCGGTACAATGAGGCCCGGCGCGGTCCGGCTGGCCGCATGGAAATTCAACCACTTAGCGAGCGTTTGATGAGCAGCCCGGCCTTCGCCATACCCCCCGACCTGTCGCGCGACACCGGCATCTGGCCGGGCGACGGTCCCATCCGCGTCGGCAGCGATGAGCATAAGCGGCTGTTCTGCAAGACCCTGCTGGACACCTTCGACCCCTACAGGCCCGCCGTGCTGGACTGGCCGCGCCTGGGCGAGGAGGCGGAAAAGCGCATTACGTCGCTTCCCATCTGGGACATCGCGGTGCAGACGGAAAATCGCGCCGGCCTGAATGTCTGCACCTTTGCCGAAGGCGTGCCGGATCCGCTGTTACGCAAAGCCATCGAACTCAACGGTTTCGAGGAGCGCCGCCATCGCCATGTGCTGGCCAATCTGGTCGAGGCCTATGGCATCAACCTGGCGCCCGAGCCCGTGTATGAGCGCCCTAGGGATCCGGAATGGGCCTTCATGGTCACGGGCTATAGCGAGTGCATCGACAGCTTCTTTGCTTTCGGCCTGTTCAAGGCGGCCAAGGATACGGGTTACTTCCCGCCCGAGCTGGTCGACACTTTCGAGCCGGTGGTGAAGGAAGAGGGGCGGCACATCCTCTTCTTCGTCAACTGGATCGCCTGGCATCGCCACAACATGGCTTGGTGGCGGCGGCCCTATTTCGAACTCAAGGTGTTGGCGGTATGGCTGTTCCTGATCTGGGAGCGGATTGGCATCGCCTCCGACGTGGGCCATGGCCAGCAGGACAATAATTTCACCATGAACGGCGCCAGTCAGCTGGGCGCCGACATCAATGTGGGCGAGTTGCTCGCCATCTGCGTGTCGGAGAATGACCGGCGGCTCGCGCCGTACGACCAGCGGCTGAAGCGGCCCCGCTTCGTGCCTTTCATGGCGCGCCAAGCCCTTCGGGTCATGGCGGCGCTCAAGTTTATCGGACCCAAGAAGAAAGTCGCGGCATGAAAATCGGATCCATCGCGCATCGCGACACGTTCTGTCGCCATTTCATGCAGACCTATACCGAATTCGATCCCGACACCTTGCCGTGGCCGGACCTCGACGAAGCGGCGCTGGCGCGCCTGAAGTCGGTGCCTTTCTGGGAAGAGGTTTTCTATACCGAGCGCCGGGCCGGCGCGATCGTCGCCGCCTTCACCGAAACCGTTACCGATCCGGTCTTGAAGGAAGCCATCGCGACGCAAGGTTTCGAGGAAGCGCGTCACGCCAAGCTGATCCGCGTGATGATCGAGAAATATGGCATCGACGCCGCCGAACGGCCGCTGGAAGATGTCAGCGACAATGTCGAGACCCGCTTCAAGGATTTCGGCTTCGGCGAATGCATGGATTCCTTCCTGGGCTTTGGCGTTTTCAAGATCGCCATGCAGTCGGAATTCCTGCCCAAGGAGATGTTCCAGATTTTCGAAACCCTGATGTATGAGGAGACGCGCCACATCGTCTTCTTCGTCAACTGGATGGCCTATCACCAAGCGCAGAAGGGTTGGCTGGCGTCGGCGTTCCTGCCTTTGACCTCGTTCCGCTATTACATGCGCGCCTTGGGCCGCATGGTCGGCACCGCCAAGCGCGGCAAGGACTTGAACGACGGCAAGGAATTCACCGCCACCCAGGCCTCGGTGTTCCTGGACGGCTTCAATTTCCGCCGCTTTCTCGAGGATTGCTATTCCGAGAACCGGCGGCGGATGGGCGCGTTCGACGCGGAATTGCTGCGGCCCAGCTTTCTGCCGCAGCTGGCGGAGACGGCGCTGGGCGCGATGCGTCTGTGGAGCTTCCGCGCCAAGCCGCTGCCGGCCTGACTTGTTGGTGAGGACCTGGGCATGAAATGGGGCGTCGCCATTGCGCTGCTCGCGGGTCTTATCGCGGCGGTCTGGCTGGTCTGGGCGATCGGCTTTGGCGCGGTGGTCGCGGCCATCGCGCGCGCCGGCGTGGGCGGGCTGGCAATCCTCTGTCTTTATGCGCTGGTAGTGTTCGTGGTGCTGGCGGCAGCCTGGATATTCCTTCTGCCGCGCGCCGAGCGCCATGACGCGAAGGACTTTTACCTCGCCCGGCTGGTGCGCGATTCCATCGCCGAGATTTCGCCTTTTTCGCCGGTCGGCGGCATGGTGGCTGCGGCGAGACTGATGATCCTGCACGGGATGAACACAGGCTATGCCGCAGCCTCCGTTGCGGCGGACGCCACCACCGAGGCGATGGCGCAGGTGGCGTTTCTCGCTTTCGGCATCGCGCTGGGCGTGGCGCATTTCCGCGATCTCGCCAGCGCCGGGCCGCTCACCGAGGCGATGGTGGCGACCTTGCTGTTGGCGGTGCCGGGGATCGCGGCGTTGATCCTGTTGCAGAAAAAGGGCGCAGATTTCGCGCAGCGGCTAGCGGCACGCTTCTTCCCGCAGGTGAAAGGCGGCACCAGTTTCCGCGACGCCATTCACGATCTTTATGACGCGCCGGGGCGGCTGGCGGCGTCGGCCAGCCTGCATCTGCTGGCCTGGATCGGTTCGGGCGGCGGCACCTTCATCGCCTTCCGTCTGGTGGGCGGACAGATAAGCCTCGCCGACGCGCTGGCGCTTGAAGCATTGCTCTGTACCTTGCGCTCTATCGCCGCCTTTGTGCCGGCGGCCCTGGGCGTGCAGGAGGCGGGGTATGCCATGCTGGCGCCCTTGTTCGGCCTGCCGGCGGAGATGGGCCTGGCGGTATCGCTGTTGAAGCGGGCGCGGGAAATCGTGATAGGGATTCCGTCCCTCCTTTATTGGCAAGCCGTGGAAGGCCGCGCAGCGTTGGCCACGCCGGGGCAGGCCGATGGCTGATACCGTTCTGGTCACCGGTGCATCCGGCTTTGTCGGCGCCGCGGTGGCGCGCAAGGCGCTGGCGCGCGGCTTTAAGGTCAAGGTGCTGATGCGGCCCACCGCGAGCCACGCCAATATCGAAGGGCTGGACGTGGAGATCGTCGCCGGTGACATGCGCGATGTGCAATCCATGACGAAAGCGCTGCAAGATACACGCTATCTTTTCCATGTCGCGGCGGATTACCGGCTCTGGGCGCGCGACCCCTCCGAGATCGCTCGCAACAATTTCAATGGCGCCAAGGCCACCATGATGGGCGCCTTGAAAGCCGGCGTGGAGCGCGTGATCTATACGTCTTCGGTGGCGGCATTGAAGCCGGGTCATGGCGCAGCGGTGGACGAGACCTCGCGTCATTCGCCCGACAGCGTGATCGGCGCTTATAAGCTGAGCAAGCTTCTGGCCGAGCGCGAGGTCGAGCGCATGATCGCGGAAGAAGGCTTGGCCGCGGTGATCGTGGCGCCCTCCACCCCCATCGGCCCGCGCGACATCAAGCCCACACCCACCGGCCGCATCATCGTCGAGGCCGCCACCGGCCGTATGCCCGCCTTTGTCGATACTGGCCTCAATCTTGTGCATGTCGACGATGTGGCGGCGGGCCATTTCCTGGCGCTGGAGCGGGGCAAGATCGGCGAGAATTATATCCTGGGCGGTGAAGACGTGACTCTGGCCCAGATGTTGGCCGACATTGCGGTTCTGTCTGGCCGACGCGCACCCAAGGTGAAACTGCCTCGCGGCCCGTTGTTTCCGCTGGCTTTCGCGGCCGAAGCGATGGCGCAGATCACCGGCAAGGAGCCGATGCTCACCGCCGATGCGCTTCGCATGTCGCGCTATCAAATGTATTTTTCCTCGGCCAAGGCTAAGCGCGAGCTGGGTTATACCGCGCGGCCTTATGGCGAAGGCTTGAAAGACGCCCATGCCTGGTTCGGCGCCCACGGGTATCTTCGATGATCGCGGGCGCGCTGTTCGGCTTTCTGCCGCTCTTGATCTGGCTTTATCTGCTGTTGGCGCGGCGAGGCTTCTGGCTACTACGCGAGCGCGACACGCTGCCGGTGAGCGAGCCTTCGCACTGGCCCGCTGTGGTCGCTGTGGTGCCGGCCCGCAACGAAGCCGACGTCATCCAGCGCAGCATCGGTAGCCTGTTGGCGCAGGATTATCCGGGAGAGTTTCGGGTCCTGCTGGTGGACGACCAGTCCGACGACGGCACAGGCGATCTGGCGCGGGCTTTGAACGACAGTCGTCTCACGGTGATGACCGGCGGCGCGCGGCCTCCCGGCTGGACCGGCAAGCTCTGGGCGATGAGCCAAGGCGTAGCGGCCGCTGGCGCGCCGCAATTCCTGTGGTTCACCGATGCCGATATCGCGCACGCGCCCGATACGCTTCGTTCCCTGGTGGCTCGCGCCGAGAAGGATGGCCGCGTCCTGGTATCGCTGATGGCGCGGCTTTCTTGTCGTACCACCGCCGAACATTTCCTGATTCCGGCCTTTGTCTTCTTCTTCGACATGCTGTTTCCCTTCGGTGCCGCCAATGATCCCAAGAACAAGCTGGCGGCGGCGGCGGGCGGCTGCATGCTGGCGCGCCGCGACGCGCTGGAACGGGCAGGCGGCATCGAAGCCATTCGCCACAACATCATAGACGATTGCGCCTTGGCGCGGCTGATGAAGCGGCAAGGCCCGATCTGGCTGAGCTTGACGGACCGCTCGGTCAGCCTGAGGCCTTATGAACATATTTCCGATATCCGCCGGATGGTCGCGCGCTCGGCCTATGCTCAGCTCGACTATTCACCGCTGCTGTTGCTTCTCACTCTGATAGGACTTTTTGTGGTCTATATCGCTCCGGTCCTGGGGGCGCTGTTCGCCATGTATTATGTCCAGCTTGCGGCCTATCTCGCCTGGGCCATCATGGCGCTGATGTTTCAGCCCATCCTGCGTTTCTATCGCTTGTCGCCGCTATGGGGCATCGCGCTGCCCGTGATCGGCGCCTTCTATGCCGCCTTCACTTTGGATTCCGCCATTCAGCACTGGTCGGGCAAGGGCGGCATGTGGAAGGGGCGGGCTCAAGCCCAGGCCTCAAGCAGCGCAGCGGTAGGCCATAAAAAAAGCGCGGAAAAAGGCGCATGAGCCAGGCGAGCGCGCTCCAGTCCGGCAAGGGCCATCATGACGAGAATTTTCCCGTCGCGTCGTTTCTGATCGCGCCGCGCCACCGCCCACCGATCCTGGCCTTTTATCGCTTCGTGCGTTTTGCCGACGACATCGCCGACCATGCCACGGCCTTGCCCGCGGACAAACTCAGGCTACTGGAAGAGATGCGTGCGACGCTTGTTGGCGACAGCGATGCTTCACCCGAAGGTGTAGCGCTGCGCCGCTCCATCGAAGAGTATGGGCTCGATCCCCAACATGCGCTAGATCTGTTGGAAGCCTTTCGCCGCGACGTCACCAAGCTGCGCTATCGCGACTGGGACGATCTGATCGATTATTGCCGCTACTCCGCCATGCCGGTGGGCCGCTTCGTCCTCGATGTGCATGGCGAGAGCCGCAACACCTGGACCGCCAATGACGCGCTTTGCGCTGCCTTGCAGATCATCAACCACCTGCAGGACTGCGCCAAGGATTACCGCGATCTCAACCGGGTCTATGTCCCCGAAGACGCGCTCGCGGCGGAAGGCCTGTCCGTGACGGCGTTATCCGATAGCGCCGCCGGCCCCGCCCTCAAGCGTGCCCTGGCCGGTCTGGCCGCCCGCAATGCCGCGCTCCTGGCGCAGTCCCGCTCCTTCGCCGGGCAGATTCGCGACGGCAGGCTTGCCTTGGAAGTCGATCTCATTCAAACCCTCGCCGAAGATCTGAATGCCATGCTGAAAAGCCGCGATCCCCTGTCCGAGAATGTGCACCACTCCAAGATGGACGTGGTGGCGCTTTTCATGAAAAGGCTGCCCGGCTTTGCACTGTCCCGGATGACGCGGCGCAAATGAGCATGAGAGAAACTTTGCCGCCGTCACAGGCCGCCGCCGTCAAGAAAAAGGCGTCCGGCAGTTCCTTCTATCTCGCCATGCGGCTGATGCCCAAGCGCGAGCGCGACGCTATGTTCGCGATCTATGCATTTTGCCGCAAGGTGGACGACATCGCCGATGACGGCTTGGGTACCCGGCCGGAGCGGCATGAGAAGCTGGAAGCCTGGCGCTATGATCTGGACGCGCTCTATAGCGGCCAGTCGCCGCAGCGTGTGGCGTTTCTGGCGCCGGCGGTGGCCCAGTTCAGCCTGCGCAAGGAAGATTTCCTGACCATCCTGGACGGGATGGAGATGGATGTGGCCGAGGACATTGTCGCGCCCGATCTGGCGACCCTGGACCTCTATTGCGAGCGGGTGGCAAGCGCGGTGGGCCGGCTTTCCATCAAAGTGTTCGGGATGGAAGAGGAGCCTGGCTTTGATCTCGCTCATCATCTGGGTCGGGCCCTGCAACTCACCAACATCCTGCGCGACATCGACGAGGACGCCGATATCGGCCGCCTCTATCTGCCGCGCGAATATCTCTTCGCTGCCGGCTTCAAGTCGCTGGATCCCAAAATGGTCGTGTCGGATCCGCGCGTGGACGGGGTCTGCCGCGCTGTGGCCGCCATGGCGCACGAACATTACGACAAGGCTGCTGCCATTCTGGCGAGGAAGCCCAAGGGCCGCATCGCCACGCCGCGCTTGATGGGCGCGGTCTATGGCGAAATCCTGAAGGCAACGGAAGCGGTGGGCTTCAAGCCGCCGCGTCGCCGCGTGTCCTTGTCGCGCGGCAAGCTGTTGTCGTTGCTGCTGCGCTCGGGTCTTGGCTAAGTCATGGCAATGGAGAATTTCCCGGCGCGCAACGGCCAGCGGCGCGCCTATGTGATCGGTGCGGGCATTTCCGGTCTTGCCGCTGCAACCCGGCTTGCGGCGCAGGGCGTCGCGGTGACCTTGTACGAAGCGGCGGGCCAGGCCGGTGGACGTTGCCGCTCTTATTATGATGCCACGCTCGATCAGGTGATCGACAATGGCAATCATCTGGTGCTGTCGGGCAACGGCGCCATCGCGCGCTACCTGGAACGCACCGGCGCGCGCGGCGTGCTGGCAGGACCGCGCCGTGCCGTTTTGCCCTTCGTCGATGTGAAGTCGGATCAGTGCTGGGTGCTGCGATTGAATGGCGGCCCGATCCCCTGGTGGCTTTTCTCCAAGGGGCGCCGCGTGCCTGGCACTAAGCCCGCGGACTATGCGCCTTACGCCCGCATGATGTTCGCCACCCGCAAAGAAACCATCGCCGATGTCGCGCCCACCAAAGGCGCGGTGTGGGAAAGGTTGATGCGGCCCTTTCTTCTGGCGGTCTTGAACACCGAACCCGAAGCTGGTTCGGCGCAATTGGCGGGCCAGGTGATGCGCGAAACTTTGGCGCGGGGCGGTCGGGCCTGTCGCCCCCGGATCGCCACGCCGACGCTGGCCGCTGCTTTCATCGATCCGGCGCTGGCTTTCCTGGATAAGAAGGGCGCCAAGATCGAGATGGGCAAGCGCCTGCGGGCCCTGGCGACCGACACGCACAGGGTTCTGGCGCTGGAATTTCCTGATGCCACGGTGCCGGTTGGGGCGGGCGATATGGTGGTGCTGGCGGTGCCGCCCTGGGTGGCCAAGGATATGGTGCCCGATCTCACCGTGCCCACTGAATTCCGCGCCATCGTCAATGCCCATTTCCGTTTCACGCCGCCCAAAGGCTCGCCGTCCATCCTGGGCGTTATCAACGGCACGGCGGAATGGATATTCTCATTCGACGACCGCATTTCGGTCACGGTTTCTGGCGCGGAAGCCATCGTGGATCGCGACCGGGAAGAATTGGCGAAGCTATTCTGGCAGGACATCTGCCAGGCGCTCCGTATCGAAGCGGAAATGCCCCGCTGGCAGGTGGTGAAGGAGAAGCGCGCTACCTTTGCCGCTACCCCCGAACAGGACATGAAGCGGCCGCCGACGAAGACGGGGTGGCGCAATCTGGCGCTGGCAGGCGACTGGATCGACAACGCGCTGCCCGCCACGTTGGAGGGCTCGGTGCGTTCGGGCGATGCGGCGGCGGCTTTGGCGCTCAAGCGGCTGGCTCTATAGTCGGCGCCCATGAACCAGCTGGCTCCCGCCGATTTCGCCGACGTGGAAAGCGCCATCCGCGCCGCCACCGATGCCATTCTGGCTGAGCAGCGGCCCGACGGGCATTGGGTCTATGAATTGGAAGCTGATGCCACAATCCCGGCGGAGTATGTGCTGCTGGTGCATTATTTGGCCGAGACGCCGAACCTCGAGCTTGAGCGGAAGATCGGCGTCTATCTGCGCCGTATCCAAGGCGCGCATGGCGGCTGGCCGCTCTATCACGAAGGCGCCTTCGACATCTCGGCGACGGTGAAGGCCTATTTCGCGCTGAAGATGATCGGCGACGATATCGGCGCGCCGCACATGGCGAAGGCGCGCGAGGCGATCAAGGCGCGAGGCGGTGCCATCAAGGCCAATGTCTTCACCCGCATCCTACTGGCGCTTTATGGCGAGACCAGTTGGTCCAATGTCCCAACCGTCCCGGTGGAACTGATCTTGCTGCCGCGCTGGTTTCCCATCCATCTCGCCAAGATGAGCTATTGGGCGCGCACCGTCATCGTGCCGTTGCTCGTGCTGGCGGCCAGGCGGCCGCTGGCCAGGAATCCTCGTGGCGTGCATGTGCCCGAGCTTTTCGTGCCGGGCGTTCCCGCCGCAAGCCCGCGCGCGCCGCATCAAAGCGCCGGCTGGTCGGCTTTTTTTGGAGCGCTGGATTGGTGCCTGAAACAGTTCGAACCTTTCTGGCCCAAGGCTCTTCGCGCACGGGCGATTGAAAGATGCCGGAGCTGGACGACGGAACGCCTCAATGGCGAAGACGGGTTGGGCGCGATCTATCCCGCCATGGCCAACAGCGTGATGATGTATGATGTGCTGGGTTATCCGCCCACGCATCGCGACCGCGCCATCGCGCGCCTTTCGGTTGAGAAGCTGCTGGTGGTCAAGGACCACGAAGCCTATTGCCAGCCCTGCGTTTCGCCGGTGTGGGACACGGCGCTGGTGGCCCATGCCCTGATGGAAACCAAAGATGCAAAAGCGGAAGCTGCCGCTGCGCGCGCCCTGGAATGGCTAGCGCCGCTCCAGGTGCTGGAGGTCAAGGGCGACTGGGCGGAGGAGAAACCCGACGTGCGGCCGGGCGGCTGGGCTTTTCAATATCGCAACGACCATTATCCCGATCTGGACGACACAGCCGTGGTGGTGATGGCGATGGACCGCGCCGCCAAGGCGGGCATTTCACCGCAATATAAAAATGAGATCGCGCGCGGAGCGGAATGGGTCGACGGCTTGCAAAGCCGCAATGGCGGCTGGGGCGCCTTCGATGCCGACAACAGCTATTACTATCTCAACAACATCCCTTTCGCCGATCATGGCGCGCTGCTGGATCCGCCGACCGAGGACGTTTCAGGCCGATGCGTGGGCATGATCGCGCAACTGGGCGGCGACAAGGCGCGGCTGGAGGCGGGCGTCGCCTATCTGCGCAAGACCCAGCTGGCGGACGGTTCCTGGTTCGGGCGCTGGGGTGTGAATTACATCTATGGCACCTGGTCGGCGCTGGCTGGGCTGAATGGCGCGGGTTTGCCACCGGACGACGAGGCCATGCGCCGCGCCGTGAATTGGCTGGCCCAGATCCAGAATCCGGATGGCGGCTGGGGTGAGAATTGCGACAGCTATAAGCTGGATTACAAGGGCTACGAGCCCGCCCCTTCGACGGCTTCACAGACCGCCTGGGCATTGCTTGGCTTGATAGCAGCGGGCGAAGTGGACCATCCCGCTATGGCGCGAGGCATCGCCTATTTGAAGCGCACCCAGGAAGCGGACGGTTTGTGGAGCCAGCCGCACTATACCGGCGGCGGTTTCCCCCGCGTGTTCTATCTCAATTATCACGGCTATCCGAAATTCTTCCCGCTTTGGGCATTGGCGCGTTACCGCAATCTCAAGACGGGCAATTCCCGTCGCGTGGAGGTTGGATTGTGATCGGGCAAGGCACGTGACGATCCTGGCGATCACCGGTCTCAAGCGCGAAGCCGAGATTGCTGGCGGCGACGGCGTGGTGGCGGTGGCGGGTGGCGGCGATGCCAAAGGGCTTGCGGAAAAGCTCGATGCCCTCCACGGCGACATCAGGGGCGTGATCTCGTTCGGGCTGGCCGGAGGACTGTCGCCGCTGCTTAAGTTTGGCGAGGCAGTGATTGCCGATCAGGTGATTTCGGGCAGCGAACAGTGGCGGTGTGATGAACGCTGGCGTGTGGCGCTGGCGGCCAAACTTTCCGCCGCGCATCAGGGTCCGATTGCCGCCAGCAGCACAATCTTGGAAAATGCCGAAAACAAGGCCGCACTGTTTGCTGCAACCGGTGCATTAGCTGTGGATATGGAAAGCGCCGTGGCGGCCCGCTTTGCCGCTGCGCGCGAACTGCCCTTTGCCGTACTACGCGTGATTTCCGACGATGCCCGGCACGTCTTGCCGCCGGCGGTGCTGGTGGCGATGAAGCCCGATGGCGGTATCGCGATCGGCCGCGTGCTGGGTTCGTTGCTGCGTCATCCCTTGCAGACGCCCAACCTGATCCGCATGGCGCGGACCTCAGGCAAGGCGTTCAAGGAATTACTCCGCTGCCGCGGCCTCTGTGGTGTTGGACTTGCCGGACTTGATCTCTGACATCTTGTGCTCGACATGGCGGGAGAAGACGAACTCCGCCGGCCGCTGATGTGACAGATCGATATCGGGCGCCATCGGACCGTCGGTCTTCACGCCGCGCATCAGGATGGGCAGCATCTTGAACGGATGTTTGATGGCGTCGGTGGCGGCGGTGCCTTCGAAGCCGCAATGCACCATGCAGTTGGCGCATTTCTCATATTTGCCGACCCCATATTTCTCCCACTCAGTGCCTTCCATCAACTCCTTGAAGGTCTTCACATAGCCTTCGCCTAGCAGGTAGCAGGGCTTCTGCCAGCCGAATACGGTCAAGAGCGGCATGGACCATGGCGTGCATTCGTAAGTTTGATTGCCCGCCAGGAAGTCCATGAACAGCGATGATTTGGTGAAGTCCCAATTCTTGCCGCCATTGCCGCGCGCCAGGATGTCCCGGAACATCTGCTTGGTGCGCTCGCGATTGAGGAAATGCTGCTGGTCGGGCGCGCGCTCATAGGCATAGCCGGGCGACACGGTGATGCCGTCCAGGCCCATGTCCATCATCTCGTCGAAGAAGCGAGCCGTGCGTTCCGGATCGGCGCCGTCGAACAAGGTGCAATTGATCTGGGTGCGGAAGCCTTTGCTCTTGGCGAGCTTGATGGCGGCGACGGCCTTCTCATAAGTACCGTCCAGGCAGACCGATTTGTCGTGCATCGCCTTGTCGCCGTCCAGATGGATCGACCAGGTGAAGTTGGGATCGGGCTTGTACTGGTCGATCTTCTTGGCGAGCAAGAGTGCGTTGGTGCACAGGATCACGAATTTGTCGCGCTCCAGGAAACCTTGGACGATCTTGGGCATGTCGCGATGGAGCAGGGGCTCGCCGCCCGCAATGGAGACGGCGGGCGCGCCGCATTCGTCGATCGCGTCCATGCATTGCTGCACCGACAGGCGCTGGTTCAGGATCTCGTCCGGATAATCGATCTTGCCGCAACCGGCGCAGGCCAGGTTGCAGCGGAACAGCGGTTCCAGCATCAGGACCAGCGGATATTTGCCGCCGGAAAAATGCTTCTTCATCACATAGGCGCCGATCTTGGCAGCCTGTTTCAGCGGAAGACCCATGTCATGCCCTCAATTCGGCTGGCAGGCGGAACTCGATATGTTCCTTCTTGCCGTCCATCTGTTCGACTTTGACGTCCTCGATCTCGGATAGCGCCTCGATCACATGGCGTACCAATTCTTCCGGCGCGGAGGCGCCCGCGGTCAGTCCCACTACGTCCTTGCCGCGTACCCATTCCGCTTTCAGTTCGCTGCCATCGGCGATGAGATAGGAGGGAATGCCCTCTTCGATGCCGATTTCGCGCAGGCGGTTGGAGTTGGAGCTGTTCTTGGCGCCCACCACTAGGATCACGTCGGCCACCTTGGCCAACTCGCGCACGGACGTCTGGCGGTTCTGAGTGGCGTAGCAGATGTCGGATGTCTCAGGCCCCACGATGTCGCTGAAACGCTTCTTCAGCGCCACGATGATACCCTTGGTGTCGTCGATCGAAAGCGTGGTCTGGGTGATATAGGCGACGGGGTGATCGATGGGCACGGGAAGCATTTCGACATCGGCTTCCGACTGCACCAGATGCACCGGCGCGCCGACCTGGCCCATGGTGCCTTCCACCTCGGGATGGCCGGCATGACCGATCAGGATCAAGGTGCGGCCATGCGCGACATAGCGCTTGCCTTGATTGTGCACTTTGGAAACCAGCGGGCAGGTGGCATCCAACACGGGCAGCCCCCGCGCCGCCGCCGTCTGCACCACCGATTGCGGCACGCCATGGGCGCTGAACACCGTCACAGCGCCTTCGGGCACTTCGTCCAGTTCCTCGACAAAGCGAGCGCCCTTGCTCTTCAGGGTATCGACCACATGCTTGTTGTGGACGATCTCATGGCGCACATAGACGGGCTCGCCATATTTATCGAGCGCCTTTTCCACGATATCGATGGCGCGCACCACACCCGCGCAGAAGCCGCGTGGTTGGGCAAGAATGACTCGCATTTTATTCCTTTGGCGCCGCGGGCCATGCCCCGGCTTTGATCGCAACGCAGCAAACCACAGTTTCCCGCATCAAGACCCTGGAAACAACCCCTCGGAATGCAGGGCTGAACCCCTTATTTCCGTTGCCTTTCCGGGTTCTGGCGGACCAGATTGTCGCATCCCGGCCTGAAGGCTGGATTTGACGGGCCAAGCCAGCCATAGGGCAGCAAACGGGGCAAATGGACATGACAAACGACTTTGACAAGGCCGCCTTGCCGCGCGCCATCGCGGCCAGCGCCGCCGCCGTCGATTCGGTGCTGGAGACGGTCTTGCCCAAACCGCATGACCGCCAAGGCCGGGTCCAAGAGGCGATGCGATACGCCACCTTCGCCGGCGGCAAGCGGCTGCGTCCCTTCCTGGTGCTGCATTCGGCACGGCTGTTCGGGGTCGATGACGCTTTCAGCCTTCGTGTCGGGTCGGCTATCGAAGTGCTGCACACCTATTCGCTGGTGCATGACGATCTGCCGTGCATGGATGACGATGACTTAAGGCGCGGACGTCCCACCACCCACATCGCCTTTGACGAGATGACGGCGGTGCTTGCAGGCGACGCACTTCTCACCATCGCCTTTGAAATTCTGGCCGATGCCAAAACCCATCCCGATGCCGATGTGCGCGTGGCGCTGGTGGCGCGGCTGGCGGAAGCGGCCGGTCATGACGGCATGATCGGTGGCCAAATGATCGACATGTTGGCGGAGCAAAGTTTCGGGCTGGAGGATGTGATCAATCTGCAGCGGCTGAAAACTGGCCAGCTGTTCGAATTTTCCTGCGAGGCCGGGCCTATTCTGGGGCGCGCCTCGGGGGAGGATCGCGCCCGCCTGCGCGCCTACGCCCGCGAAATGGGTTTGGTGTTCCAGATCACCGATGATCTTCTGGACGTGACCTCCACGGCGGAAAAGACCGGCAAGGCGGTGGGTAAGGATGCCGACATGGGCAAAGCCACTTTGGTAACCTTGTTGGGGGTCGAAGGCGCCCGGACCGAGGCCGAAAAAAGAGCCCGTGCCGCTATTGCGGCGCTGGGCCCGCATGCCCAAAAATCGCCCGAACTGTCCGGTCTGCCGCTCTTTTTGCTGAACCGCGAAAGCTAAAGGCGGTCCCGCCGGTTTTTCACCGAAATTTTGCCCGGATGGCGCAGCATATTGGGGCGTTCGTGCGTTTCCGGGCGTGAAGCGCGCCATACTGATGAGGCATTGATGATCAACCGTATCGTGCAGGCAATTTCCCTCTCGCTTCTGATTCTTGGGGCTGCCATACCCGCTCGCGCCGCGGGCGACGATCCGGCCGCTGCCACGGTGCAGGGGTTCTATGACGCGCTGGTCGCCAGCATGAAGTCCGGCGGCACCACCAAAAGCCGCTATGAGAAGCTGAAACCGGCTGTGGAAAAGGCGTTTGATATTCCCGGCATGACGGCGCTGTCCGTAGGCCCCAGTTGGTCGTCGACTTCGCCTGCCGATCAGAAAGCGCTGACCGATGCCTTCGAGCGCATGACCATCGCCAACTATGCCCGCAATTTCGACTCCTATAGCGGTGAGAAGTTCACGGTTGATCCGGCCGTCATGGATCGCGGCTCGGACAAGCTGGTCAAGAGCACGCTCAAGCCTTCCAGCGGCGACGCCGTCCCCTTCAACTATCGCCTGCATCAAGCCGATGGCGGCTGGAAGATCGTGGACATTTATCTCAACGGCAATATCAGCCAGCTAGCGCAGAAGCGTTCGGACTTTGGCGCGACTCTCCAAGCGTCTGGTCCGGAAGGGTTAGCCAAAAAGATAAACGCGCTGGCCGACCAAACTTTGGGCTAACCCTTCCTGCTTTTGTTGACCCCTCTGCCTTCGCACGCCCGAGGGCGTGCTACGGCGCTCGGTTCGCTTGACTGCCAACCACGCCCCTCCAGGCGCTACGCCCCGGGGGGGAGTAGGCTTCAACAAGCGCTAGTTCGTCTTGGCCCCGGCTTTCTTCCCCCGCTAGCGTAGCGACAGCGGGGGAAGATGTCCGCTAGCGGGCTTGCCCGCGTGGCGGACAGATCGGGGCAAATAAATCAAACCAGCTTTTCGTGAGCTCTGTGCTCCCGTGGCGGGGGCGGCCCTAGCAGCGCTGGGCTCACGAAAAGCGTCGTCACCAAGGTCCAGAACAGCGAGATCATCAGAAGCTCGCCCATGCTGGCAGTGCCCGGATGGCGCGACAGCCACAGGGTGCCAAATCCGGTGGCGGTGGTGGCGGCGCTGAAGATCACCGCCCGCGTTAGGCTAGATTGCAGCAGATCGCGCCCACCCGCGCGCCAGGCCACCACGAAATAGATGTTGAAGGCGACGCCGATCCCCAAAAGCAGGGGCAGTGCGATGATGTTGGCGAAGTTTAGCTGCAGATTGAGCAGGACGCAGCTTCCCACCGTCAAAAGACCCGCCAGGACCAGCGGCGCCAGGGTCCGGACCACGTCGGCGGCCCGTTTCAGAACCAGCATGAGGAGCACCACGATGGCAATGAAGGAAAGAAGCCCAGCCCACGCAAAGGCTCGCACGATGGTGCGGCCGGATTCGCGGATGGAGATGGGCGCGCCGGTGGCGCCTGGCGCTACTTTCCGCACGGCGTCGCTGAATTGCGAAAGCGCTTTGGGACTGTTGCTGGTGTCCTTGGGAAAGACTTGAATCCGCGCCGTGCCGCCTTGCGCGATCCATTCATCCGTCATCGTCACGGGCATTGAAGCGAGCGTGACATGCGAAGGCGTGAGCGAGGCCGACAATTGCGCCAGCATGGTCTTCAAGCCCGGCACGATCGCGGCGGTGGCACGGACGCGGTTTTCAGGCGGCCCCTTGGCAAGCGCATCCAATGTGTCGGCCAAGGCGCGGGCATGGGCCGCGGGCGCATCGCTCTGGCCATTGGCGGCGGTGCGCAATTTTGCGGCTGTCGCCGTAAAGCTCGCCAGGATGTCGGCATCGCTGGGCGCGGGCTTGATGTCGAAGGGATTGATGGTCGAATCCAGCAGATTGTTGGCGTCTGCGATCAGGGCCAGCTTTTTATCCTGATCCTCGGGCACGAAACTGGACAATGTCAGGGCCTGAGAGACGACCGGCAATCGCGACAGATGCGCCGCCAGTTCATCCGCTGCGGCAAGGGATGGGGCCGTGACATTGATCGTGTTGGGCGAGGTCTGCGGATTCTTCATCAGGTCGAACAGGGTGGAGACCGATTCTACTTTCGGGCTGCGCAAATCCAGCGGGTTGGAATCGAAGTGCAGGAAGAAGGTCAGGCCGACACAGATCAACCCGGCAAGCGCGGCGACGCGCAAGATGGAACGGCGATGGCGCGCCAGAAAATCGTCCACCACGGACAGCGACGCGAAACCCACATCCTCGGCTTCGCCTTCCGGCCGCAGCAACATCAGAAGTGCTGGCAAAAGCGTGATGGCGGTGAGGAAAGCCACGATCATGCCGATGCCCGCGACCAAGCCCAATTCCGCCACCCCGACATAATTGGTCGGCAGGAAGGACAGAAAGCCCACTGCCGTCGCCGCCGCCGCCAATGCCAGCGGCAGACCTACCGTGCGGCCGGTATGGCAAAGGGCCTTGGACAGTTCGGGGTATGCATACCGTTCGGCGCGATAACGCACCGAAAACTGGATTCCGAAATCCACGCCCAGTCCCACAAAAAGCGCGATAAAGGCAATGGAGATGATGTTGAAGACCCCGATGAAAACCAGCCCCAGCCCCATGGTGATCGCCAGGCCCACCACCAAAGTTATGAGAATGGCGAAGATGATCTTGAAGGAGCGAAGCGCAAGCCACAGGGTCGCCAGAACGCCCGCGATCATGGCGGCCACCATCAGTCCGACGTGATCGGTGAGGGTGGCGAATTCCTCGTCCGACAATGGCACGTCGCCGGTCAGCCGCACTGTCACGCCATTGGCCGGCGTGAGACCCAAATCCTGCGCGGCAGCGCGGATGGCGGCCGAAGCGCGCGCGCCCGGCTCCAGCGCATTGAAATCCAACACCGGTTTTACTTCGATGAAATGCCGGACTTCTTCCGGACGAGGCGGGCTGCCAGTGATCAGGGAGCGCCAGGAGAGATAATCGGTCTGCCCTTGCGTTGCCGCTTTCAGACTCTGGCCGAAACGCTGCATCGGACTGTCGATGTCCGACAATTTGGCCTGGCCTTGGGCCACGCCCAGAAGCACTGTCGAAAGGCTTTCCATCACGCCGCGAAGCGAGGGGTCGGACGCCAGCGGTCCCAAGAAAGGTTGCGCCTTGAACAATTGCTGGGTGGTCGTTTCTACGTCTTTGACGGGCAGGAACAACAGCCCGTTATGGTCGAAAAAGGCGCCGCCATCGGGTCGCCGCACATCGGAAAACAAACCCTTGGTTCCCGAAAGGCGCGCCGTCAGGGCGGCGGCACCCGCCTCCGTCAGCTCCGGCGTCTTGCCGTCGATCACCACCAGGATGAGGTTGGACTGTTGGGGGAAAAGCCCGTCGAAGCGGATTTCACGCTTGCGCCAGCCGACATCGGCGGAGATCAGCTTGGCACTGTCGGTGTTCATGGCGAAATGGGTGCTGGTGAAGAAGCCCGCGCCCATAGCGAGCAGCAGCGAGCCCAGCGTCACCAGCGAAGGCCAGCGGCAGCACAAGGCGACAATGCGCTCGATGACGGGAATGGATGTGGCGGTGGGCATACCGCCAGATGCTTAACCGGTTCCGGTGCGTACTAAAAGTCCGGAAGTTCCGCGGTCTGAACCGACCTGTCCTCGACCTGCCGCTCGCGCCGCTGCCGGTAATAGGTCCGCATGGTGGCGTAGTAATCCACCGAAGCGCGCTCGATGTCCCGATAGGTGATGATATTGGCGGACCGGTTGTCCATCGAACCGAGGCTGGACTTCACCAGGCCGACATAGGTGCTGCCGCTATAATGAAGCATGCGCAGCGGCGTGAAATAGCCGTCGACATAGTTGCCGGCGAAATCGCGCACCGAGGTGGGACCACGGAAGGGCAGCACCAGATAGGGCCCCTGGCCGACGCCATAGACGCCCAAGGTCTCGCCGAAATCGCGGCTCTTCTCGGGCAGGCCCCAATCGGTGGCGACGTCAAAGATGCCGGCGACGCCGATGGTGGTGTTGATGATGAAGCGGGCACCGGCCTCGCCGGCATTCACGAACTCCGCCTCCAGGAGATCGTTGGCCATGTTGACCGGGCCACCAAAATTGGTGAGGAAATTATGGACATTGCCGCGCACGCCTTGCGGCACCGTGTCGGCATAAAAGGTCGCCGCCGGCAGCGCCGCGTGGCGGTCCAGCCGCTGGTTGAAATCGAAGAAGAAGCGGTTCATCGGCTCCAGCGGATCATTCGCCAGCTGCGCTTCTTTGTTGTCGTCGGAAGCGCAGCCCGCCAGCGAGAATCCTAGCATCAGCGCCAAGAAAATTTTTCTTGCGTCCATGAACCCACTACTTGCGCCGATCTTTGATCGGTTAACGCAAGCCCCCACCCACTACGGTGATAACTATAGGCATGCCTGCGGCAACCTGTCTCCGGCAAAAATCACTCCGGTTAACGCCCCTGGCGAAAATATGTTGCGGGAACCCCGAACTTGGCGGCGCGGGCTGCTTCCCTTAAGACTTGTGACAGAGGCTGCGGGTCCCGCGGCGAAGCGAAGAGGGCAGCATGGCCGCGACCGATCCCGAACTTTTGCGGTTGCGAGATAGCATCGACAATATCGATGCCGCCCTGATTTATCTGCTGGCGGAGCGCTTCAAATGCACCCAGGCGGTTGGCGAATTCAAAGCCCAGCATGGCCTTCCCCCAGCCGATCCGGCGCGCGAACAGGTGCAAATCACCCGGCTCAGGTCCTTGGCGCAGGCCGCCAAGCTGGATCCGGATTTCGCGGAACAATTCCTGGGCTTTATCGTGCGGGAAGTGATCCGGCACCATGAGGCGATCCGCGCTGCCCACTAAGTTCTGAGGAACGCATGGACCTCTCCTTTTCGGCCGAGGAAGAAGCCTTCCGGCAAGAAGTGCGGGCCTTCGTCGCCGAAGCCAAACCGCAATTGCCCAAAAACCTCGGGACGCCGGAGCAGGCGCGCCGGTCCAAGGACGATTATCTAATCTGGCACCGCCTGCTTTTCAAAAAAGGCTGGGTGGCGCCGGCCTGGCCCAGGGAATTGGGCGGCGCTGCCTGGGGCGTCACGCAGCGCTATATCTTCGCCACCGAGACCGCCAAAGCTGGTCTGCCGACCACCTTGCCCTTCGGCCTCGGCATGGTGGGGCCGGTGATCTACACCTTCGGCAACGAGGCGCAGAAAAAGAAATTCCTGCCGCGCATTCTCTCCGGCGAAGATTGGTGGTGCCAGGGCTATTCCGAGCCGGGCGCTGGGTCCGACCTGGCGTCTTTGCGCTGCCGTGCGGTCAGGGATGGCGATCATTATGTCGTCGATGGCCAGAAGACCTGGACGACGCTCGCACAATATGCCGACTGGATCTTCTGCCTGGTTCGCACCAACTCCGGAGGAAAGCCACAGGAAGGCATTTCCTTCCTCCTGATCGACATGAAATCACCCGGCATCACCATCAAGCCCATTATGGTGCTGGATGGTGCGCGCGAAGTGAACGAGGTCTTTTTCGACTCCGTGAAAGTAGCGGCCGAGAATCTGGTGGGCGAAGAGAACAAGGGTTGGACCTATGCCAAATTCCTGCTCGATCACGAGCGTTCCGGACTTGCCAGCGCGGCCCGCTCGCGCGCCGCGCTGACGCGGCTGAAGACGATCGCGCGGAACGAGCAGCTGGATGGCCAGCTCCTGATCCGCGATCCGGATTTCGCGCGCAAGCTGGCGGCGCTGGAAGCCGATCTGATGGCCCTGGAGTTCACCGAACTGCGCATCCTGAGCCGGGAGGCGAAAGGCGGAAAGATCGGCGCGGAAAGCTCGATGTTGAAAGTGGCGGGCAGCGAGATCCTGCAGCGCATCTCCGATCTGGCGATGGAGGCGGTCGGCTATTATGCGCTGCCCGATGATTTGAGCCTTGGCGACAATGAGGCGGTGGGGCCGGATTATGCGCGTGGCGTTTCGGGGCGCTATTTCAACCAGCGCAAGGTCTCGATCTATGGCGG
>DATNGI010000119.1:0-23695 GCA_035605955.1 Rhizomicrobium sp.
GGCGTTCCGCGCTTGCCGACGGTAATTCCTTCGGTGCGTCGATTCCGGATCAGATCACGGCGGAATTCGTGCGGGACGAAGTGGCGCGTGGCCGCGCTATTATCCCGGCCAACATCAATCATCCGGAAACCGAGCCGATGATCATCGGCCGCAACTTCCTCACCAAGGTCAATGCCAATATCGGCAACAGCGCCGTCACCAGCGGCGTGGCCGAGGAAGTGGAAAAGCTGGTCTGGTCGATCCGCTGGGGCGCCGACACGGTGATGGACCTGTCCACCGGCCGCCACATCCACACCATCCGCGAGTGGATCATCCGCAACAGCCCGGTTCCGATCGGCACGGTGCCGATCTACCAGGCGCTGGAGAAGGTTGGCGGCATCGCGGAGGAACTCACTTGGGAGCTTTATCGCGACACGTTGATTGAACAATGCGAGCAAGGCGTGGATTATTTCACCGTCCATGCCGGGGTGCGCCTAGCGCACATCCCGCTGACGGCGGAACGGGTCACCGGCATTGTCAGCCGCGGCGGTTCCATCCTCGCCAAATGGTGTTTGGCGCATCACAAGGAGAATTTCCTCTACACGCACTTCGAGGACATCTGCGAGCTGCTGAAGCAGTATGACGTCTCCTTCAGCCTAGGCGATGGCCTGCGCCCCGGTTCGACGGCGGATGCCAATGACGCCGCGCAATTCGCCGAACTGGATACGTTGGGCGAACTGAATCGCATTGCCCAGAAGCATGATGTCCAAGTGATGATCGAGGGGCCCGGCCATGTGCCGATGCACAAGATCAAGGAGAATATGGACCGCCAGCTGGCGGCTTGCGACGAGGCGCCTTTCTACACGCTGGGACCGCTCACCACCGATGTGGCGCCCGGCTATGACCATATCACCAGCGCCATCGGCGCGGCCATGATCGGTTGGTTCGGCACCGCCATGCTTTGCTATGTCACGCCCAAGGAGCATCTGGGGCTGCCGGATCGCGATGACGTGAAGGCCGGTGTGATCGCCTATCGCATTGCCGCTCATGCCGCCGACCTGGCCAAAGGCCATCCGGCCGCGCGTATCTGGGACGACGCCATGTCGAAAGCCCGCTTCGAATTCCGCTGGCGCGATCAGTTTGCGCTGGCGCTCGATCCGGAGACGGCGCAGCTCTATCACGACGCCACCCTGCCGGCGGAAGGCGCCAAGGTCGCGCATTTCTGCTCCATGTGCGGCCCCAAATTCTGCTCCATGAAGATCAGCCAGGAAGTGCGCGACGCCGCCAAAGGCAAAAACGACACCCTATCCACAGCCGAAATCCGTGCCGCGATGGCGAAGAAGGCCGAGGAGTTCAAGCAGAGCGGCGGCGAGATTTATCTGCACAAGCCGGCGGCAGAATAAGGCGGGGTGAAAGCATGCTGAGGTTGTTGACCGGAGCGTTCGCCGGATTGCTGTTTGCCGCGACGTCTGCTTCTGCCATTGAACCTTTTCCGGCAGGATTCAAGACGCAGGAAATTCCCGCCAACGGCACGATGCTGCATGTCCGGGTCGGCGGCAATGGTGCGGCGGTTGTTCTGTTGCATGGCTTCGGTGACACGGGCGACATGTGGGCGCCAGTGGCTGCGAAGCTCATGTCCGGCCATTTGGTGATTGTGCCAGATCTGCGCGGCATGGGGCTCTCGGCTCATCCCGACACGGGCTATACCAAAAAGAACCAGGCGCTGGACATTGCGGGCGTGATGGACGCGTTAAAGGTGCAAAAGGCAGATCTCGTCACCCATGATATCGGCAACATGGTGGGCTATGCGCTGGCGGCACAATTTCCCGCACGCATCACGCGCTGGGTGGTGATCGACGCGCCGCTACCGGGCATCGATCCGCTGTGGCAGGCGCAATTGTCCAATCCCAAGATCTGGCATTTCAATTTCTGGGGCCCGGATGAGGAGCGGCTGGTGGCGGGGCGGGAGCGCATCTTCCTGGACCGCTTCTACAATGAATTGTCGGCGCATCCTGAAAGGATCGACGCAGCGACTCGCGCCCATTACGCCACGCTCTATGCCCGTCCCCGCGCCATGCATGACGCGTTCGAACAGTTTCATGCCTTCCCGCAGGACGGCACCGACAATCGCGCCATGCTCGCCAAAGGCAAGCTTGCGATGCCGGTGTTGGCGCTGGGGGCGGAGAAGTCCTACGGCACGGCCATGAAGGACGATCTCGACAAGGTCGCCGCCCATGTCACGGGCGGGGTGGTTCCCGATGCCGGTCACTGGATCATGGAAGAAAACCCCGCCGCTACGACCAGGCTTGTCACCGACTTCCTGGCGAAATGAATTTCGTCGTCCGCCGCGCCCGCGACACGGATAGAGAAGCCATCCTGGCGCTGGTCCCGCGGCTTGTGGCCGGCTTTACGCCGCCGTCCTGGCGCGACCGTGCGGCAATGACACCTACCGACCTTGAAGTTGTTTCAAAAGCTCTTGATTCAAAAAACGAGGACCCCGCCATCTATGTGGCGGAAAGGGAAGGTGCCGTCATTGGGTTCATTCATCTCACTTCGCTGGAAGATTATTACCGCCGCCGGAAGCACGGTCATGTGGGCGATATCGTGGTGGCGGAAGGCCAGGAAGGGCAGGGCATCGCCACCGCTCTGCTGGCCAAGGCGGAGGAATGGTGCCGCACCCAGGGCTATGACTGGTTGAGCTTGAGCGTATTCGAACAGAATGAACGCGCCGAGCGGCTTTACCGCAAGCTGGGATTTCAGCGGGACGTCATCCGCCTCTTGAAACCATTGCGCTAGCGCAGCGTTCGGCTGCCGGTAGCGGCATGATAGACGAACAGCACGATGATCGCGCCGATCACCGCCACGATCATGGAAATGAAGAAGCCGTGGCTCTCATAGCGGAAGCCCGGCATCAGCGCCCGGAAGAGAAAGCCGCCCACCACGGCGCCCACCAGTCCCAGCGCGGTATTGACCAAACAGCCTTCGCCCCGCTTGTTGACGATCTGGCTGGCGACCCAGCCCGTGAGCGCGCCGAAGACGATCCAGCCCAATATGAACATGGTTCAAATTCCGAAGATCAATTCAGGCTCACATATATCATGGTGATCGCCGCCGCCGCCATCACAGCGGTGGACAACCAGCCCAGCCCGCCCAAAGCGGGACCCGCGCGGAAGCGGCCCATTTTGCCGCGATGGCCTGCCACATACATCATGGCCGCCATCATGGGCACGGCGATGACGCCGTTGATCACCGCGCTCCAGTAAAGCGCCTTGATGGGATCGAGACCGGAATAATCGATCCCTAATCCTAAAAAGATCGCGGCACCGATCACGGCATAAAAGCCTTTGGCTTCCCAAGGCATATTGTCGAGCCCGGTCTTCCAGCGCCGCGATTCTCCCACCGCATAGGCGGCCGAACCCGCCAGCACGGGAATGGCCAATAGGCCGGTGCCGATAATGCCAATGGCGAAGAGCAGGAAGGCGAAATGTCCCGCGATCGGCTCCAGCGCCATGGCGGCCTCGGCGGCGGTCTGGATATTGGTTTTGCCCGCCTGATGCAGCGTCGCAGCCGTCGAGATCATGATCGCCACTGCGATGGCGTTGGAAATGAACATGCCGGCGATGGTGTCTACTTCGATCCGCGAGACCGCGGCGCGCGCTTGGTCGGGCGCTTCCAGGAGCGGCTTTTCCTTTGGATCCTGATCGACCTCTTCGACCTCCTGGGCGCTTTGCCAGAAGAAAAGATATGGGCTGATGGTGGTGCCGAAGATCGCCACGATGGTGGTGGCAGCGCTTTCGGACAGATCGGCATGGAAGCCGATCAATCCAAAGCCGATCGCGCGCCAATTTAGATGAATCATGAAAATCAGCGCGACATAAGCGAACAGCGACAAAGTCAAGACCGTGAGGAAACGCGCATAACGCCGGTAGGGAATGAACAATTGCAGCACCAGCGAAAATAAAGCGAAAGCAATGGTGAATTCATGTTGCCCGAAGCCCGCTACCAGCTGGGCCGCTTCCCCCATGGCAGCCAGATCGGCGCCGACATTGATGGTGTTGGCGGCGAACAGCAGCGCCACCAGGAGACTGACCAGCCAGCGCGGCATGACTTCGCCCATGTTGCGGGCAAGGCCATGGCCAGTGACGCGCCCGATCAGCGCACTCACCATCTGGATCGAGACCATCAGGGGGAAGGTGAGGACCATGGTCCAGAGCAAATTGAAGCCGGATTGCGCCCCGGCTTGGCTGTAAGTGGCGATGCCGGAGGGATCATCGTCCGCCGCGCCCGTGATCAGGCCTGGACCCAATTGATTGAGCACCGCGACGCGAGACAGTCGCGCGGCAAGCCCTTTTTTTCCTTTTCCGTGGTTCATGGGCTCCCCGCTGGCAGTCTTAAGATTTCAGGAACGCGCGAGTCGGTCAAAAGCTATCGTCGGGGCGCGCCTCTGCCGTGGCTGCTAGGCGGACCATTCCTCGCCAGCACGGCCTGGAACAGCTCGAAATGACAAGCTGAGCCGCTTCCGTTAAACCGTCAGGCAGCGACACCGAATTTCTTCCCCGCCGGGCGAAGCCTCTGGCGGAGGTTGAATCGTGCGGCCAAGCAAGCCGAATGTCTTCCGAAGGCTTGACCTGAGGAAGACAGATGGGGGTAGCAAAAACTTGAGAGGCTATTTCGGCGTTGGCGTGGACGGAATCTCCAAGCCCATGAATTTGGGCAATTTGGTGCGGATCGCACATGCCTTTGACGCCAGTTTTTTCTTTTCCGTCGCCCCGCGCCTCAAACTGTCCGACGCGCAAAGCGATACGTCTCGCGCGCAAGGGGCGCTGCCTTTCTATTCTTTCGCCAAACCCGGCGAGTTGCGATTGCCCCTGGGGTGCCGGCTGGTGGGTGTGGAGATCACCGACGATGCGGTCGAGTTGCCCCGGTTTCATCATCCCCAGCGAGCGGCCTATGTTTTCGGCGCCGAGCGGTTTTCGCTTTCACCCCAGATGCTGAAGGCTTGCGACTTTGTGGTGAAAATCCCCACGCGCTTTTCCATCAATGTCGGCATGGCAGGCGCCATCGTGCTCTACGACCGATTGATCTCGCTGGGCCGTTACGGCGCGCGTCCCGTCGCGACGGGCGCGAAGGGGGCGGAAATACCCCCACTGCACATGTGGGGAGCGCCGCTGGCGAAGCCGCGCCGTGACTCCGCCGACTAATGTGTCATCTTGGGCAATGCCGCCCGGCGTAATCGCCGGCTTCCCAAGGTGCGGACGGCATGTTAGTTCCACGGCCCATGACTCCCGCACTTTCGATTTCCCATTTGCGCAAGGTCTATCGCAGCGGCACCGTCGCGGTTGAAGACATTTCCCTGCACATTCCGGAAGGTGAGTTCTTCGGATTCCTGGGCCCGAACGGCGCGGGTAAATCCACCACCATCCATTGTATCACCGGCGTGGCGGAACCGAGCGGGGGCAAGATCGAGATTTTCGGCATCGATGCCGTCAAGAATTATCGCGAGGCGCGCCGCTTGGTGGGTCTTTGCCCGCAGGAATTCAACGTCGATCCCTTCGCCAATCCGCGCCAGATCGTGGACTGGATGGGCGGCTATTTCGGCATGAATGCTCGCGCCCGCAAGGAGCGCATCGATTATCTGATCGAGCGGTTCGATCTCGTTCCGCACCAGAAAAAACAGTTCCGGGAATTGTCGGGCGGCCTGAAACGCCGTGTCGTTCTGGCGCGCGCTTTGGTCAATGACCCCAAGCTCATCATCCTGGACGAACCCACCGCCGGCGTGGACGTGGAGTTGCGCCGGGTCTTGTGGCGCTATTTGACGGAGATCAACAAGGACGGCCGCACCATCCTTCTGACCTCGCATTATCTGGAGGAGGTGGAACGGCTATGCCGTCACATCGCCATCGTCAATAAGGGCCGCATTGTGCGTAATGGCACCAAGGATGAAATCGCGGGCGGCCCCGGCGGCCTTGAGAATGCCTATCTGGTCGCAACCGGCGCCGAGCCGGATCATGTGGCGGGCCAATGATGGAGGGGTCGATGGGAATCAATTGGATCGGCCTTTACACCATGATGCGGCGCGAAGCCCAGCGGATGGCGCGCATTCCCATCCAAGCTTTCGTGGCGCCGTGGATTTCGGCTTTGCTGTTCATTTTCATTTTCGGCTTTGTGGTGGGCGGCCGCATTTCCCAGATCGGCGGCCACAAATATCTGGAATTCGTGCTGCCTGGCATCTTGATGATGAACATCATCAATGCCGCGTTCCTTCAAGCCTCCACTGCCGTCTATTTCTCCCGTTTTATCAAATTCGTGGAAGAGATGTTGGTGGCGCCGCTCTCCTATGTGGAAATGATTGTCGGCAGTGTGAGCGTGGTGGTGACGCGGGCGACGGTGACCGGCATCGGCATCCTCTTGATGGGCATCGCCTTCGGCGCCACCAAGATCGAATCCTGGCCGCTATTCATCTTCTGGGTGGTGAGTGTCTCCGCCGTGTTCGGCTTTTTGGGCATCATCATCGGTCTGTGGTCGAAAAGCTTCGAGCAACTCAACATGCCGGTGGTGTTTTTCCTGACCCCGCTCTCGATGGTGGGCGGGGTGTTCAACACCACGGCGATGCTGCCAGATTGGCTGCGCTGGCTGGCTTGGGCAAATCCCTTCTTTTATTTCATCAACGGCATCCGGGGCGCCATGATCGGCTTCGACGAGACGCCGCCCGGGCTGGGCATCGGTTTCACTGTGGTGTTGTTGGCGATTCTCGGCGTCTGGGTGTGGCGGCTCTATTCCAAGGGTTACGGACTGCGCGAATAGGCGGCGTTGCCCCACGCGAACCGCTCCGGTATCTTCGTCAGGGATCGGCGCGAGCCCCATCAAATCGCCAGAATTCGGCCCCATAGAGGGACAGCCGCACCACATTGGAGCATTCATGATTCGCAGGTTTTTGCTTGGTTCCCTCTGCGCCCTGTCGTTCGTCACGCCGGCTCTGGCTGAGTCCGGCAATCTTTTGGGCGTGTTCGGGAACTGGACGGCCTACTCCACGGGCAGCGGCAACAGCCTGACCTGCTATGCCATGTCCAAGCCGCGCGCCACCCAGCCCAAGAATGCCAAGCGCGGCGACATTTACTTGATGGTGTCGGATTGGCCGGGCCGCAAGGTGAAGGGCGAGCCGGAGATCGTTCCGGGCTATGCGTATAAGGAAAGCGCGCCGGTGACCCTGGCGGTCGGTCCCGACAAGTTCAATTTCTTCGCCCGCAATGAAGCCAAGAGTGGCGCCGCTTGGCTGAAATCGCTGACCGAGAATGACAGGCTGATCGATACCATGAAGGGCGGCGTGTCGGCGGTGGCCGCGGGAACCTCGTCGCGTGGCACAAAATCGGCCGATACCTATTCGCTGGCGGGGTTCAATGATGCGCTCGCCAAGATCCATGCCGTCTGCAACATGTAAATCCCTGATCGGGCTCGGCCCGGCGTCGCTGATGGCGGCGCTGGTGGAGACCGGCGTTCCCGAAAAGGGTGCGCGCATGCGGGCGCGCCAGCTCTGGAACTGGATCTATGTCCATGGCGCGCGCGACTTCGCGGCTATGAGCAATCTCGCCAAGGATTTCCGCGCCGAGATGGCGGCGCATTTCACGCTGGCCCGGCCGGAAATCGTGACCGAGCAGATCTCCAATGACGGCACCCGCAAATGGCTGCTGAGGACCGGACCGGGGATCGAGTTCGAGACCGTTTATATTCCCGAAGCGGACAGAGGCACGCTCTGCGTCTCCTCCCAAGTGGGCTGCACGCTCAATTGCCGCTTCTGCCACACCGGCACGCAGAAACTGGTGCGCAATCTCACCCCGGCGGAGATCGTGGGTCAGCTGCTGGTGGCGCGAGATTCGCTGAACGATTGGCCTTCGACGGCCCCCGGAAGAAAAGTCACCAATGTGGTGATGATGGGCATGGGCGAGCCGCTCTACAATTTCGACAATGTGAAGGCGGCGCTGGCCATTGTCAGCGACGGCGACGGGCTGGCTTTGTCCCGTCGCCGGGTGACGCTCTCGACAGCCGGCGTGGTGCCCATGATCCCGCGCGCGGGCGAGGAGATCGGCTCGGGCCTTGCGATCTCGCTGCATGCCGTGCGCGACGAATTGCGCGACGTGATCGTGCCCATCAACAAGAAATATCCCATCAAGCAATTGCTCGACGCTTGCCGCGCCTATCCCGGCGCCTCCAATTCCCGCCGCATCACTTTCGAATATGTGATGCTGAAAGACGTGAATGACAGCTTGGCGGATGCGCGCGAGCTGGTGCGCCTGGTGGCCGGCATCCCGGCAAAAATCAATCTCATCCCTTTCAATCCCTGGCCCGGCGCGCCTTATCAATGCTCCGAGTGGGCCCAGATCGAGAAATTCGCCGAGATCGTGAACAAGGCAGGCTATGCCAGTCCCGTGCGCACGCCGCGCGGCCGCGACATCATGGCGGCCTGCGGCCAGTTGAAGAGCGAGAGCGTTAAAGAGCGCGCTTCGGCACGGCTCGCCGCTGAAAAACTGGCCGCGGTGCAATCGGGACAGCTCGCCCGCATGCCCAACTGACATGGCGCGCGGGCTGATCTTGATCGGCCTGATATTGGTGGCGGCGGGGTTGCTGTGGCCCTTGATTAGCCGGCTGGGGCTAGGGCGATTGCCCGGCGATATCGTGATAAAAACCGAGCATGGCGGGCTTTATTTTCCCATCGTCACCTGCATCCTGGTGAGCCTGGTGGTGTCGTTTATCTTCTGGCTGGCGGGGCGCCTTTGAAGATCCGGGCGGAGACGGCATCGGACCGGGACGCGATCCGCGCACTTCACGTCTGCTGTTTTCCCACGGCCGATGAGGCCGATCTGGTCGATCGGCCGCGCGAGGAGGGGGATACGGTCTTCTCGCTGGTCTCCGAAGTCGGCGATTGTCTCACCGGTCATGTGCTGTTTTCGCGCATGACAGCTCCGTTCCGGGCGCTTGGCCTTGCGCCGGTCGCGGTCTTTCCAGAATGGCGCCGCCTGGGCGTGGCTGCGCGCTTGACAGAAAAAGGTCTGGCACTGGCGGTGGAAAATGGCTGGGATGCGGTCTCCGTGCTTGGCGAACCGGCTTATTACGGGCGTTTCGGTTTCGATGCCGCCGCTGCGCAAGCCTTCCAATCGCCCTATGCGGGACCTTATTTCATGGTCCGCCCGCTCGGGCCAAACCTGCCGGTTGCGGGCGGCCGGGTGGATTACGCCAAGGCCTTTGCCGCGCTGGGCTAAGCGCTGGATTTTTGGGCTTCAATCCCTATAGTCCGGCCGAATTTTGGGGATCGTTATGGCCAAGCGCGACGTCAAGAAAGTGGTTCTCGCCTATTCCGGTGGTCTGGACACTTCGGTGATCCTGAAATGGCTCCAGACCGAATATGGCGCGGAGGTCGTGACCTTCACCGCCGATCTGGGCCAGGGTGAGGAGATCGAGCCGGCGCGCAAGAAAGCCGAGACGCTGGGCATCAAGCCGCAGAACATCT
The DNA here is from genome assembly GCA_035605955.1 of Rhizomicrobium sp. Taxonomy (GTDB): domain Bacteria; phylum Pseudomonadota; class Alphaproteobacteria; order Micropepsales; family Micropepsaceae; genus Rhizomicrobium. The sequence continues at coordinate 9,482 of DATNGI010000119.1, forward strand.
TCATCGAAGATCTGCGCGAGGAATTCGTACGCGACTATGTCTTCCCCATGTTCCGGGCCAATGCGCTTTACGAAGGTGTCTACCTCTTGGGCACCTCGATTGCCCGGCCGCTCATCGCCAAGAAGCAGATCGAGATCGCCGACAAGGTGGGCGCCGATGCCGTCGCCCATGGCGCCACGGGCAAGGGCAATGACCAGGTGCGCTTCGAGCTCAGCTATTATGCGCTCAAGCCCGACATCAAGGTGATCGCGCCGTGGCGGGAATGGGACTTGACCAGCCGCACCCGGCTGTTGGAATTCGCGGAGGCGCACCAGATTCCCATCGCCAAGGACAAGCGCGGCGAAGCGCCTTTTTCCATCGACGCCAATCTTCTGCACTCCTCCTCGGAAGGCAAAGTGCTGGAGGATCCCTCCAAGGAAGCCGACAGCATCGTCTATCAACGCACCATTTCGCCGGAAGAAGCGCCGGACAAAGCGGCATATGTCGAGATCGGCTTCGAAAAGGGCGACGCGGTTTCGATCGACGGTGAAAAACTTTCGCCCGCCAGCTTGCTCACGCGTCTGAACGCCCTGGGCAAGGCCAATGGCATCGGGCGGCTTGATCTGGTGGAAAACCGGTTTGTGGGCATGAAGTCGCGTGGCATCTATGAGACGCCTGGCGGCACCATCCTGCTCGCCGCCCATCGCGGCATGGAAAGCATCACACTCGATCGCGGCGCGGCGCATCTCAAGGACGAGATCATGCCGCGCTATGCGGAGTTGATCTATTACGGTTTCTGGTTCTCCCCGGAACGGGAGATGCTGCAGGCTTTGATCGACAAGAGCCAGGAATTCGTCACCGGATCGGTGCGGCTCAAGCTTTACAAGGGCAATGTCGCGGTAGTGGGGCGGCAATCGGCCTATTCGCTCTATAGCGAAAGCTTGGTCACCTTCGAGGACGACAAGGGCGCCTATGACCAAAAGGACGCCCAAGGCTTCATCAAGCTCAACGCCTTGCGGCTTCGCACCTTGGCCATGCGCAAGCGCCAAGCGCAAAAGAAATGAACCTGAACCAGGCCCAGATCGATTATTGGAACGGGGCCCAGGGCGAAAGATGGGCCAAGTACCAAGCCGTTATGGATCGCACCTTGGCGGATTCCGCCGAGGCCGCCTTGACGCTGGCCGATGCCCGGTCCGGCGAAAATGCCCTGGATATCGGCTGCGGCTCGGGCAGCACCAGCCTGCTGCTGGTCAAGGCCGTCGGTTCTGCCGGCGCAGTGACAGGTGTGGATGTGTCCCAGCCCATGCTCAGGCTGGCGCGCGGGCGGACTGCGGCGAAGAATATTCGTTTCATCGAAGCCGATGCCGCGACCTATTCCTTCGAGGCGGAGTTCGACCTGATCTTCTCCCGCTTCGGCGTGATGTTCTTTGTCGATCCCATTGCCGCTTTCGCCAATATTCGCCAAGCGGGGCGAGGGTCCGCGCGTCTGGCTTTCATCTGCTGGCGGGCCGTGACGGAAAATGAGTGGGCGTCGCTGCCTTTCCAGATCGCCAAGCCTTTCTTGTCGCAGCAGCCCGCGATCGATCCCAACGCGCCCGGCCCCTTTGCTTTCGCGGATTCCAATCGGCTGCGTGAAATTCTGGAGTCTGCCGGATTCTCCGCCATCCGGATCGAGCCGTTCCAGGGGTTCATGAATCTGGGTCACACGCCCGACGGCGCGGCGTTCCAATCGACCAATCTGATGGGGCCGACTTCGCGCGCGCTCCGCGACGTAGACGAGGCGACACGCGCCCGTGTCATGGCGGCAATCGCAAGCGAATTGGCGCGCCTTCAGACGGCGGGCCAAGAAATCCGTCTTCGCACGGCCTGCTGGCTGGTCAGCGCGCGCGCCTAAAGCGGTTCCAGGAAAAGTGTGCAGCGTTGGCACGCTGTCGCTACCAACTCCGTCCGGAACCGCGACCAGCAAAAATGCTCTAGAAGCGCTTCGAGAAACCAACATAGAGTTCCAGGTCAGGCGTGGCGCGGTTGAGGCCGACCGCGAAGCCGCCATCCAGCTGATCGTTGGGGTCGGGCTGCCAGGCTATCGCCGGGCCGAAGCTATATTGGCTTTCGGTGCCTTGGGGATCGAAATTCTGGCTGGTCCAGATCTCGACCGCGACATTGAAGCCGCCTTCGATGTCGCGGCCAAGGCCGATCACATCGATGACGGCGCCATGATAGCCGGAGCCGGATTCATTCAGGAGATAATCGGCTTCCGGCGTCGATTCGATCGCCCAGCTCCCGCCCAGCTCCAACGCCATCGGAATCAAAAGACCGGCTTCCACCTCGCCATTGCCAAGCTCCCGGCTGGCGGTGGGGAGTTTGACGAACGGATCCAATATCCAGGTGAATTCGCTTTCCTCAGCGCCATTGGGATTCCATTTGGCGCGGAGAAACAGGTCACCGGCGCCGCTGACGGTTTGGCTGCCCGAGGCGTCATGCACGCGCACGCTCTGATAAAGCGCCATGGACGCTTCGATGTCGGCATTGTCGGAAATGCCGTATTTTACCGCCGGGTTGGCGGCCTGGGTGACGTCGGTGGTGACGCCCGCGCGGTGCTGGAAAGTGGCGTCCCACAGGCCCAATTCCACCTGCCAATGGCCGTCCTCGACGGTGCAGGCGCCGGTGCCACGGCCGGGCCGGTCGGAGCAAAGCGGTTTCAGTTCCTCGGCATTGGTGGGCAGGGCGCAGAGGCCGACAAGACCGGCAAAGGCCGGGCCCATGAGCTTCTTGATCGCAGCAGGCATCGCAGATTCCATTCTGGTCCGGCTGCTACCCTGACGGGGCCGTGTTTCAGCGTGATTTCGTCCATATGTCGGGGCGTTTCAGCCGGCGGCCCGGCGGATTAAGGCCCTGTTTACGCCTATCTAATCGGGTGGCGCGCTGCCCAGAACGCTCATGCGCATCCAGCCGGTGAGCGCGCCGTCCTGTACCTTGGCCCAATCCCCGTCGCTTTGAAGCAGTGTGACCTGCGCGCCCTTGGGCTCCTTCTTCAGGCTTTTGCCGGAGGTGCTTTCGGTCTCACGCAGCACCGAGCCTTCGCGGTGCACATAGCGGATGTCGGATGACGGGGCTGGCGCGACCTGACCCGTCTGTGTCGCCGGGATTTGCGTGATGTGCGATGTCACGGGCGCAACCGTTTTCTCGATCTTGCCGAAATGCTGGAAGGCCCAGACGCCAAGCCCCACCACAAGGGTCAAGACGCCGATCTTGCCGCCATGGCCACCCAGCTTGGAGCGGTAGGAAAGTCCGGTGCCGGGAATGCCCGCATTGGTGGTGACGCCGTTGCGCCCGATATTTACGTCGGCGCCGCGCGGACCCACGCTGGTCGAGACGCCGCCTTTGCTGAGATTGATCCGCACGCCCGGCAAGATGCTCAGACGTTTCTGGAAGCGGAAGCCCATCAAATATCCACGGAGGCGGAAAGAGCGTTGTCTTGAATGAATTCCCGCCGTGGCTCGACCACATCGCCCATCAGCTTGGCGAACAATTCACCGGCTTCGTCGGCATGCTGCACTTTGACTACCAAGAGCGAGCGGGCATTCTCGTCCAGCGTGGTTTCCCACAATTGCTCGGGGTTCATTTCGCCCAGACCTTTGTAGCGCTGCAGCCCCAGCCCCTTGCGGCCCCAATCGAACACGGCATTGAGTAGTTCCGACGGCGAGCGAATCTCGCGGGTCTCGTCCTTGCGCTTGAGCGTGCCGGATTTGAGATAGGTCTGCTGCAGTTCCGACGCCATCTTGTCCAACTTGCGGGCGTCGGCGGAGGCGATCAAGGCGCCATCGATGGCGACCGCTTCGCGCACGCCGCGCACTTCGCGCCAGAATTTCAGGCCTCCATCCGGCGTGGGTTCTCCATGCCAACCGCGCTCGAATTCCTCGCTCAGGGTGTCGAGGCGCGTGGCGATGTAGCGCGCCGCCTCCAAGGCCCGTGCTTTGTCCGACAGGATATCGGGATTGAGCGCGCCGGCGATTGCGGCCTGTTCCAATACAAAGCGGGGATAGTGGCGGGGGAAGCCCTCCAGCGCGGTTACCGCGCCCCGGGCGCTGCCGATGAGGGTCAAGAAATCGGCGCCCGTGACGGCCTCGCCGGTGTGAAGAGTGAAAGCGACGCCGGACGCGCCTTCCTCGACCAAATAATTCTCCAACTCCGCTTCGTCCTTCAGATAGCGCTCCGACTTGCCGCGCGCCGCTTTGTAGAGCGGCGGCTGGGCGATGAAGATATGGCCACGCTCGATCAATTCCGGCATCTGGCGATAGAAGAACGTCAAGAGAAGGGTGCGGATATGGGCGCCATCGACATCGGCGTCGGTCATGATGATGATCTTGTGATAGCGCAGCTTGTCGGGGTTGAACTCCTCCCGTCCGATGCCGGTGCCTAGCGCCGTGATCAGAGACACGATGCTGTCGGAGGACAGCATCTTGTCGAAACGGGCGCGCTCGATATTGAGGATCTTGCCGCGAAGCGGGAGCACCGCCTGATTGGCCCGGTTGCGGGCCTGCTTGGCGCTGCCGCCGGCCGAGTCGCCCTCGACGATGAAGATCTCGCATTTGCTGGGGTCGCGCTCTTGGCAATCGGCCAGCTTGCCGGGGAGCGAGGCGCCATCCAGCACGCCCTTGCGGCGGGTGAGTTCGCGGGCTTTGCGCGCCGCCTCGCGAGCGGCGGCGGCTTCCACCACCTTGCCCACGACGGTCTTGGCTTCGGCTGGGTGGGTCTCGAACCAGGCGCCCAGCTGATCGATCAGCGCGCCTTCGACCACGGGGCGGACTTCGCTGGAGACCAGCTTGTCCTTGGTCTGGGAGGAGAATTTGGGATCGGGCACCTTGACTGACAGCACGCAAGTGAGGCCCTCACGGCAATCATCGCCGGTCAGCGCGACCTTGTCCTTCTTGGCGCTGGCCATGTCGTCGGCATATTTGGTGACCACACGGGTCAATCCGGCGCGGAAACCCGCCAGATGCGTGCCGCCATCGCGCTGGGGAATGTTGTTGGTGAAGGCCAGCGTGCTCTCGTGATAGCTGTCATTCCAGGTGAGCGCGATTTCCACCGTCATGCCGTCCCGCTCCGATGTGATCATCACGGGTTGCGGGATCAGTGGATTCTTGGCGCGGTCCAGATATTGCACAAAGGCTTTTAAGCCGCCTTCGTAATGCAACAGCGCTTCCTTGGGCTCGACGCCGCGCTTGTCGGTCAAGACGATGGTGACGCCAGAATTGAGGAAAGCGAGCTCCCGCAAACGGTGTTCCAGGGTTGCGTAGTCGAACTCGGTCTTGGTGAAGGTGGCGGGTGAGGGCAGGAAGGTGACTTCGGTGCCTTTACGAGCTTTTCCATCATCAATTGGCGCGTCGGCGACGACCTTCAAAGGCGCCACGGCGTCGCCGTTGCGGAACTGCATGTAATATTCTTTGCCGTCGCGCCAGACGCGCAGATCGAGAATATCGGACAGCGCGTTCACCACCGACACGCCGACGCCGTGCAAGCCGCCTGAGACCTTGTAGGCGTTCTGCTCGAATTTTCCACCGGCATGAAGCTGGGTCATGATCACTTCGGCGGCGCTGACTCCTTCCTCTTTGTGGATGTCGGTGGGGATGCCGCGGCCATTGTCGCGCACCGTGCAGGAGCCGTCGGGATTGAGCGCCACATCGATGCGGTTGGCGTGACCCGCCAGCGCCTCGTCGACGGCATTGTCCACGACTTCATAGACCATATGGTGCAGGCCCGAACCGTCGTCGGTATCGCCGATATACATGCCGGGGCGCTTGCGCACCGCATCCAGGCCCTTCAGGACCTTGATACTGCTGGCGCCATATTCGCCGCTGACGGGAGCGTGTTCAGACATCTACTTCACCATGATCGCAAGTCCGGCACCGGCCATCACCACGCCGGCGCCTTTGTTGATGCGGCGGCGCGCCTTCACGCTCGCCACGAAATTCTTCAGCCGCGCCGCCAGTCCCGCATACGCCATGGTTACGGCGGGAATCAGGACCAAAGTGGCGGCCACCAGCTGCAGATACCCAATCCAGTTGAGCTTATCGAGGTCGATCGCCGTCGGCTGCAGCGCTACAAAAAAAGCAATCGCCTTGGGATTAGAAAGCGTGATCCCCATCTGGGTGAGGAAGCCGCGGCCGGCGCTTTCCGGCACCACTTCCGCCACTTCGGAGACTTCCGCTGTCCAGTATTTGTAGCCGAGATAGAGCAGATACAAGCCCCCGCCGATCTTAACGATCATAAAGAGCTGCCCCATCGCTTGCGCGATCAAGGCCATGCCGAAGGCCGACAAGGTCATCAGGATCAGATCGCCCGCCGTGATGCCCAGGCAGGCTGGAACGGTGGCGCGAAAGCCAGAGCCCAAGGCGCGCGCCACGATGGAGATCACGCCGGGGCCAGGCACGGCGATGGCGACCGTGTAAAGCGCGCAATAGAGCAGGAAATTGTGCAGCGGGATCATGCGCGCACCTCACGGAAGACACCGTCCTGGACTTCGAAGATCTGGGCGCGAGCGCCCTCGAACAGGGAAAGATCGGTGCCCGTCATCCAGGCTTGTGCCGACAGATCGGCGATCTCCTCGAACAAGGCGGCGCGGCGCACGGCATCCAGATGCGCGGCGATTTCATCCAGCAGGAGCAGGGGTGCCATCCCGTCACGGTCTTCCGTCAATTCCCGTGCAAAAGCCAGGATGATGGAAATCAGTAGCGCCTTCTGTTCGCCGGTGGAGCAGTCGCGGGCATCGGCGCGCTTCTGGGTGTGTCGCGCCGCCAGATCGATCAGATGCGGTCCTGCATTGGTGCGCCCGCTTTCCGCATCGCGGATGCGGGAGGCGGAAAGAGCGCCGCGCAGGGTCTCCGCGCTGTCGAAATCGTCGCCGGCAAGCGTAAGCGAGGCGGCCGGGAAAACCCCATCGCGGCCGGCCAAGGCGCGGTTCAGGCGCGCCACGGCGGCGTTGCGCGCCTGCGCAAGGCTGACGCCGGCCTCCGCCATCTCATTTTCCAACCCGTCCAACCAGGCGGGATCGCGCGGACCATATTTCAGCAGCCGCGCCCGTTCGCGCATCGCCGTTTCATAGCGTGTGGCGGCGCGAGCATGGCCGGGATCGAAGCCCAGCACCAGCCGGTCCAGGAAACGCCGCCGCCCCGACGCGCTTTCGATGAAGACCCGATCCATGGCCGGCGTCAGCCACACCATTTGTACGATCTCGCCCAGTTCAGCGGAGCCTTTCGCTTCCACGCCATTGAGCCTGACGATTCTTTTGTCTTGGCGGCCTCCGCTGCCGGGGCGGCTGGCGGACTGTTCCATCAGGCCGGTGCCGATCTCATAATCGGCGTCGCCACGCTTCACCGTCGCGGCCACCGCCCAGAGCGCTTCGGACGGCGCGGCCGGCCCCTTGCGCACATGTTCGTTGAGCTTGGCGCCGCGAAGTCCGCGTCCCGGCGCTAGCAACGAGATAGCGTCCAGGATGTTGGTCTTGCCCGCGCCATTGGGCCCCGCCAGCACGACCGGAGAACCCGCTGTCACAAGCTCTCCCGTCGCATAGGAACGGAAATTGGTCAGGTTGAGGCGCGTCACCGCCAGCTTCGCGGCAATGGCGGAAGGCTCGCCCACGGGGCGCGTGTCAGCCGCGAATGCCAACCGTCAGACCCTGAGCGGCATGAGGACGTAGAGCGTGCGCGCGTCCTCCGCGTCTTCAATGATGGCGGGCGAACCGGCATCGGAGAGCAGGAAGCGCACTTCCTTGCCTTCGATCTGGCCGGTGATGTCGAGCAGATAGCGGGCGTTGAAGCCGATCTCGAGCGGTGAGGCGCTATAGGTCGCGCCCACATCTTCGGTGGCGGTGCCGGATTCCGGATTGACCACCGACAAGGTCACCTTGTCCTTGGCGATATTGAGCTTCACCGCGCGGGTCTTGTCGGCGGAGATGGTGGAGACGCGATCCACCGACTGGGAGAATTCCTTGGCTTCCAGCGCCAGCGCCTTGTCGTTGCCTGACGGAATCACCCGCTCATAGGGCGGAAAATTGCCGTCGATCAGCTTGGAGGTGAGTTCCACGCCATTGAAGCCGAACTGGATCTTGGTGTCGGACAGCGAGACTTCGATGGCGCCGTCGGCATCGTCCAGAAGCTTGCGCAACTCACCCACGGTTTTCCTGGGAATGATCACGCCGGGGATCTGAGCGGCGCCGTCCGGCAATTCCAGTTCATAGCGCGCCAGGCGATGACCATCGGTCGCCACCGCGCGCATCACCGCCGGCTTGGCGTCCTTGGCGGCATGGACATAGATGCCGTTCAAATAATAGCGCGTCTCCTCGGTGGAGATCGCGAAGCGCGTCTTGTCGATGACGCGCTTCAGATCGTCGGCTGCCAGCCGGAAGCGATGGGGAAGGGCGCCCGCCGCCATCTGGGGAAAATCCTCCTTTGGCAGGCAGGCAAGCTCAAAGCGGGAATGTCCAGCCGAAACGGCAAGCCGCCCGCCTTCGCTGCTCAAAAGCTCCACCTGCACCTGGGCGCCGTCCGGCAGCTTGCGGACAATGTCGTAGAGCATATGCGCGGGCGCCGTGGCGAAGCCGTTGCGCAAGATGTCGGCGGGAAGCGATTCCACGATCTCGATATCCAGATCGGTGGCGGTGAGTTTCAACGCGCCTTTGCCGGCATCCAGCATCACATTCGACAGAATGGGAATGGTGTTGCGCCGCTCGACCACGCTCTGGACATGAGAAAGCGCTTTCAGGAATGCGCCGCGTTCCACATTGATCTTCATCGGTCAGATTTGCGCTTTCCTGGAAAGCGTCCCATCGCTGAAAAAAAAGCCCATTCCCGGACGGCGGTTTCGGAGATCGAAATGAGCCCGGAAAACCCCAATTTTCTTGTGTTTTGGAGCAGATGCCGGTCGCCCGCAGGCGGCCCCAAGACTCAAGGGAAGGACCATAGCAAACAGCGCAAGAAAGGGCAAAAAAAACGCCGGCCAAGCCGGCGTTTTTCTATAGGAAAATCAATTGCTTATAGTGAGGCCTGACGCGGCTCCGCCTGGGCCCCTTAAAGCTCGCCTTTCCGTTGCAGCATCTGGGACAGGAAATCGACTTCCTGGCGGAACAGGGGATCCTCGTCGATCAAGGCCTCGATACGGCGGCAAGCGTGAAGCACGGTGGTGTGATCGCGTCCACCGAAGCGGCGGCCGATCTCGGGCAAGGAGCGCGTCGTCAGCTTGCGCGACAGATACATCGCCACCTGGCGGGGCCGCGCCACACGCCTGGCCCGTTGCGGCGAATGAAAATCCTTGACGTCAAGCTTGTAGAACTCCGCCGTCTTGCGCTGGATATCTTCAATAGATGTTTTGATGCCGGGGCCGGCACGCAAGCCTACGGCTTCCTCCGCCGTCTCCAGCGTCACCGGCTTCTTGGTGAGATCGGCGTAGGTGGCAAGCTTGGTGAAGACGCCGATCATCTCACGCGGGCTAGCGTCTTCCAGATCGGCAATGCGTTCCAGAACCGCTTCCGGCAAGACCACTTCCGGTTTGTGGCGGGCGAATTCCGCCGCCCGGGCCTTCAGGATGGACAGGCGCGTAACCCGGTCGGGCTTGTCGAGGGCGATGCAGAGACCACCTGCCAGCCGCGATTTGACGTCCGCGCCCAGTCCTTCCAGCGCTTGCGGCGCGCGGTCGGCGGCGATCACCACCCGGCGGCGCAGATCGGCAAAAGCGTTCACGGTATAAAGGAACTCCGACGCGGTGGCGGTGGAGCGGCAGATATGCTGCAGATCGTCGATGATCAGCACCTCGGCGGTGCGCAACTCTTCCTTAAAGGCCAGCGTGTCCTTGCGATAAAGCGCGCCCAGGAAATGGCGCATGAAATCCTCGGCCCTGAGGAACAGGGTGCGCCGGCCGCGCTTGCGGAATTCCAGCGCCGCCGCATTCAGAAGATGGGTCTTGCCGAAGCCGAAGCCGCCATGGATGAAAAGCAGCGGGATGTCGGCCTGCTGGCCCTCTGCGAAGGCGCGCGCCGCGCCATGGCCGAATTCATTGGCGGGACCCGGAATGAAGCTGTCGAAGGTCTGCTGGGGATGCAGCATGCGGGTCCAGAGCCCGCGCGCGCCATCCTCTTCTTCCTTCTGCGGTGGCGGCGATAGATAGCTGACGCTGGCCGATGGCGCGGTCATGTCACGCACCACGCCACCGCCCAGGACGGGGCTGGGCGCAGTCGAAACCACGATGGAAATGGATTGCGGCTCGGCGCCCTCGGCGCGGAAGGCGCGCTCAATGCGGGCGACATAGTGATTGGCCACCCAATTGCGCACGAACGGCTTGGTGGCTCCGATCTTCAGTTCGTCGCGCTCAAAGGATTCCAGGCTCAGGGGCCCAATCCAAGCTTCGAAGACGGGATCGCCCAATTCCCGCCGCATGCGCTCGCGCACCGCTGCCCAAGCGTTCGTCCAATCCGGCCGTACCGGTTTGCCCGTCAGATGTCCCATATTCATAACCCGCTTCTTGTTCAGCACGCGTAGGCCGCATGTCCGCCAAGCTTCTTTGGAAGCCCATTTTATCGAAAACTCAGCTGCTTATCGCCCGTTCTTTGCTCGTCGCATGAAGTGCCCCTCTCATGTTTGCCGCCACGGAAGGCCGATGGCTTTCCAGCCGTCGACCGTCCCGCGATGGCCGTCTTCGTCAAGCGCGCCTTCGAAGCCGCCTGCAATGTTGAACGCTTTTTGAAAACCCGCCCGCGTCATCGCCACCGCTGCGGCACGCGAGCGTGCGCCGGAACGGCACAGAAACAGCAACGGCGTTTCGTGGCCTGCGCCGGCTGCCTGCAACCGTTCGGTGGCATCCGCCACAAAGTGCGGATTGATCTGCATGCTGGGATAGCTCTGCCATTCGATCCGATGCGGCTCGCGTGCAAGTGTGGACAGGTCCGGCAACCCGACGAAATTCCATTCCGCCACAGTGCGGACGTCCACCAACTGTGCCGCCGCTTCCTTGGCCAGCAGATCCCAGGCTGCTCCAAGCTCGAGATCGCCGGCATAATCGTGAGAAGCGGAAGAGGACATTGCTACAGCCTTGAGAAAATTCGAGCATTGCCGGGCGCGGAGCCCAGCATAAAAGGTTCACAATTTTCAGAGTTCAGGAGGTTCTAGACTGCCCAATATCGTCTAAGGAACCATCAAGGCTGTCGAATACTTCTCTATTACTGTATATATATTTCGACATATCTTGGCTTCCACCCCGACCGTTAAGGAAGATACGATCAAGTCCGTCGCCCACACAAGAGGAATAAAACTGGAACAAAGCTGATTCTGCCAAAATTTTTCACTTTTGCAAATTGGGCTAAATGATTGTGCCGTATACGGAAAATAACACCGAACAATCAAATCGCGTCGAATCAGTGGGTTAGCAATGGCACGTGTCATTGTTGCATCGCCGAACCGTCATCGCTTTGCGAATGTCAGCATACTGACAATAAAAAAGGCCCGGATTCCGCCTTCGGGCCTTTCTAGACTTGGCTATATCTGCAGATTCTGAAGCGATTCCAGCAGCTTCAGCTATTTTTGCAGTTTTGCGACCCGCTTGGTGAGGCGCGAAACTTTGCGGGAGCCGGTGTTCTTGTGGAGCACGCCCTTGGTCACGCCGCGCATGATTTCCGGTTCGGCCGCCTTCAAAGCCGCCAGTGCTGCGCTCTTGTCGCCCTTGGCGATCGCTTCTTCGACCTTGCGGATGAAGCCCCGGATGCGGGTCTTGCGCGAGGTGTTGATCGCGGTGCGCTTGGCCGTGGTGCGGACGCGCTTCCTGGACGAGGCGATATTGGGCATGGGGCTTCCTGATTTCTCGCAAAAGAGGCGGGCCTATAGCGCTTTTCCCGTGCCGCCGCAACAGAGGGGGCAGGTCTCATTTCTGGCAGCTGGGACAATAGAAGGTCGAGCGGCCGGCCTGGACGATGCGCTTGACGGTTCCATGGCAGTTGCGCTCCAGGCAAGGCTGGCCTTCTCGCCCATAAACCCGGAAGCGATGCTGGAAGCTGCCGGGATCGCCGGTTGCCTGGGCATGGTCGCGCAAGGTTGAACCGCCGGCCGAGATCGCCTCTTTCAGAACCCGTTTGATCGCCGCCGCAAGTCTCTTGGCCTCATCGGAGCGTACCGCGCCCGCCCAGCGTTTGGGCGAAATGCCGGCCAGGAACAAGGCCTCGCAGACATAGATATTGCCCAGCCCGGCGATCACACGCTGGTCCAGCAAGGCCGATTTTATCGGGGTCTTTTTGCCTTCAAGCGCCTTGGCCAGATAGCGGGCGTGAAAGGCAGGTGACAAAGGCTCAATGCCGATGCCGCGGAAGAGTTTGTCGGTCTCCAGATCATTCGTGGCGACCAGCGCCATCAGACCGAAGCGACGATGATCGTTGAAGACGATGCGGGCCGGCGCGTCGGTCTCGAACACCACATGATCATGCTTGCCTTGGCCGGCGCCGTCGGGCGCGGGGTTGTAGACATAATCGCCCAGGCGCTGACGCTTTCCTTGCGCATAAACGCTCATGCGGCCGGACATGCCCAGATGGATCACCAGGGTTTCGCCGCTGTCGAGCGCCGCCAAGATATATTTTGCGCGGCGGGTGAGGCGCACGACGCGCCGCCCCTTGAGCCGCTCCACAAAGCGCGGCGGAAAGGGCAGGCGCAGATCGCGCCTTCGGATGCGCGCGTCGCTGATGATGCAGCCTTCCAGCACAGGCGCGAGACCCAGGCGGACCGTTTCTACTTCGGGCAGTTCTGGCATGGACTTATCTAGCCCTTAAGGCGTGCGCCGCGCTATGCTTGGACCATGAGCGACAGCAAAACCGCAAGCTTCGGCTTCCGCGATGTGCCGGAAACCGAAAAGGAAGGCCTTGTGCGCGAGGTCTTTTCCTCGGTTGCGGCGCGCTATGATCTGATGAACGACGTGATGTCAGGCGGCATCCACCGCATCTGGAAGGATGCCATGGTTGAGTGGCTCAATCCCCAACCCGGCTGGCGGGTTCTGGACGTGGCGGGCGGCACCGGCGACATCGCCTTTCGGATCGCCGCCATGGCGCGCGGCCGCGGTGGCGAGGCCGAAATCACGGTCTGCGACATCAATGCCGACATGCTGGGCGAGGGCCGCCGCCGCGCCGGGGAGAAAGGCGAAACCGGCATCGCCTGGGCCTGCGGCGACGCGGAGACATTGCCGTTCCCGGATGCGCATTTCGATGCCTATACGATTGCCTTCGGCATTCGCAATGTCACGCATATCGAAGCGGCGCTGAGCGAAGCGCGGCGGGTGCTGAAGCCTGGCGGACGCTTTCTGTGCCTGGAATTCTCGAAAGTGAATGTGCCGGGGCTTGACGCGGTCTACGACGCCTATTCCTTCAAGCTTCTGCCCAAGATGGGGGCGCTGGTGGCGGGCGATGAAGACTCCTATCGCTATCTTGCCGAAAGCATCCGCCGTTTCCCGCCGCCGCAGCAATTCGCCTCCATGATCATGGCGGCGGGGCTGAGCCAGGTGAAAGTCCGGCTTCTGTCCGGCGGCATCGCCGCCATGCATTCGGCCTGGCGCATCTGATGAACGGCGCACAAAGCCTGTGGCGCCTGTGGAAGTCCGCGCGGCTGCTCGCGCGCTACGACGCCTTGTTGCCTGGCGAATATCGCGCCCGCCTGTCCTTCGGGGCGCGGCTGGCGCGGCTTCTGCTGGGCATCGGCCGGGTGCGCGAAAGCGGTTCGCCCGGAGAAAGGCTGGCGCATGCCTTGGAGCGACTGGGGCCGGCCTATATCAAGCTGGGCCAGATGTTGGCGACGCGCCCCGACATTGTGGGAGAAGATGTCGCCAGGGCGCTGGAGCATCTGCAAGACCGGTTGCCGCCGTTCCCGGATGCCGTGGCGCGCGCGGCGATTGCCGAGAATTTGGGCGCGCCCATAGAGGCGCTGTTTGCCCATTTCGGCCCGCCGGTTGCCGCCGCGTCTATCGCCCAGGTCCATCGCGCTGCCACGTCGGAGGGTGTGGAGGCGGCGGTCAAAGTGTTGCGGCCCGGCATCGAGGCCCTATTCCAGCGCGATCTGAACGCACTGGCGCTGTTCGCGCGTCTGGCGGAGCGCTTTTCAGCCGAAGCACGACGGCTTCGCTTTATCGCTTTGGCCGAGACGTTGAAGGCGTCGGTGGCGCTGGAGCTTGATCTCAGGATGGAGGCTGCGGCCGCGTCTGAACTCTATGACCGCACCC
>DATNGI010000120.1:0-17850 GCA_035605955.1 Rhizomicrobium sp.
TTGATCAACACCGCGCTCAATTTGATGCAGGAAGAAAGCCGCAAGAATGAAAAGAACAAGCCGCGCCAGAAAAGCCATCGGAAAATCCGCCGTAAGATCGGTCGCCGATAAGATTCTGGCGATCGATGTCGGCGGCACGGGGCTTAAGGCCGCGATTGTGGATACCAGAGGCCGCTTCCTGACCGAGCGGCTGCGGATCAAGACGCCCAAGCATCGTGGGCCAAAGAAAGTGGTGCCGGCGCTGGTGGAGCTGGTCAAGCCGCTCAAGGGCTATGATCATGTCTCGATCGGCTTTCCCGGCTATGTGCGCGACGGCAAGGTCTTCACCGCCCCCAACCTCTCCACCAAACATTGGGCAGGCTTTCCTCTGGCGCGGGTGATCGAAAGGAAACTGGGCAAGCCCACGCGCCTCAACAATGACGCCGATGTGCAGGGCCTGGCTGTCATCAAGGGCAAGGGATTGGAACTGGTCTGCACGCTGGGCACTGGGTTCGGCACTGCCTGGTTCCGCGACGGCGAGCTGATGCCGCATATGGAGCTGGCCCATATCCCCATCCATCATCAGGCCGATTTCGACGGCTATATCGGCGAGGCCGAGCGGCGCAAGATTGGCGACAAGGCGTGGAAGAAACGGGTGAAGAAGATCATTCCCATTCTCGCCACGGTGATGAATTACGATCATCTCTATCTGGGCGGCGGCAATTCCAGCCGCCTCGATTTCAAGCTGCCCAAGAATGTCACACTGGTGTCCAATGATGCCGGCATGGAAGGCAGCGCTTTCGTCTGGCACCCCAAGGGTCCGCGCAAGCTGGCAAACGTCTAGAGCATTTTTCGTTTTTGCCGAATCGCGAAATGCTTTTATTTGTCGCGGTTCCGGACGGAGTTGCCCAGCGCCAGCGTGGCGCCAACCGCTGCACTCTTTTCTGGAGCTGCTCCAGCGCCGGAACTTTCTGCCCATCTCACGCGTTATCGGGGAAGACCGGGGTTATCGGCTTTTGGCGATTTCGACACGCGGTTTTTGAGACAGACACATTATTGGACAGGTCAGGATGACGCCGCCTGTGAGGAAGAATTCGGCCCTTTTTCTCGACATCGATGGCACCCTGCTCGACATGGCCCGCACGCCGGATGCCGTTACGGTGCCCACCGAACTCAGACTGGTTCTGATGCAGCTCTATGACGCGCTGGACGGTGCGCTCGCCTTTGTCAGCGGCCGTTCGCTTGCCGGGATAGACCGGCTGTTCGCACCGCTCAAGACCGCGGCGATCGGCTGCCATGGCGCGGAGGTGCGCGGCCATGACGGCAATGTCCGCGCCTTGGCCGGGCCCATTCCAGGTCCGGCGCGAACCATCTTTCGCGGCCTGGTGGACGCGCATCCGGGCACGCTTCTAGAAGACAAGGTCTATACGCTTTCGCTGCACTACCGCTTGGCGCCGGAAGCGCGCAGCGCGCTGGAGGCGGCGATGGAGCAGCACGCACCGATTTTCGCAGCCGAGAAGGTCGCCATTCAGCATGGCAAGTCGGTGATCGACGCGAAGCCGTTCGGCGTGGACAAGGGCGTGGGCCTGCGCGCCTTGATGCGCCAGCCGCCCTTTCGCGATCGCATGCCGGTCTTTGGCGGCGACGACGCCACCGACATGGATGTCTTCCACATCCTGCCCGAACTGGGCGGCCATGGTTTTTCGGTGGGCCGCGCGTTCGATGGCGTGGATTATGAATTCGGCTCGCCCAGGGCCGTGCGCCAATGGCTTTCTTCGTTGGCGGAGCAGGGGATCGCGGCATGAGCCCGTCCCAGCCGCTCGATCTCGCCGTGATCGGCAATTGCCGCACCGCCGCGCTGGTGGACCGGATGGCGCGCATTGTGTGGTGGTGTTTTCCCCGCTTCGACAGCGATCCCTTGTTCTGCCGCCTGCTCTCGGGCGATGAGGAAAAGGGTTTCTTCGATGTGGTGCTTGAAGGCTTTTCGCACAGCCAGTCGCATTATGAGCGCAACACCGCCACGGTGGTGACGTTGCTGGCGGCCAAAGACGGCGCCACGGTGCGCGTCACCGATTTCGCGCCACGCTTCCGCAATTTCGACCGCATCATGCGTCCGCCGCAATTGATGCGCCGGATCGAACCCTTGGCGGGCATGCCCCGCGTCACCATCCGGCTGAGGCCCACCCAGGAATATGGCAAGCCGATGCGTCGCCGTGTGGCGGGCTCCAATCATATTACTTATGGCGAACCGGCGATGCTGCGGCTGACCAGCGACGCGCCGCTGTCCTATATCGAGGACGAGACGGTGTTCGCGCTGACCCGGCCGATCCACCTGATTCTGGGCCCCGACGAACCTTTCGCCGCCGATCCCGCCACCACGGCGCGCGAATTCCTGGACCGCACCAATGATTATTGGCGCGAATGGGCCAGACGGCTTTCCATCCCTTTCGAATGGCAGGATGCCACCATCCGCGCCGCCATGACGCTCAAGCTCTCCAATTTCGAGGAGACCGGCGGCATCGTGGCGGCGCTCACCACCTCCTTGCCGGAAGCGCCGCATTCGGGCCGCACCTGGGACTATCGCTATTGCTGGCTCAGGGATGCCTATTTCGTCGTGCGGGCGCTCAACCGTATTGGCGCCACCAAGACCATGGAGGATTTCATCGCCTTCGTCTTCTCCATCGTGGGCGAGGAAGAGGTGTTGAAGCCGGTCTATGGCATCGTGCCGTCGCGCGATCTGACCGAATGGATCGCGCCCGAGCTCAAAGGCTTTGAAGGCCATGGTCCGGTGCGCATCGGCAATGCGGCGGTGGAGCAGATCCAGCACGACGCCTATGGCAGCGTGATCCTGTCTGCTGTCCCGATGTTTTTCGATCGCCGGCTGCCGCGCCCCGGCGGCGAGCCGTTGTTTCGGCTAGTCGAGAAAATGGCGCGGCAATGCGCGGCGCTGGCACTGGAGCCCGATGCCGGCATCTGGGAATATCGGGGGCGCAAACGCATCCACACCCATTCCGCCGCCATGTGCTGGGCGGGCCTGTCGCGGGCGGGCGCCATTGCGGCCCGGCTGGGCTTCTCCGACCGCGCGGCGCATTGGAACAGCCTGGCGGCCGAAGTCGGCGATGTCATCGTCGCGCGCTGCTGGAACGAGAAGCGCCAGGCCTTCACCGCCGCCATCGACAGTGAAGACATGGATGCCAGCGTGCTGCTGTTGCCGGAACTGGGTCTGATCGATTCCGCCGATCCCCGTTTCGCCAGCACGGTCGCCGCTATCGAGAAGGAACTGGTGCATGGCCGCCATGTGTTGCGTTATGCCGCCGCCGACGATTTCGGCCTGCCGGAATCGGAATTCCTGGTCTGCCGCTTCTGGCTGATCGACGCGCTGGCGGTGCTCGATCGGGCATCAGAGGCGCGCGACCGCTTCAAGGACGCGCTCGCCTTGCGCAATCACTATGGATTGTTCGCGGAGGACATCAATCCCAAGACAGGAATGCTATGGGGCAATTTCCCCCAGACCTATTCCATGGCCGGTTTGATCCTGAGCGCCATGCGTCTCAGCAAGAGTTGGGAGGAACGCTATTGGCACGCGTCTTCATAATCTCCAACCGCGTCGCCACGCCACAGGCCGGCCTGCATGCCGGCGGCCTGGAAGTGGTGCTGAAAGCGACGCTGAAGAACCATCCCTGTGTGTGGATGGGCTGGTCGGGCGAGACAAAACCCACGCCCCGCATCCGCACCCTGCACAAGGGCAAAAACACTTATATCGTGACCGATCTCACGGAAGCGGATTTCGACGAATATTATAACGGCTTCGCCAACCGGGTGCTGTGGCCCATCCTGCATTACCGGCTGGATCTGGCGGAATTTTCCCGCCGCGATCTGTCGGGTTATGTGCGCGTCAACGAGCATTTCGCCGACGAACTCGCCAAAGTCTTGAGGCCGGACGATCTGGTCTGGGTGCATGACTATCATCTGATTCCGCTGGCCAAGGCGTTGCGCGAACGCAATCTCAACAACCGGGTGGGCTTCTTCCTGCACATCCCGATGCCGCCGCCCGAGATCATCACCGCCATGCCCAATCACGAGCATCTGATCCCCGCGCTCTGCCATTATGATCTGGTGGGATTCCAAACCGACAATGATGCGGCCAATTTCGCCCGCTATCTGGCAATTGAATTGGGCACGCCGTCGCATATCTCGCGCCGACTGGGGACGGGCGACCGGGTGATGCGGATCGGCACCTTCCCGGTGGGCGTGGAGACGCGGCAATTCACCCGGCTGGCGCGGCGCGCCATCAAGACCGAGCTGGTGCGCAAAGTGATGAAAAGCATTCCCGGCGCATTGATGATTGGCGTGGACCGGCTCGATTATTCCAAGGGCATTTCGCTTCGGCTCGAAGCCTATGAGCGGTTTCTGGCCGCCCATCCCAACTGGCATGGCAAGATCACTTATCTGCAGATCACGCCCAAGAGCCGCTCCCAGATCAAGGAATATGCCGAAATGGAGAGCGCGGTGAACGCCATGGCGGGCCGCATCAATGGCAGCTATTCCGACGCGTCCTGGTCGCCCATGCGCTATGTCAACCGGCCTTATAGCCGGACCGCGCTGTCCGGGCTTTACCGCGGCTCCCGCGTGGGCTTGGTGACGCCCTTGCGCGACGGCATGAATCTGGTGGCCAAGGAATATGTCGCGGCCCAGGATGCGTCCGACCCCGGCGTGTTGATCCTGTCGCGCTTCGCCGGCGCCGCGGCGGAATTCAAGGAAGGCGCGCTTCGGGTCAATCCCTATGATCCCGATGCGGTGGGCGCTGCCATCGCGCGCGCCATGGCCATGCCCCTGGCAGAACGCAAAAGCCGGCATGCCGCGCTTTATCAGGCGCTGTTGCGCAACGACATCTCGCTATGGGGCGACAAATTCCTGGCCGCGCTGATGGGTACCAAGCAGTTCAGCCTTAAGGAAAAGCCCAAGATGCGGCCCGCCGCCGAACCGTCATCGCTTCACTGAAGCGTGGGCGCGCTCGCCGTCAGCGTCATGGCGAGTGCGATCACCGCAAGGCCCAGGCCCAATTCCCAACCCACATGAAGCTTCAATCGCTCCACCGCGCCCCCTTGGGCCAACCGCGGCCGGAGACGAAAATGATTGATCAGCGCCAGGCCGATCATCACCAGCACCAGCACCAGCTTTGCACCCAGCACGGCGAGATAGGTCGGCGAGTCGTGCCCGGGCATGCCCAAAAGCACCATGGTGGTGTTGATCATGCCGGTCATCACCAGAAGCGCCACCGACAGCATGCCCCATTCCGCAAAGACCGATATCGCCAGGCCCAAGCGCGGCGCGGCCGGTCGCTCCGCCAGCAGGGTGGCCAGTACAGGAAGGCTACCGATCCAATAGCCGCCGGTGAGAAGATGCAGGGCGTCGCTGCTGGCGCCAATCGCGGCGAAGCCGCCGGGGCTGGCGCTGGCGGTGTGGCTGGTGATCGCGATCAAGATCAGGCAAAGCCCAGCGATCCCAATCGTGGTCCGCAGCCGCCCCAGCCAAACCGCTAGTACCAGACCAAGCACCAGCGCCATGCGGGCCAGGAAGACCTGGCCGAACAGGGTCCCGATGGCCACCTGCCATAAGGTCTGGGTGTCGGTCGCCGCAGCCGGCGTGCCGGTCATTTCGGCGGCGACCAGCGCCATCCAAAGCGGCGCGGTGATGAGCGCCACTAGCGCGGCGAGGCGGCGGCCGAGAATCAAGTGTCCGCTCTCCAGCGCCAGTTCAGGAACTTTGGCGGCCAGCAGACGCAGCAGGCAGGCGCTGCCGAACAAGGCCATCAGGCTCGCTTCATGCAATCCGCGCACGAAGACGAGAAACGCGGTCATGGCCGGACGTGGAAATGTAGACGACCTTCCAGGCGATGCGCGTCATGGCCGACCGAATGCCAACTCACGACATAGTCGCCGGGCTCGAGCCGGCCTGGCTTTAGCGTAATCACCCGGCCGCTGACCTTGACGGGTTCGCCCGAAAGATTGCGGCCGTCCTTGTCCATCAGCAGCGCACCGGAAAAAGCAGGCTCCAGCGCTTCGCTGAAGCTGAGCACGATACGTGCGGGACTTTTGATGTGCGCGCCTTCAACCGGTTGCGACTTGAGCAGGCGGGCATGGGCTAAGGCTGGCGGTGCGGTAAGCGCCAAAAGCAGCAGACCGAATAATGACAGGCTTTTCATCTTGATCCCGGACAAGCGCGCTGTTCTAGCCTCGGCCGTCCCGGCCCGCCAGTCCCGTGTGAGACGCCTGATTCCGGCGTTACGCCGCGTCGTGGAAAATGACGCCAAGCGTATAGCGCTCTCCCGTGGCCAGCGCGCTGACTCCGTGGCGGTGGTTGACGGTGTAAGTGCCGCGCGTGCCTTTGACGGGCCGGCGATGAACTGCGAAGACCACGCCGTCGCCCTGGCGCAGGGGAATTACGCTGGCGCGGGATTGCGCGCGCGGCCGCTGCTCGGTCATGACGAATTCGCCGCCCGTGAAATCCTCTCCAGGCTCGGACAGCAGGATCGCCACTTGCAGCGGAAAGACATGTTCGCCGTAGAGGTCCTGATGCAGGCAATTGTAATCCCCGGGCCCGTATTTCAGCAGCAGCGGCGTGGGCCGGTTCTGGCCTGCCTGATGGCAACGGGCGAGAAAATCGCTGTGGCGGGCGGGAAAGCGCGTTTCCTCGTCCCTGAGGTCGGCCCAGCGATTGGCGATGGGGGCGAGTTGCTCATAGAGGCTGGGCCGCAAATCCGTCAGCGGGTCGGGCAGGGGATAGGAAAAATATTTGTATTCGCCCCGGCCGAAGCCATAGCGGCCCATGATGATGTGGCTCCGGAAAATCTCCCGGTCGTAGAGGGTCCTGAGCCGGGCCGCTGCCGAAGCGGAAATGAGCTTCGGCAGGAGTGCCCAGCCCTGGGCATTGAGGTCAGTTTCCACCTTCTGCCAGTCGCGCGGCATGACGCTTAGGCCGCCTCTTCGCGGGCCAACAACTCTTTCTTACGCGCCACGCCCCAGCGATAACCGGAAAGGCCACCGTCATTCTTCACCACGCGATGGCAAGGAATGGCGATAGCGAGATTGTTGGCGGCGCAGGCCTGGGCCACTGCGCGCACGGCTTGGGGATGGCCGATCTTGCGCGCGATGTCGCTATAGCTTGCGGTTTTGCCGGCCGGGATCGACGTCAGCGCCTTCCATACGCGCTGCTGGAAAGCCGTGCCGCGAATGTCCAGCGGCAGGTCGAGGTCTTTGCGGGGGCGTTCCACCAGGCCAACCACCTTGGCGACCAGCTTTTCGAACTTGGCGTCGCCGCCCACCAGATGCGCGTGGGTGAAGCGGTCCTGCAGATCGCGCAGCAGCTTTTCCGGATCATCGCCCAGAAGAATGGCGCAGACCCCTTTGCCGCTGGACGCGACCAGCAATGCGCCCAAGGACGTCTCGGCGATGGCGAAGCGGATCTCTTCGTGGACGCCGCCGGCGCGATAGCGGCTGGGCGTCATGCCGAGCAGCGAATTCGACTTCTCATAGAAGCGGCTGCCGGAATTATAACCGGCGTCATAAATCGCCTGGGTGACGCTTGCGGCTTGCACCAGACCGTCGCGCACCTTCTTGCCGCGATGGGCGGCGGCATAATCCTTGGGCGTCAGTCCCGTGATCGCCTTGAAGACGCGATGGAAATGATGCGGGCTCATGCCCGCCCGGGCCGCCAGGCTGGTCAAGGACGGGGTCTCCTCGCTGGCGGCGATGCGGCGGGCGGCATCCGCCACCTTGGCGGCATGGGGCGCTTCGCAGCCCAGATCCGGCTTGCAGCGCTTGCAAGCGCGAAAGCCCGCGGCCCGTGCCGCCGCAGGGGTCAGATGGAAACGCACATTGGCGGGGTTGGCCAGCCGCGCCGCGCAGGAGGGGCGGCAATAGACGCCGGTGGTCGCCACCGAATAGACGAACTGGCCGTCGGTGGCGCTGTCGCGGGCCACAACCTTGCCCCAGCGGGGATCGGCTTCGGTCTGGGCCCTGGCTGCCTCACGGGCCTTGGTATTTTTCATCTCATTTACTCCAGATCATCCGCGGCCAATCTGGCAGGGTCCCCGGCGGCAAACACTCCGGCGCTTGCGGTCAAATCGGGCCCTTGAAAGCCTTCCAGGCCAGCAGCGCCCAGCCTGCGATGAAACAAAGGCCGCCCAGGGGCGTGACCGCTCCCAATATGGGGATGGCGGTCAGGGCCAGCAAATAGAGCGAGCCGCAAAAGAGAAGGATCCCCGCAAGGAACGCCCAAGCCGCTTTGGGCGCGGGAACAAGCGAAGCAAGCCCGACCGCCAGCGCATGAGACATCTGATAGCGCGCCCCGGTTTCGAACACCGAAAGCATGTCCGCGCTCAAGCGCGCCTTCAGCCCGTGCGCCGCGAAAGCCCCCGCCATCACGGCCAAAGCGCCGTTGATCGCGGCAATTCCGAGCCAGTTTCTGTTCATAAAGCCATCATAGACAGGCTGCCCTGGCCTACGATAGGGGTTGCGCACACTAGCTTTCTTCCTCCGCGCGGCGAAGCCGCTGGCGGGGGAAGATGTCTCTGAGCGCTTGCGCGAAAGAGACAGTTGGGGGCAGAAAAATTCATGACCGAATTTGTCACCGCCACCGATGGAATCCGCATCGCCTATGAACGGGTTGGTCAAGGGCCGCCCGTGCTCTTGGTGCATGGCTTCGCGTCCAGCAAGGAGCAGAACTGGAAATCCACCGGCTGGTACGGCTCTTTGACCGAGGCGGGGTTTTCCATCATCGCCATCGACAATCGCGGCCATGGCGAAAGCGACAAACCGCATGATCCGCTGTTCTATTCCCATGATCGCATGGCCGAGGATGTGTTGGCTGTGATGGATGCGGCAGGCGTAAAAGACGCGCCCTATGTCGGCTATTCCATGGGCGGCCTCATCGGTTTGCGCTTCCTGAGGCTTTTCCCCCAACGCATGACGCGCCTGGCGCTGGGCGGGGTGGGCGAGGCTTATCTGACGGGGCCGCGCGTCTCCGATCCGGAACGCAAAGAGGCGATCGCTGAGGCGCTTCTCACCGACGACAAGGATTCCATCACCGATGCGCGGGCGCGTATGTTCCGCGACTTCTCGGAGCAGCAGGGCAAGGACCGGGTTGCGCTGGCGGCCTGCATGCGCGCCATGAGCCCGCCCTTGCCGATCGGCGTTTTGCAAACCTTCGACAAACCGATCCTGGTGGTCGATGGCGATCAGGATTTCGTCGCGGGGCCCGCCGGCCCTCTTGCCGCCATATTTCCCCATGGCTCCGCCGCAATCGTGCCCGGCCGCGACCATATGTCGGCGGTGGGCGCGCGCCCCACCCGCCAGGCGGTGTTGGATTTCCTCCGAAGCTGAAACCCGGCCGGGCGCGGAGCGTTTTCTTCCTGCGGGTTCCTTTTCATTTCCTGCCCGTCTCCGTGTCGCGGGGTGTGATCCGTACACGGATCATATTCATTCTGTATACGGAGCAACGCCATGTCTTTTTGCGTGGAAAATTGCAGTAAAGCCGTACGCTTCCGTACGGAAATAAGCGTGGGAATTTGGTGCAGCATCGCTAAGTTCTGTCCGTTGGCTTTGTCGAATCTCGGGGCATCCTGTTCCATAACCAAAAGGATTTCCGGCCATGTCGGTTGAGGCCGGAGCAAGATTCATGAACGATGCGTCGCCTTTGAGGACCGATGTCCGCAATCGCCTGCTCGCCAAGATGGCGGCGCATGATTGGGCGCTTGTGGCGCCGCATCTGGAAAGCATCACCTTGAAAGAGCGCCAGGTGGTGGAGGTGCCCAACAAGCCCATCACCCATGTCTATTTCGTGGAGACCGGCGTGGTCTCGGTGGTGGCCGTGAATGCGGAAGATCATCGGATCGAAGTGGGTGTGATCGGCAAGGAAGGCATGACGGGCCATCCGCTGGTCTTCGGCGACGACCGCGCCCAGCATTCGGCCTATATGCAGATCGGCGGCAGTGGCCGGCGCATGCCCGCGGCGGCCTTTGTGGAAGCGATGAAACAAAGTCCGTCGCTGCGCGCCCTGGTGTTGAAATCCGCCCAAGCCTTCATGATCCAGACCGCGCACACGGCGCTGGCGAACGGCCGCGCCAAGCTGGAAGAGCGGCTGGCCCGCTGGCTCCTGATGGCGCATGACCGGCTGGACAGCGACGCGGTCCCGCTCACCCATGAATTTCTGGCGGTGATGCTGGGCGTGCGCCGGGCCGGGGTGACCGTGGCGCTGCATTCCTTCGAGCGCCGGGGCATGATCACCACCAGGCGCGGCCAGCTGACCCTGGTCAACCGCGCCGCCATCGAGCAGGTGGCGGGCAGCTTCTATGGCATCCCCGAGGCCGAGCTGAAGCGGCTGATGTCTGAGCCGTTATAGGAGCGCCGGCCAGGAAAAGCTGCAAAGCGACGCACGGTTTTCCGAGCGGCGCGGGAGGCGCCAACCAATAATTGGGGGCGTCCGCGCCCGGGTCGCGCGACCAAAACAAATAAACCTCGCCTTCAGTGCGGCCCGCATGGGAAAAACGCCCATGCTGCCCCCCCTTTTCATGCACTGGTTCGCCGCCAAGGGCTGGACCCCGCGCGCCCATCAATTGGCGCTGGTGGAAAAAGCAGGCGCGGGTGAAAGCGTGCTGCTGGTCGCGCCCACAGGCGGCGGCAAGACCTTGGCCGGTTTCCTGCCCAGCCTGATCGAATTGGCGGAGCGTCCAAAAAGATCGCGGGCGCGCAAACTTCACACCCTCTACATCTCGCCGCTCAAGGCGTTGGCGGTGGACGTGGCGCGCAATCTGGAGACGCCCATTGCGGAGATGCAGCTGCCGCTCACGGTGGAAACCCGCACGGGTGACACGCCGGCGGCCCGCCGCCAGCGCCAGCGTCATACACCGCCGGATTTTCTGCTGACCACGCCGGAGCAATTGGCGCTTTTGATCGCCCATCCGCGCGCGCCGCAATTGTTCGAAGGGTTGAAGACCGTGGTGCTGGACGAATTGCACGCGCTTTACAATTCCAAGCGCGGCGATCTTCTGGCGCTGGGTCTGGCGCGATTGTCGCAACTGGCGCCCGGCCATCGCCGCGTCGGTCTGTCCGCCACGGTTGCTGATCCCAAGCCGTTGCAGCGTTTCCTGGTGCCGCAGCCGATGGCAGGCGAAGTCTTGGCCGGCCTGGTGATCGCCAAGGGCGGCGCCAAACCTGAAATCGCCATCAGTGCTTCGGATTCCTATGTGCCCTGGGCGGGCCATCTGGCGCGCCACGCCATGCAGGACGTGATGACCGCCATCGCTCAGGCCAAAACCGCGCTGATCTTCGTCAACACCCGCAGCCAGGCCGAGCGCACATTTCAGGAGCTTTGGCGCCTCAATGAAGAGAATTGGCCGATCGCGCTGCATCATGGCTCGCTGGCGCCGGAGCAGCGGCGCAAGGTCGAAGCGGCCATGGCCAAGGGCGCGTTGCGCGCCGTGGTCTGCACCTCGACCTTGGATCTGGGCATCGACTGGGGCGCGGTGGACAAAGTCATCTGCATCGGCGCGCCCAAGGGCGCGGCGCGGCTGGTGCAGCGCATCGGCCGTGCCAATCACCGGCTGGACGAGCCCAGCGCGGCGCTGCTGGTGCCTGCCAATCGCTTCGAAGTGCTGGAATGCAACGCCGCGCGCGACGCGGTGCTGGCGGGTGAGCTGGACGGCGAGCGCTTGAAGCAGGGCGGGCTCGATGTGCTTTGCCAGCATGTCTGGGGCATGGCGGTGGCCGCGCCATTTCAGGCCGATGCCCTATTTGCCGAAGTAAGGTCGGCGGCGCCTTTTGCGCATCTCTCCCGCGCCGATTTCGACGCGGTGCTGGGTTTTGTCGCCACCGGCGGTTATGCGCTGAAGAGCTACGACCGCTTCGCGCGTTTGCGCCAACTGACCGACGGCCCCCAAAAAAATATGTGGCGCCTGGCGCATCCGCGCCTGGCCCAGGCTTATCGTCTCAATGTCGGCGTCATCGTGGAAGATCCGATGATCGAGATCCGCCTCCAGTCGCGCGGCAAACCCACCGGCGCGGGCGGGCGAAGGCTGGGTCAGCTCGAGGAATATTTCGTGGAGCAATTGTCGCCAGGCGATACCTTCGTCTTTGCGGGCGATGTGCTTCGTTTCGAAGGCCTGCGCGAAGACGCCGCCTATGTCACCCGCACCAACGATCCCGAAGCGCAGGTGCCCAGCTATAATGGCGGCAAATTTCCGCTTTCCACTTTTCTGGCCCAGCGCGTGCGCGAGATGGTGTCGGCGCCGGAGCGTTGGCGTGTGCTGCCCGATCCCGTTCAAGAATGGCTTCGGATCCAGGAATGGCGCAGCGTGATTCCCAAGCCCGGCCAGTTGCTGGTGGAGCATTTCCCCCGTGGCAGCCGGCATTATCTGGTGTGCTATCCCTTCGAAGGCCGTCTGGCGCACCAGACCTTGGGCATGTTGTTGACCAGGCGGCTGGAGCGGGCGCGGATGAAACCCTTGGGTTTCATCGCCAATGAATATGCCCTGGCCGTGTGGGCGGCGCGCGACATGAGCGGCCTCGATATGGCGAAGCTGTTCGACGAAGACATGCTGGGCGACGATCTGGACGCCTGGCTGGCCGACAGCAATCTCTACAAGCGCACCTTCAGGAACTGCGCCGTCATCGCCGGCCTGATTGAACGCAAAATGCCGGGCAAGGAAAAAAGCGGCCGGCAGGTGACATTCTCTTCCGATCTCATCTATGACGTGCTGCGCGAGCATGAGCCCGATCACGTCCTGCTGCGGGCCACCTATGCGGACGCGGGAACCGGGCTGCTCGACATCGCGCGCCTGTCCGATATGCTGACCCGGGTCCGGTCGCGAATCGTGGCAAGAAAGCTTGACCGGGTATCGCCTCTGGCGGTTCCGGCGCTGCTGGAGATCTCCCGCGAAATGGTGGCGCGGGGCGAAGTGGACGAACAGATTTTGCGCGATCATGAAGACGCGCTGATTGCGGATGCGATGCGTGTCGACTGATCTTTGTGTGGAGGTGAATGGCGAGCGACTGACGCTGGACCGATCCGGCGCCGCCTGGTGGGAGCGCACGCGCACCCTGATCTTCGCCGATTTGCATTTCGAGAAGGGCAGTTCCTATGCCAGGGGCGGCCAGTTCCTGCCGCCTTACGACACCCGCGCCACTTTGCTGCGCATGGCGGAAGTGGCGGGACGTAAGGCGCCCGCGCGCATCATCGCCTTGGGTGATTCTTTCCACGATCCGTTCGCGGCCGGGCGTTTGGGCACGGAAGAACGCGGCATGCTTCGGGCCCTGTCGGCATCCGCGCATTTTCTCTGGATCACTGGCAATCACGATCCGCATCCGCCGGGCTGGCTGGGCGGCGCGGTGATGGGGCAATGGCGCGAGGGCGGGCTTCTGTTCCGCCACGAACCCGAGGCCTACGCCGCACCGGGCGAAGTCGCCGGCCATCTTCATCCCGCCGCCACTGTGGCCAAGTTCGGCCGGGGCGTGCGCCGCCGCTGTTTCGTCGCCAACACAACGCGGCTGTTGATGCCCGCTTTCGGGGCCTATGCCGGCGGGCTGGATGTGGGCGACCCCGCCATAGCGGGCCTGTTTCCCGGCCGCTTCCATGCCTTCATGCTGGGACAGGAGCGGGTCTATGCCATTCCCCGCGGTCAGGCGGGGCGGCGGAACAGAAGCGAGGATATCCAACCCATAATGACGGCCATCGCCACCACGGCTAGGCCATAGCTGAAAGGCTGGTTGTGGGCGAAGTTGAAAAGACGGCGCTCCAACCCCGTTTGGTCGATGAAGAGCGGCGTGGATTGGGCGCTCTCCAC
Organism: Rhizomicrobium sp.; assembly: GCA_035605955.1. Lineage (GTDB taxonomy): Bacteria > Pseudomonadota > Alphaproteobacteria > Micropepsales > Micropepsaceae > Rhizomicrobium. The sequence goes on from DATNGI010000120.1 coordinate 13,820, forward strand.
CACGCCGTCGCGGAAGAGATAAACCTCGACATTGTATTGCCCGCGCGTGACTTCCGCGGGCACCGGCACATGCGCGCGGAACAGGGTCTCGCTGAGGAATTCCACGCCGCCCGGCGTCTCGGTATAGAGCCGGTCCTTGGTCAGATGGCGCAGCGCCGCCTGACGGAAGGGCTCGTAATCGTGATGGCTATGGACCGCGTCGGGCTGCAGATTCTGAAGGCCGATATTGTAATGCGTCAGCGCGTCAGGCGGGGCGATGTCTTTCAAGGGCCGCGTGCTCGCCAGGAAATAATAAGCCGGCATGCCCGACAGATTGGCGGCGTCGCGATTGACCCATACACCGGCCACCCGGTCGCGGCGGCGCACCGTGATGTCGCTGTCGGGTCCGCGCACCACCACCACCACGTCGCGGGGCGAGCGCGAGTCAGCAGTCTGATCGCCCTCCACCGCGCCGAACACCACGATGTCGCTGCCGGTATAGTTGGAAGTGATCTGGATCAGGTCCTGGCTGATGCCGGAGACAAGCTGCTCCGCTGAGACAGGCGAGGCGATCAACAAGAAGGCCAGACACAACAGGCGCCGCATCACAACCCCGCGATGCTGTAGACGTCGGACGGCGTGATCACCAGGCCCCAAAGCAACCTGAGCGCCACGCCCAAAACCAGCAATGCCAGCAGCAGCCGGATCTGTTCGCCGCGAAGCTTCGCGCCGGCGCGCACGCCGAACTGGGCGCCGATCACGCCTCCCACCACCAGGATGGCAGCCAGCACGATATCGACGGCATAGTTGCTGGTGGCTTGCAGCATGGTCGTGACCACCGCGACGCCGATGATCTGCACCAGCGACGTGCCGATCACCACATTGGTAGGCATGCGCAAGAGGTAGATCATGGCCGGCACGATGATGAAGCCGCCGCCCACACCCATGATGGCACTCATGACGCCGACCAGAAAGCCGATCACCAGCGGCGGAATGATGCTGATATAAAGCCGTGACTGGCGGAAGCGCGCCTTGAGCGGCAGGCCGTGGATCCAGACATGGTTGGTGGGATGGATGCGGGCGGGTGCGTTTCCGCGCGCCTGGGCGCGCAGGGTCTTGACGCTCTCATTCAGCATGATGCCGCCCACAATCCCCAGCATGGGGACGTAGGTGAGCGACACCACGAGGTCCATTTGTCCGGCGCGGCGCATGATGGCGAACAGCCAGACGCCCGCTCCGGTGCCGGCAAGCCCGCCCAGCATCATCACGCCCGCCATCTTGAAATCGATGGCGCGTTTCTTCCATTGCGCCACGGCGCCGGAAATGGACGAGGCCGTGATATGGCTGAGCGTGGTAGCGACCGCGACGCCCGACGGGATGCCGTAAAAGACCAGCAGGGGCGTCAGGAGGAAGCCGCCGCCTACGCCGAAAAGTCCGGAGAGAAAACCGACGCCCAATCCCATGCTCAGAATGACGATCCATTGGACCGACATTTCGGCGATGGGAAGATAGATTTCCATAAACCAATCCGTCAGGGCGGGATCAGTCGCGAACCTCTTCGCGATGACGGAATGTGCGCGCGCGAGTCTGGCGGGTCAACCGCAGGGTGCAAGATCAGGCGTTTTTTCTGCGCGTGTCGTTCGAAATGCCGCGTCGGTTTGATTCAATTCGACGCGATGTCGGCCGCCTCGGGAGGTACATTGGCAGTCCGGTTGAGCTGTCCCACGCGGAAATTCTGCGCCGCGCGGGTGGCCGCGGCGCGGTCGGTTTCGGACAATTGCGTCTGCAGCACGCCCAGACGCGTGCGGGATTCCGCGTCACCAGCGGCGGCGGCGATGGAATACCATTTGAAGGCGTCTATCAGGCTTTGCGGCACGCCGTCGCCGCGCTCATAGAGCACCGCGAGATTGAACTGGGAATCGGACAGGCCCAGCGCCGCGGCTTTGGAGAACCAGCGCGCGGATTCCGCCATGTCTTTTTTGCCGGTGGCGCCTTCCGCATAAGAGACGGCAAGATTGTGCATCGCCTTGCGGTTGCCCTGGTTGGCGGCGGCCAGATACCATTTGGCGGCCAATGCGGGATTGGCGGTGACGCCCTGGCCGCGCTCATACATGGTGCCTAGGCGATATTGCGCCACGGCCTGGCCGGCGTCGGCGGCCTTCTGCAGCCATTTCAGCGCTTGGGTGGCGTCGGCGGAAATGCCCTGGCCGTCCAGATAACGCAGGCCGATGATGGTTTCGGCAGTGGCATTGCCTTGGTTGGCGGCGGCGGCGACCTTGTCAGTGGTCGATGTCTGGCTCTTGGCTGGGGCCGCCTTGGCAGGCGGAAGTGCAGCGGTCTGCGCTGCGGGCTTTTGCGGCGCGGTTTGGGACGGCACCGGGGGGTTCACCACGACTGTGGGCGGAACCAGTCCCACCACGGTGGCGGGCGCCGCCGGTTTGGCCGCCGGAGCAGCATTGTTCTGAGGCGTAGGTGTGATCTGGGGTCCTTGCAGCGCCCCTGTCGATGACGTTTGCGCATTCGCCGCAGGTGTTTTGGTGGCTTCGGCCTTCTCAGACGAAGCCGGACGCGCGCCGCGATGGTTCAGCATCAGGCCCAGCGCCACGGCCAGAAGCGCAACAAAGCCGATCACCAGAAGAATGAGATTGCGCGGGTTGGTCTTCTCGTCGCGCTCGCCTTCGGCGCGGCCCCAGCTGAAGCTGCGGCCGCCACGTTGCGCTTCGGCTTCGGCGGCCGCTTGAGCGGAGCGGCGCGCGGCGCTAAGGAAATTGTCGCCTACGGGCGCCGACTGCGCCATGGCATCGGCGAAATCCTGCGGCATCTCGAAATGGTCGGCGAACGCATCCTGGGACAGGCCGGTGAAGGCATCCTGTTCGGGCGCATCCGCGGCAAAGGCCGGAGTCTTGGGCGCGAAGCCCTCTTCGATCGGGGCGTCTTCCGCGACGGCAGAGGAGGGTTCGGAGAAAAGCGGCGGGGCGGGCTCTGCCTGGAAGATGGGTTCGTCGAAAACGCCCTTCGCTGTTTCCTCATGCGCCTCTTGAAGCGCTTCGGGCTCGGGCTTGATCTCATCCCGTGGCGCTTCGGCGACAACGCCGGCAAAGGCGCTGGTCTCGAATTTCGGGGCCTCGAACACCGGCGGCGGTTCGGGTGTCGGATTGAAGCTGGGGGCCGCGACGACGGGGGCAGGACGTGGCGCCTGACCGAGGCTGGCGCGCAGTTCGGCCAACATTTCGAAATGGCTCTTTTCGACGGAGTCGAGACGCTGATTGACCTGACGCAGCGTGTCGGCCAGGGCGGCGATCGGATCGGACTGTTCCAGCCGCGACACCACGCCGGCCAGCGCCTGCTCGATATTGTCCAGCCTGCGGTCGATGACGGGATCGGGACCCTTGCTTTCCAGCCAGGCGATGCGCTCTTCGATCCGTTCCAGCGACCCCAGATGATTGGCTTCCCATCTCTGAAGTTCGGCCAGGTCGTGGGCGCGGATGCTGGCCTGGGCTTCGATTTTTTCCTGCGCTTGATCGATGCGGCTGCGCGCGGTTTGCAGCGCGCTCTCGGTGGTGGCGACGCGGGTCTCCAGCGCCTCGGCGGCGGTGTCGGCTTTATCGATCAGCGTGCTGGCCTGGCTGAGCGTGTTCTCGGCCGAGACCATGCGCACTTCCAGCGCGCGGGTGGTGTTTTCGGCATCGGCGCGCGCTTGGCCTAAGCGGGCCGCGAGTTGTTCGAGGTTGCCGGCCACGGTCGAGATCTGACTGGCGGAATGGCTGGCGGTCTGCCCGATCTGGTCGGCTAAGCGCGAAAGACCCTGGTGCAGGCCTTTGACCGCATCCTTGAGCGGGTCCTGGGCGACATGGCGTTCCAGCCGTTCCAGCCTTTCGGACAGGCCCAGAACCTGCGTGCCCAGCTCGTCGAAGGCTTGGGACTGCTCACGGCTGGCGACGTTGATCTCTGTTGTCGCCTGGCTCATCGCCCGAGTGTTTTCGGATTGGCTGCGTTCGGCATTGTCGAGGCGGCGGCCCACGCTGCGCAGCTGGTCTTCGATGCGGCGGTAG
>DATNGI010000121.1:0-7917 GCA_035605955.1 Rhizomicrobium sp.
GAAATTCATAAAGCTGCTGATGTGATCTGGATCGGGCACGCTGAGCGTTACAGTCGGCTTGTCCGGGGTCGGCCCACCCCCGACGTTCAGAATCATCCAGATATTCGCAAGCTGAAGGTACCCAGGCGCGTTACCGTCACCGAGGCTCAGAATGCGAGCGCCGAAAACCTTTTCATAGTAGTGGGCCGACCGCTCGATGTCGTCGACAGTCAGAAAATGTGCAATGCTGATCCCCTCTCGCGGGGGCATCTCATAGCTCTTCTGCTCTATTTGTATGCCGCCCATTGACGACTCCAATTCTGACAAAATCGAGATTTTCTCGAATAAGTCTTATCGATTCTGGAAAGGGTGGAAGACGTAATCCTTCGCCTTCACCTTTAAATGGCAAGCGTTCCCGCAGTTGGGAGTGCCAGCTTTATCCGCTGTGTAAGTGGCGGACGCCGGAGCATAGTCAAACTGGGCGTATCCCCATCCACCGGTATCGGGAAATCTCTTGCTGTCTTTTTCCATAAAGAAGAGGTCTGCCAAGGTGTCCGGCACTTCTACGACAAACTGGGCTTCGGTGCTTTTCTTCGGTTTCCACTGAATCTTTGCGATCTTGGAGCCTTCTGGAAAGGGTTTGCCGTTTCCAGGAATGCCGGCCTTGAAAGCGGCAATTATCGTGGGATTGCCCAGGATTGCTTTCATTCGATCATCGGTCTTCGCGACGGAGATAAGCTGCCAGTCCCCGTAATCCTTGAAGTCAGAGAACACGATCCCGCCTGGCAATTTCAATGTGTATTTGTCTTGAGCCGAAATTGCCGCGCCACTTACAGCCACCAGCATCAGTACCACGGCGGCGGCGATCAGCGTCCATTTGCCGGTCATCATAAAGCCCTCCTTAGTCCGTTTCTTGATTGATGCTTTATCGCGCGTCGGCATGGCAGCTACGTGGCACGGGCCGTAGTCAGGCCAGGCGCGATGGAATGCTGGATAGCATCGGCCTTGTTTTCGGTCGCAGTCAATACAGCCCGCTGTGCGACCGGGGCCATTTAACATCAGGCCGGGCGGTGTTCGACCGCAACAAAATCCATCCTGACAATTCGCAGTTTAACGCCCTGGTTCAGAAGCGAATTGTCAGAATGGCGGCAGAAAAGCGCGACGCACGCGAATTAGGAAACCGCCGCGTTCTCGGGGCTTGGCCGCCGCTGCTGAGCTATGGGGTCGCGTCTGGCGAACCCGCCTGATTTTCACTTGGAATTCCAGTTCCCCCCGCAAGTGTCAACTGATCAGAAGCGAGGCGCGCGCCTTTTCGTCGATCGAGAACCAGCGGGCGCGATGCTTGTCCAACACATTGGGCTCCCAGCCTTTGACGTAGGGCCTGACCAGATTGCCGCTGACCCAAAAGAAGAGTGGCATGGCGACATGATCCTTGAGAACGATCGCTTCCGCTGCGGCCAGCTTTTTGCCGCGGCTGACGATATCGATGTCGTCCTGCGCCGATTGCAACATGCGGTCGAACGCGGGATTGCTGTAGGCCGGCCAATTGTTGCCGCCGCCGGTACGGAAGAGATCCAGGAAATTTGACGCGTCGTTGAAATCGGCCTGCCAGCCTGGCTGCGCCATGTCGAAATCATGTTCCTGGATCTGCTTGTAGAAGACCTGGGCGTCGGTTGGGATGATGGAAATATCGACATAGGCGAGCGCGAACATTTGTTGGAGCGCCGCCGCCACGGCCCGGTATGAGCCGGCAGCCGTGGAGCGGAGCATGTAGGTCGCGCGCAGCCTGTTGTCTGAACCAAAGCCGGCCTCCCGCATCAGCCTTTGCGCTTCCGCCGTGCGCGCCGGATAGGGCATGGCCTTGAAATCGAGCGCATTGCCGCCGGGAAAATTCGCGGTGCCGGGCGGGACGATGTTGTAAGCGGGGAGATAGCCGACAGGGACGATGCGATCGGTGATGGCTTCGCGATTGATGGAAAGATTAAGGGCGCGGCGGATGCGGATATCGTCGAACGGTTTCTTGGTGAGATTGACCTGGACCATGTCCATGATCAGCTGCGGCACCGGCGCCAGCAATTCCGGCATGTTCTTCTTGATCCAGGCGAACTGATTGTTCTCCAACCGATCGGTGGCATCCAGCTCTCCGCCGCGCAGGCGACGGAATCCCGCCGCATAATCATCGGTGGGGTAATAGATGATCTCGTCCAGTTTCACATTCGCGGCATCGAAGAAGCGGGGATTTCTGACCGCCCGGATGTGATCGTTGGGCACCCATTCCTTGAGCATGAAGGCGCCGTTGCCCACATAATTGCCGGGGCGGGTCCAGTCCTTGCCTTTCGCCTCCACCACATGGCGCGGCACGGGCATCATGGAGCCGTGAGTCAGCATCTCCAACAGATAGGGCGCGGGATGTTCGAGCCGAACTTCCAAGGTGCGCGGGTCTCGCGCAACGGCGCCCAAGGCCGAGCCCGGCAATTTTCCTGCATTGATCGGCTCGGCATTTTCGATGATGTAGGGGAAATAGGCGTAGGAAGCAGCGGTCTTTGGATCGAGCACCCTGCGCCAGGCATACAAGAAATCTTCGGCCGTCAGCGGTACGCCATCGGACCATTGTGCCTCGCGCAAATGGAAGGTCCAGGTCAGGCCATCGGGCGAAGTCTCCCAGCGCTCCGCCATGCCCGCAACCGGACGGGCCATGGGGTCCTCCGTGGCAAGGCCCATCATCAGATCGCCGATGATGAAATCCTCCCAAGTCGCGTCGGAAAGATTGGGGTCCAGGGTAAAGGGCTCGGCCGCATTGCCAAGATGAAAAGTTCCGGGTTTGAGGCGCGGGTGATGCGGTCTGACGGTTTTGCCCCGGCTGGCCAGATAACTTCCGCCCAGCAGGGCGGCCGCACCGCCGCCCAGCGCCAGCCTGCGATTCCAATATTTCGACGGGGCCATCTCTTGGCAACCTTTGCCTCACGCGTCAGGCCAGCATAGCATCGGGCGGGAGAAATCCATTATATTCCAAGCCGCTGGAACTGTCCTGTTTGGGGGTGTTGATGTCGCCGCGCCGTTTTCTTGCTCTGGTTTTTCTTGCCGGCCTGACTGCCACGCCCGCCTCGGCGGACACCGACCCCACCCGCAACGATGTGATGGCCAATATCGAGCGCTGCTCCGCCATTACCGACAACCGGGTCTGGCTCAACTGTTTCTATGGCGCGGCCCAGCCCATGCGAGCCCAGCTTGGCCTGCCGCCCGCGCCCGACAGTCAGGTCGCGCTGGTCAAGAATGCCCCTGTGCCGACCGCGCCCATGAAGAAGGACAGCGGCGGCTGGTTGGGCCTGGGCAATCTCAATCCCTTCTCTGGTTCCAGCGATGAGGATGAGTTCAGCCGCGGCACCACCCGCCTCGCGTCCTACACATTCGGCAAGGACGGGCTCTTCACCGCCACCCTGGCGGATGGCGAAGTTTGGAAACAATCGCCTTATGACGATTTGCGCGCCCATTGGAATGGCCAGGCCACCGGCTATGTCGTGATCGTGACTTCGGACGTGATGGGCAGCCACACCATGAAAGTGAAAGGCGATCAGGATTACCGGGTCATGCGGGTGAAGTGAGTGTCGCAGATTTGTGACAATCGCATGTCACAATGCATTACGGGATTCCGACACGGAATTTTCCCAACGCATTGAGGTGCCGGCGTGAAAAGCCTTCTCGTTTCCATGATCGCATTGCTGGCGGCGTTGCCCTTGGCCGCCAAGGCTGCACCGCGCGACGACTCCCGCGCCGGCATCGCGCGCTGCGACCAGATCGCGGATGACCGCCAATGGCTCGATTGCGTCTATGGCGCGGTTCAGCCCATGCGCGCCCGGCTGGGTCTTTTGCCGGCGCCGGATTTTCAGCAACGACTGGTACCCGGCGGGGCTGCGGCGGCGCGCGCCTTGCCGCAGCGGCCGGCCGCCATGGCGCCCGCGGCCCCGGTGGAGAAAGGGGCCGACAATTGGGTTCATCTGACCGCCTACAGCTTCGACCGCAAGGGCATGTTCACGGTCACCTTGCCGGACGGCACCGTGTGGCGGCAGCAAGCCGATGACGTGAATTATGCGCATTGGAAGGAACCAGCCTCCCGATACGTCGTCTCGGTGGGCCAAGGGCTCGGCGATCACGGCATTCTGGAATTGCGCAATGACGGCAACGAGTATCAGGTGCAGCGCATCCGCTGATCGGCGCAGGCCTCAATCGTGCTCGGCGACCAGATGCCCCGGTGCGATCTCGATCAGTTTTGGGCGGTATTGCGGCGCATCGGGGTCGTCGATGCGTTTCGATTTGAGGAACGCCAGCGGCGCGCGGCTGTCGAACGGCGAAGGCAGGTCGCCAGTCAGGAGCGTCCGCTTGCGGCCGCGCTCGATCTTGGGATCGGGCACGGGTACGGCGGAAAGAAGTGCACGCGTATAGGGATGGCGGGGATCGCGATAAAGCGCATCCGCCGCCGCCGTCTCCACCACCCGGCCCAGATAAAGCACCATCACGCGGTGCGAGATCTGCCGCACCACCGCCAGATCATGGCTGATGAAGATCAGCGCCATGCCGGTTTCGGCTTGCAGCGATTTGATCAAAGCCAGGATCTGCGCCTGGATCGAGACATCCAGCGCGCTCACCGCTTCATCGCATATCACCATCTTGGGACTGAGGATCATGGCGCGGGCGATGCCCGCCCGCTGGTTCTGCCCGCCTGACAATTCATGGGGATAGCGGTTGATCCAACCGGGATCGAGGCCGACACGCGCCATCATGGCGCCGACGCGCGCGCGTACATCGCTGCGGCTGAGGCCCGGCTCGAGCGCTTGCAGCGGTTCGGCGATGGAAATGCCGATGGGCATACGAGGATCCAGGCTCGCCAGCGGGTCCTGGAACACGATCTGGAAATCCTTGCGTGCGCCGCGGATCGCGTCCCGTGTCTCTTCCGTCAGATCGCGTCCGAGCCACACCACTTTGCCACTGTCGGCGGGCAGAAGCTGCAACACGGCGCGCGCCAGGGTGGATTTGCCGCAACCACTTTCGCCCACCACGCCCAGCGTCTCGCCGGCACGCAACTGAAACGAAACGCCGTCCACGGCGCGAAGAGTCTGGGCTGGTTTGAACAGGCCATTGCGGATCGGGAAGGTGACGTTCACATCTTCCACATTCAGCAGCAGGACGCCCGGTATGCTTGCCGGTTCGGCCGCGTCGGTCAGGCGCGGCATCGCGGCGAGCAGCATTTTGGTATAGCCCTCGCGCGGCGCGTAGAAAATCTCGTCCACCGGCCCGCGTTCCACCACTTCGCCCTGACGCATCACTTGAACCTGGTCGGCATTGCCGGCGATCACGCCCATATCGTGACTGATCAAAACCAGCGCCGTCTTCTTCTCGATCTTGAGGCCCCTCAGGATTTCCAGGATCTGGGCCTGCACCGTCACGTCCAGCGCTGTGGTCGGCTCATCGGCAATCACAAGATCGGGTCCGGTGATGGTCGCCATGGCGATCATCACCCGCTGGCGCATGCCGCCGGACAATTCGTGGGGATACTGCTTCATCCGCCGCGCGCTTTCGGGAATGCGGACATAGTCCAGAATTTCGCGCACCCGCCGCTCGGCTTCTTCGCGCGGCATCTTCTGGCGAAGCGTGAGCGCCTCCAGAATCTGCGCGCCGACTGTCATATGCGGCGTCAGGGAGGTAAGCGGGTCCTGGAAGATCATGGTGATCTTGGAACCGCGGAATCGGTTGAGCCGCTTGGGCTCCAGCCCCAGCAGCTCTTCGCCGCGATAGCGCACGCTGCCGGTCGCACGGCCATTGGGCGCCAGCAATCCCATAGCGGCCAGGAAAAGCTGGCTCTTGCCCGAACCGCTTTCGCCCACCACGCCGAGACAACTTGCCTCCGCGACATCCAGACTAACGCGCTTGACCGCATGCACCTCGCCATCCTGGGTGGCGAAATGCACGTCGAGGTCGCGGATCTCCAGCAGCGCCACGCTCAAAAATCCTTGGGGTCCAGCGCGTCGCGCAGCCCGTCGCCGATGAAGTTGAAGCAGAACAGGGTCACGCCCATGAACAAGGCTGGGAAGGCCAGCATCCATGGCGCCGCCTCCATCGTGTTGGCGCCGTCGGAAATCAGCACACCCCAGCTGGTCAAAGGCTCTTGAATGCCGAGCCCCAGGAAGGACAGAAAGCTTTCGGTCAGGATTACATCGGGCACCGTCAGTGTGACATAGACCACCACGGGGCCTGCGACATTGGGGATGATGTGGCGGGCGATGATGCCGAATGTGGAAACGCCCGCGGCCCGCGCCGCCTCGATATATTCCTTGTGCTTGGCGGAAAGCGTCTGGCCGCGCACGATGCGGGCCATGGTCAGCCACACCACCGCGCCGATCGCCACGAACAGAAGGAAGAAATTGCGGTCGAACATCACCATCAGGATGATAACGAAGAAGATGAAGGGCAGGGAATAGAGGATGTCCACCGCCCGCATCATCACCGCATCCACGCGACCGCCGACATAGCCGGCAATGGCGCCGTAGAGCACCCCGATCACCAGCGAGACCAGGGTGGCGACAAAGCCCACGATCAGCGATACCCGCGCGCCATAAAAAACCCGCACCAAGAGATCGCGTCCGACCGCATCCGTGCCGAACCAATGTGTGCCCCCGGCGTGGCAGGTCGCCGCCATGGGCCACCAATCCGGCGCGCAGCTCACAATGCTGTAATCGATGGACTCATAGCTGTAGGCCGAGAGCAGGGGCGCGAACAGGGCCATGAGCGCGATGAGCGCCAGCACCACCATGCCGGTCACCGCCGCGCGATTGCGGAATAGCCGCCGCCTTGCGTCGGCCCACAGGCTGCGGCCCGCGAAAGCTCGCTCCAGCGCTTCGGCCTTGCGTCCACCCGCCGCGCCGATGGCGATCATGTCAGCCTCACGCGCGGATCGAGCAGGCCGTAAAGCATGTCCGCCAGGAAATTGAGCGCGATGATGAGGGCGGCGTAACAGATGATCACGCCCATCACCAGCGTATAGTCGCGGTTGAGCGCGGCCTGGATGAAATAGCGGCCGATGCCAGGCACGCCGAAAATCTCTTCCACGATCAGGGAGCCGGTGAGGATACCCGCCACCGCCGGTCCCAGATAACTCACCAGCGGCAGCAGCGCGGCGCGCAAGGCATGGCGCAGCACGATCGCCTGGGCCGAAAGACCTTTGGCCCGGGCGGTGCGGATATAATTGGCGTGCAGCACTTCGATCATGCTGCCGCGTGTCAGCCGCGCGATGACGGCGATCTGCGGCAGAGCCAGTACCGTCACCGGCAGGATCATGTTTCGCCAGGCGCCGCCGTTCCAGCCGCCCACCGGCAAAGTGAGATCGAAGCCGAACAGGCTCACGCCATAGATGCCGAAGATGAGCGTGAGAATGGGCGCGGTGACAAAGGTGGGAATGGTGATGCCGAACATCGCCAGCGTCATCACCGAATAATCCTGCCAGCGATTCTGCCGAAGCGCCGCCCACACACCCAGGCTCACGCCCAGGCTGATCGCCAGCGCCATCGCGCGCAGCCCCAGCTTGATGCTCACCGGCAGGCCGATGCCGATCAACTGGGCGACGGTGAAATCCTTGTTCTTGTAGGACGGCCCCAGGTCACCTTGCGCCAGCCGCTCCAGATAGATGCCGTATTGGACCATCAACGGCTTGTCGAGATTGTAGGCCGCTTTGATGTTGCGCTCGATCTCCGGTGGCAGTTTGCGGGCGGAATCGAATGGCCCACCGGGCGCAGCTCGCATCATGAAGAAGGCGAGTGTGACGATCAGAAAGAGCGTGGGCACCGCGCCGAGAAAGCGTTTGAAAGCGTAGCCGAGCATAAGGGCCGGTGTGAGATCGCGAACCCATTCAGGGCTAGGGGCGGGGCCTTGTCAATTGCCGGCCTCCCC
>DATNGI010000122.1:0-11641 GCA_035605955.1 Rhizomicrobium sp.
CCCAGGATCGCGTTCAGCGGCGTGCGCAATTCGTGACTCATATTAGCCAGAAAAGCGGTCTTGGAGCTGTTCGCGCTTTCCGCCTCATAACGCTTGCGCATGGCGTCGTCGCGCGCCTCGCGCAGCGCCGCGGCCAGATCCTCATTGGCGATGCGTGCCTGGATCATGGACCCGATCTGCCGGTTGGAGGCCTGGCCCATCAGCCAGAGATAGATCGTGTAAGCGCCAAGAACCGGCGCCATGATATGCGCGATCTGGCCGCCCGAGATCATAAGCCGGATCAGGACCAGACCGCCTTGCGCGACGAAACACGCGGCCAAGAGGCTCATCAGCATCGAGCGAGAAAAGACCACCGAATAGCTCACCACTGCCATCAGCATGACCACAAAGACCTGGTTGACTGCATTTCCCGGCAGCCAGACCAGGAAAGCGATCACGCCCCACACAGTGCTGAAAAGAGTCTGGCCAAAGATCAGCAAGGCACGGATGTGATCCAGTTGCCTTTCATCGACCCGGCGGTAACGGCGAAAGACAAAGAGCGCGAATCCGGCGCTGAGAAGCTGGAGCGCTTCGGCCAATCCCAGACGCCAGGCGGGCACCGGTCCGAATGGGCTGCCGGAGACGGCAAAGGCGGGTATGCAGATGGCGGTAAGCAACGGACTGAAAATGATCGTCGCCATCAGGCTGTCGATCACGATCTGCAGCCGCGCCTGCAATACCCGCCGGTCATGGGCGGTGTCAGGGACCTTTGCTGCGGCGGTGTCGTGCACGGCTGCGGATGCGGGCGGGTGTCGCACCCAAAACTAGGCGGCCAAGCGTTAACAAGGGCTCACACCATGAAACTGGTGCGCCCAGCCCCGGGCTTCGCTAACGTCCTCAAAGATTTGACGATTCGGCTATGCCCAAAGACACCCAAGACCTGTTTGCCGCCCAAGGTTCCAGCGGCAAGACTTATACCGCCAAGGACATCGAGGTTCTGGAGGGCCTGGAACCCGTGCGCCGCCGCCCAGGCATGTATATCGGCGGCACCGACGTCCATGCGATGCACCATCTTGCCGCTGAAATTCTGGACAACGCGATGGACGAAGCGGTGGCGGGTCACGCCAGCCGTATCGAGTTGGAATTGCAGGCCGACAATGTCCTGGTCGTTCGCGACAATGGTCGCGGCATGCCGGTCGATCCCCATCCCAAATTCAAGAACAAGTCGGCGCTGGAAGTCATCATGACCACGCTCCATGCCGGCGGCAAATTCGACGGCAAGGCCTATGAGACCTCGGGCGGCCTGCATGGCGTGGGCGCGTCGGTGGTGAATGCTTTGTCGGAATGGCTCGAGGTGGATGTGGCGCGCGACAAGCGTGGCCACAAGATGCGCTTCGAACGCGGCGAACCCAAAGGCAAGCTCAAGGAGTTGGGCGCCGTCAACCGGCGTGGCACTATCGTCACCTTCAAACCGGACACCAAGATTTTTGGCGACGCACAATTCTCCCCTGCCCGGCTTTACCGCATGGCGAGGTCAAAGGCCTACCTGTTCCGCGGCGTGGAGATCCGCTGGGCTTGCGATCCTTCTTTGATCAAGGACGAAACGCCGGCCGAAGACACGCTGAAATTTCCGGGCGGGCTGCTCGATTTCTTGAAAGGGGAAATCGGAAAGTCCAGAACCGTCAACAGCCGCGACTTTGCCGGGCGCACGGAAAACCGCGATGGCCGCGGCGCGGTGGAATGGGCTGTGGCCTGGACGCCAGCGATCGATCCCTTCGTCCGCTCCTATTGCAACACCATTCCCACGCCGCAGGGCGGCACGCACGAACAAGGCCTGCGCAACGCTCTGGTGAAAGGCTTGCGCGCCCATGGCGAGCGCGCCAACAACCGCAAGACCAGCCTCATCACCACCGACGATGTGATGGAGGGCGCCTGCGCCATGCTGTCTGTCTTCATCCGCGAGCCGGAATTCCAAGGGCAAACAAAAGACAAGCTTTCCAGCCCCGACGCTCAGCGCCTGGTCGAAACGGTGGTGCGCGATCATTTCGACCATTGGCTGGCGGAGAGCCCGGCCGAAGCCGACAAGTTGCTGGATTTCGTCATCGAGCAGGCGGAAGACCGCCTCAGAAAGCGGCAGGAAAAGGAAGTTTCGCGCAAGGCTGCGACCCGCAAGCTGCGCCTGCCCGGCAAATTGGCCGATTGCACCCGCGATGCGGCCGAGGGCACCGAACTTTTCCTGGTGGAAGGCGATTCCGCCGGCGGCAGCGCCAAGCAGGCACGCGACCGCGCCACGCAGGCAATTTTGCCTTTGCGCGGCAAGATATTGAATGTGGCGAGCGCGGGCGCCGGCAAGTTGCAGCAGAACCAGGAACTGGCCGATCTGGTGCAGGCCTTGGGCTGCGGCACGGGCGCCAAATATGCCGACACGGAATTGCGTTATGAACGCGTGATCGTCATGACGGACGCCGATGTCGATGGCGCCCATATCGCATCCCTGCTTCTCACTTTCTTCTATCGCGAGATGCCGGAGTTGATCGCAGGCGGCCATCTCTTCCTCGCCATGCCGCCGCTTTATCGCCTGACCCAGGGCGCCAAGACGATCTATGCCCGCGACGATGCCGACCGCGACCGGCTGCTCAAACACGAATTCCGCACCGGCGCCAAGGTGGATATTTCCCGCTTCAAGGGCCTGGGGGAAATGATGCCGCAGCAGTTGAAGGAAACCACCATGCGGCCCGGCAGCCGCACGCTCATCCAAGTGCAGGTGGCCGATGGCAAGGAAACCGATGATCTGGTGGAACGGTTGATGGGCAAGAAGCCCGAGCTGCGCTTCCAGTTCATCCAGGAAAACGCCGCCTTCGCCACCGGCGTCGACGTCTAATCGACCTTGACTCGTGTTTGCAGCTCGATGCCGTCGCCGAATTGGGAGGCGACACCGAGCGTGCCGCGCGCCGCCAGCAGTTTCTGACCATCGGGCGGCAGGCCATAACGCAACTCGGCCAGTAGCAAAGCAAACGGCTTTTCCTCTCTTTGCGTCAATGTCACAGAAGCGTCGCGGCAGCCAGGTGATGCGCAGCTGATGACGAAGGGGCGCAGCGCGTTGGGTACCGCAAAGGCGTTGCCGTCGATTGTGACACTGGAAAGCGCGGTATCGACAGGAATTGTCAGCGCCATGCCATCGGTGGATGAAGAGCCGTTGAACCTCAGCGTCACAACGCGTCCGTTGCGCGTGAGTGTCGCCGAAGGTGCCGAAAAACGCGGTGCGCCTGCCGGAGCGATATAGGCCTTGCGATCGAGGTCTCCCCCGACAGGCATGGGCTTTTCGGAAAATGCCATGGCCTGGCGTATCGCGGCGGGAAGCGTCTTGACAGGATCGGCGATCCAAAGCGCATCCCGGCCAGTTTCCACATAGCGGAAATTCAGCCTCTGCGGATGCTGGGCGTCATAAGCCGGCACGAAGCCGGCGGCGACCGCAAGAAGAAGGCAAAGCCCGCCACAGAGAAGCGCGTGGGAACGTCGCCATTTGAGCAACGGCGCAAGCGTGAACAAACCCATGGCGGCGGGAAGCGTGAACAAAGGCGTCACCGCCAATCCCATCAGCGGCTCGGCTTCGGCGGTCAATTGCAGCCAGATGATCATGGCTGCCAGCGCGGGCGCCCAGGCAAAGCCAAATGGCAATGCCACCGCCGCGATCAGCGCCGGAAACAGGAAATAGGGACTGAGACCGGGAATGAAGACCGCCGTGGCAACGGCAAAGATAGCAAACCACAGCCAGCAGGCAGCGACGGTGGCGCGGCGAGCGGCGAGCAACGCTAAGGTCCACACGCCCAACGCAAGTGACAGGCGCAATGTCAAAGGCTGCGCATAGGCGGGATCGGAATGACCGGAGATGAGCCTGGCGAGCGCCTGCAAACCGAAACCCAGAGCAACGGCACCGATCAGAAACAATGGAGGCGTGAGAAAATTCCACAGACCGGGTCTTTGCCGCCAAGCCAGAAAGGCGATTCCCACGAAGGCCAGGAGCGACAGCGGCAGGGCAAAAGAGGCGGGGAGCCGTGGCAACCATTGCCCGATCACATCGAGATAGATGGCGTTGCCGCTTTTTAGTGCGGCGAAATCGTGATCCATCAGACCGCGCGTTAGGCCCAACACCGCATCGCCGCCGCTTTGCAGGCTCTCGGGATCGAGATTACCGATGGTGTCGATCGCGGTATGATAATGCGCCACCTCGTCCACAAAGGCGAAATTATAGCCCGTCAATCCTGCCTGCAAAAACGGCGTCAGATCCGTGTCGTTGGGCAGCACTTTGTAGATCTCCGCGTAAAGAGAACTGGTCCCGACACGCGGCACGTTGCGGGCATAAAGATCGACCAGACGCGCATCGCCCGGACTGGTCTGGAACAACAGGCTTTGACCGGCCGAGCCACGCTGATCGACATTGATGACGACGCCGGCGCGGTCGCGCCAGCGCGCATCATCCACAAAAGCCTTGGCCCCCAACAGCCCCGCTTCTTCGCCGTCGGTAAAAAGCGCGATTACAGGATGGTGTGAGGGAGCTTTTCCAGCCTTCAGGGCGCGGATCGTTTCCAGCAAGGTTACGACACCGGAACCGTCGTCGCCCGCGCCTGGTCCCGCAGGCACCGAATCCATATGCGCCATGAGCACCACGGCCTTGCCGTCGCCGGGAACGACGGTGGCGATAATATCAGCGACGTCGGCGCACTCGATCGCGGCCCAGCGCGGCTCCGCGTAGCACTGACGCGCCTGAAGCGTCTCAGCCGGAACGCCCAGCGCCGCCAATTCCGTCAGAAGGCGTCCATGGATGGCGGCATTCTCGGCGGAACCGGCAGGGTGCGGCCGCGCCGGTCCTTGAAGGCGCGCCAGCATGCTTTGCGCGCGCATCGCCGAAAATACATCCGCTGGCGCATCGGCGCCGCGTGGAGCAGGCCCCGCATTCACATGCGCCGCCAACAGCCAGATCGCGACCGCCACCAACGCCCAGAACCAGTTGCGCATCATGTTCCCCTTGGGCCTCGAGGCTGGCGCGATTGGCGGACGCATGCAACCGGAACGCTTTTCCCCGCCACCGCGTTATTTTGGAGACAGTCGTGAAGGCGAGAGCCTCAAAGTCCGATCACATCCCGCCTTCGGCAGCGCCCGGTGCCCCCCTCCACCGGGCGTTCGCTTGGTCTCGATTCGCGCCGGCGGTCATTTAACCCTTCGCGCTTCATTGACATTCCGAAGTTTCTTCCTATTTTGCAGCGCATTGAAGCGGGTCGCCAATCCGGGCCGGCCTTGCTTGGGCGTGACGAACACGCCCTTATCAGGAGCGTGCTACGACCCAAGTAACGATCTCCGGCGCGGAAGCCGGAAACGGCGAAATTGCAGGCAGCGATTCCGTCCCCACCCAGAGCGGCTTTGACGGTCTGGGGCTGTCCCCCGAAATCCTCAAGGCGGTGGCAGACACCGGCTATACCACACCCACGCCGATCCAGGCGCAGGGCATACCCATCGTGCTGGAGCGGCGCGACCTGATCGGTATCGCCCAGACGGGCACAGGCAAGACCGCCAGTTTCACGCTGCCCATGATCGAGATGCTGGCGCGCGGCCGCTCCAAGGCGCGCATGCCGCGGGCTCTGGTGCTGGAGCCGACCCGCGAACTGGCCGACCAAGTGGCGGAAAGCTTCAACCGCTACAGCAAATATTCCAAGCTCAGCCACGCGCTGCTGATCGGCGGCGTCTCGATGGACGACCAGACCAAGAAGCTGGACCGCGGCGTGGACGTGCTGATCGCCACGCCCGGCCGCTTGCTGGACCATTTCGAGCGTGGCCGCCTGATGCTGTCGCAGGTGAATATCCTGGTGATCGACGAAGCAGACCGCATGCTGGACATGGGCTTCATTCCGGACGTGGAGAGGATCTGCAAGCTTCTGCCCTTCACCCGCCAGACCTTGTTCTATTCCGCCACCATGCCGCCGGAGATCCAGCGGCTCACCGACCAGTTCCTGCACAATCCGGCCAGGGTCGAGGTTTCCCGTCCCGCCACCACGGCCACGAACATCACCCAAGAACTGGTGGAAATTCCCGCCAATGATTGGGCCAAGCGCGAAGCGCTGCGCCGCCTGATTCGGGAAAACGAAGCCACTCTCAACAACGCCATCGTCTTCTGCAATCGCAAGCGCGACGTCGATGTGGTGGCCAAGTCGCTCATCAAGCATGGCTTCGACGCGGCGCCGATCCATGGCGATCTGGACCAGTCGGTGCGCATGAAAACACTCGACAAGTTCCGCAGCGGTGAGCTCAAGATCCTGGTCGCCAGTGACGTGGCGGCACGCGGCCTGGACGTGCCCAGCGTCAGTCATGTCTTTAATTTCGACGTGCCGATCCATGCCGACGATTATGTTCACCGCATCGGACGCACCGGCCGCGCTGGTCGCAGCGGCCATGCCTATATGCTGGCGACACCGCGCGACGCCAAATATGTCGATTCCATCGAAAAGCTGACCGGCAACAAGCTGGCACGGCGCGAGATGACCGATATCGAAGTGCGCGACGATCGCGGACCCCGCCGTGAAGAGCGGCGTGGTGGACGGGATCGCGGCCGTGGAGCCAAGCGTGGTCACGACCGCCGTCCGCCCGGCGGCAAATTCCACGACCATGTCGCGCCCACCGAACCTTCTCGGGAAGCCCAGGTGGAAGTCAGCCTGCCCTCTCCGGCCATCCTGGATGCGCCGGCTCCGGAACGACGCGAGCACCGCAAGCCGCACGCGGAGAAGAAACCCCAGGCGGAAAAAAAGCCGCGCGACAAACAGCATGGACGTCACACCGGTACGGAAACGGTGGATCACAGCCAGCTCCCCGCGTTCCTGTTTCGCAAAGTGCCGGTGACCAAGCGCGAGCCGCAGGACGGCTAGGTCGGAAATATATTCCGTCAATTTTTCGAAATTTCAGGTGGAAAAGTGCGGAAAATCCGCGCCACGGCCGGTGTCGATTTAACGCTTTCTTACGGACCCGCCGCCCAAACTCCCGCGTGCCTCCACGGCAAAAGATGGAGGTCGGGGGAGTTGCGTTGAAACCTGATAATGAACAGATGCTGGCCAAGACCGCGCTCGACCTCATGGGCGAATGTGGCGTGGTTCCGGCGCCGCCGAATTTCGAGATCTTTTACGCCCATGTTACGGGCGAAAATCCCGCTATCAGTCATGCCATCCTGGACATGATGGCGCACAAAAAGCCTTTCACGCCCGAAGCCCTGCAGGATCTGCGGCAGCTTGGCCGCTCCGCCGCCGCCATGGAACAGGTCGGCGAAGGAATGAACTCCGTCATCAGCGGCATGCTGGGCCGGCTGAACGATGCGGGCCGACATGCCGGGCGTTACAGCAGCGCTTTGTCGGCCGCGACCGGCGAGCTCGGCACCGAGCAATCGCCCGAAGAATTGCGCAAGCTGGTCGAAAGCCTTCAGGCCGCGACGCGTGAGATGGAAAATCGCACCCACAGCCTGGAAAAGGAATTGCAGAAATCATCCGAGCAGGTGACCGAGCTGCGTCACAAGCTGGACAATGTGCACAAGGAGACCCTTACCGATCCCTTGACCGGCATCGCCAATCGCAAAGCCTTCGACAATGCCCTGGCCGCGGCGGAAGAGCAGGTCGCAGGCAGCGACGATCCGGTTTCGCTGCTCCTTTGCGACATCGATCATTTCAAGAAATTCAACGACAGTTGGGGTCATCAGACCGGCGACCAAGTCTTGAAGTTGGTGGCCAATTGCCTGTCGGAAAATGTGAAGGGCCGCGACACCGCAGCGCGTTATGGCGGCGAAGAGTTTGGCGTGGTCCTGCGGGGCACGCCACTCAAGGACGCGGTGCGCATCGCCGAACAGATCCGGCATTCGGTCGAAGGCCGCCGGCTGGTCAAGAAGTCAACCGGCGATGTGCTGGGGACCATCACCATCTCCATCGGCGTCGCACAGTTCGCGCCGCACGAAGCCGCAGAAGTAACGGTGCGCCGTGCCGACGCCTGCCTTTATGGCGCCAAACAGAACGGCCGCAATCTCGTGATTTCGGAAAGCGACCCGCGCATGGTTTCCATCCTCGCGGCTTGATGTAATCTTGCCCGAAGCAAAGACCGGCTTTCTTCCCCCCGCGGCGAAGCCGCTGGCAGGGGAAGATGTCCGCTAGCGGGCTTGCCAGTGCGTGGGCGTGAGCCGGAGCACCAAGCCAACTGGCGGACAGATGGGGGGTAATCAATGAGAACCGATTTCGAACGCTGTTATGTGACCACCCAGGTTGGCATCGCCATCCTGACCCTCAACCATCCTGAAACCGTCAATGCCGCATCTTTCGACATGATGCAGGATTGCCTGAAGGCAATGGACCTGATCGAAAGCGATGCAAGTTTCAGGGCCCTTATCCTGACCGGCGCCGGGCGCGGCTTCTGTTCGGGCGCCAATCTCAGCGAATCGCCGCCGGAAAATACGGATCTAGGCGAGGCTCTGGAACGGACCTATCACCCCCTTCTGCGCCGCCTGCGCGACACCCGCCTTCCCATCGTCACGGCGATGAACGGGCCGGCGGCGGGCGTGGGCATGAGCCTGGCTTTGATGGGCGATATGGTGATCGCGGCGCGCTCCGCCTTTTTCGCCTTGGGCTTTACCCGATTGGGGCTGGTGCCGGATGGCGGCGCCACCTGGCTGGTGCCGCGCCTGATCGGTTTGGCGCGGGCGCGCGAGTTGGCGTTTCTGGGTGACCGCTTGCCCGCCGAGAAGGCACAGGCCTGGGGCATGATTCACAAAGTCGTGGACGATGAAGCCGTGTTGGATGAGGCGCTGGTGCTGGCCACGCGTTTGTCGAACGGCCCCAAAGCGCTAGCGTTGACCCGCAGACTGTTTTGGGAAAGCAGCTATCACAGCTTCGACGAACAATTGCAGCGCGAGCAGATCGCCCAACGCGCGGCCGGTAGAACGCAAGATTTTCGCGAAGGTCTGGCCGCTTTCGCCGATAAGCGCGAGCCCCGTTTCCGGGGCGAGTAGGCCGGTTCAGCGGCGCTGTGCTTTGCCGGCTTTGCGTGCTGCAGATTTCTGTTTCTTTATCGCCGTGGGCGATGTGTGCGCCACCGCGAACGCGGCGCGGGCCCATTCCGCCAATTCCTCAGGATCGTCATAAAGCCGGTCGGGAAGTTCGTAATAGGACGTAAGGATGCCCTCTCCCTTCTTCATCTGATACGTGAAGGGACCGCAATCTTCCGCGACAAAGCGGGGCCTGGTCTCTTCGCTGGTCTTTAGGAAGATCCGTTCGTCATCGACCAAGCCAAACATCACCCCGTCGCGGAACAAGCCTTCACCGCCGAACATGCGACGCACCACGATCTTGCCGAAAGGCGCGAACAGATCGTCGAACCGATCCGGATCGCCCTTTGTCATCTTAATGGGTTTTTTCAGGCGCCTGGGGCGTGATCGAGACGGATTCGCCACAGCCGCAGGAAGCAGTTTCATTGGGATTGCGGAAGGTGAAGCGCGAGCCCAGCTTCGTGGTCTCGAAATCCATCTCGGTGCCGATCAGAAACAGGATCGCCTTGGGTTCGATGAAGATCTTGACGCCTTGATCCTCCACCACCTCGTCCATCGGGCTGGTGGTTTCGGCATAATTCATGGTGTAGCTCATGCCGGCGCAGCCACCATTGGTGACGCCTACCCGCACACCCAGATATTTGCCTTCCGCGTCCTGCATGATCTGGCGCAGCCGCACGGCGGCCGCCTCGGTCAGGCGAACCGGCTTGGGTCGTTCGCGGCGGGGGCGGAGAGCTTCGGTCATTTTAGCGTCCTCAAGTAGCGAAGCGGTAGGACATAAAACAAAGCATCCATCAATACATGTTCAATTCGAGCTTAGCCTCTTCACTCATGCGGTCCGGCGTCCATGGCGGATCGAAGGTCATGTTGACGGCAACTTCGCCGATGCCTTCCACCTTTTCCAGCGCCGCTTTGACGTTACCGGGCATCTCGCCGGCCACTGGGCAATTGGGCGCGGTCAAGGTCATGTCCACTGTGACATCTTTGTTGTCGGCAACATCCACCTTGTAGATGAGGCCGAGTTCGTAAATATCAACCGGGATCTCCGGGTCGTAGACGGTCTTGAGCGCCGCCACCAGCTTGGAGGTGAACTCGTCCAGTTCCTGGGGCGACAGCGCGGTTTGAACGGCGTGCTCGCTCATGCCACCCCCACCTTCACATCACCCTCTTCCACCGCATTCTTAAAAGTATGCCAGGCCAGGGTCGCGCATTTCACCCGCATGGGAAATTCCGAGATACCCGACATCACATCCAGGTGCTCGCGGTCGTCAGGCGACAGATCTTCCGCCGCTTCGCCTTTCACCAGATGCAGAAAACCGTGCATCAGCTTCTCAGCTTCTTCGACGGTACGGCCCGCCAGCAATTCGGTCATCATTGAGGCCGAGGCCTGACTGATGGCGCAGCCCTTGCCCTGGAACTTGATGTCGGCGACGCGGCCTGCTTCGTCCAGCGCCAGCATCACCGTCACCCGGTCGCCGCAGAGCGGATTGTACCCCTCCGCCTTGTGGGTGGCATTGTCGAGCGCCCCGAAATGCCGCGGATGCCGCGAATGATCGAGGATGACTTCCTGGTAGAGCTCGCGCAGCGACGGATCCATGGCTAACCCAAAATCTCCCGCGCCTTGGCCAGCGCCGCGATCAGCGCATCGACATCGGCGCGATTGTTGTAGAGCGCGAAACTGGCGCGGCTGGTCGAGGCCACGCCGAACCGCTCCATAAGCGGCTGGGCGCAGTGATGACCCGCGCGCACCGCCACGCCTTCACGATCTAATATGGTGGCGACATCGTGGGCATGCATCCCCTCCGCCTCAAAAGACAGGATGGCGCCCTTGCCTGGGGCATCGCCGATTACGCGCAACCAGTTGAAATCCTTGAGCCGTTCGCGGGCATAGGTGAGAAGGTCGTGCTCATGGGCTTTGACCGCAACCCGGTCCAGGCCCATCAAATAGTCCATTGCCGCGGCCATCCCTACGGCCTCAATAATGGGCGGAGTTCCCGCCTCGAACCGGGCCGGGGGATCGGCATACGTGACCAGATCGCGGGTCACTTCGCGGATCATCTCACCGCCGCCATTGAAGGGGCGCATGGTCTTCAGATGTGTTCGCTTGGCGTAAAGCGCGCCGATGCCGGTGGGACCGTAAATCTTGTGACCTGTGAACGCATAGAAATCGATGTCCAGCGCCTGGACATCCACGATCTCATGCACCGCCGCCTGGCAGCCATCGGCCAGCACCGGCACGCCTTTGGCATGGGCGCGGGCAATGATTTCCTTGAGCGGCGTCACCGTGCCCAGCACATTGGACATATGCGTGACGGCGACCAGTTTGGTTTTGGCGGTGATGGCAGCATCGAGCGCTTCGACATCGAGACCGCCATCATCGCGGACATCTACCCAGCGCAACACCGCACCATGACGTTCGCGCAAGAAATGCCAGGGCACGATGTTGGAATGATGCTCCATCACTGACAGCACGATCTCGTCGCCGGGCTGGATGCGGGGCGCGAGGAAGCTGTAGGACACCAGATTGATGGCTTCGGTGCCGCCTTTGGTGAAGACGATTTCGTCCTCCCGCGCGGCATTCAGGAATTTTTGCACGGT
>DATNGI010000123.1:0-6933 GCA_035605955.1 Rhizomicrobium sp.
TTCCATTCCTTGAGTTCGGAAGCGGGAAAGTTCCGGCCGTTCTGATCCGTCAGTCCCTCTTTCCAGACAAACGCAATCGCATCGGCGAGACCGCCATCCTTGTAGCGTTGCAGATAGACGCCCTGCCCGCGCGCCATCTCCGGCATATCGGAAATCGGAAAAATCAGGAGCTTGCGGTTTTCACCCACCACCGCAACATGATCGCCATCGGCCGGACGCGCCACAGCCGCTTCGATGCCGGGCTTCACATTCATTACCCGTTTGCCGTTCTTGGTCATGGCAATGGCGTCGTCTTCCGCCGTGATAAAGCCGTGACCGGAGGTCGCCGCCAGCAACAATTTGCGGCCGGGCACATGCACAAACATGGCGGCGATATCGGCTTCCGGCGGCAGGTCGATGAACGTGCGGATAGCCTCGCCATTGCCGCGCCCGCCGGGCAGCTTGCTGCAATCCAGCGTAAAAAAGCGCCCGTCGGTCGCCAGCATCATCAGTCTGTCGGTGGTCTGGGCATGAATCCAGAAGCGGCGCCGATCGCCTTCGCGATATTTGATGGCGTCGCTTTCTTCCTGGTGGCTCTTGAGGGCGCGCAGCCATAATTTCTCGGAGCAGACGATGGTGATCGGCTCCTTTTCCACCGCGCTCGCCAGTTCCACGGCTTCTTCCGCCAGAGCCGACAGTTCCGCCACATCGTCGGCGCCCGCGATCTTGGTGCGACGCTTGCCCAGCTTGGTCTTACCGCCGAACTTGGCGTCGACCGCTTTCACTTCCTCGATCAGCTTTTCGGATTTGAGCTTGTCCGAACCCAGGAGCTTGGTGAGTTCCTTTTGCTCTTTGGTGAGATCGGCATGTTCGCGCCGTATCTCCATTTCCTCCAGCTTGCGCAAGGCGCGCAGCCGCATGTTGAGGATCGCTTCGGCCTGGTTATCGTTAAGGCCGAACGCCTTCATCAATTTGGGCTTGGGTTCGTCCTCGGTACGGATGATCTTGATCACCTTGTCCAGGTTCAAATAGACGGCGAGATAGCCTTCCAGAACCTCCAACCGCGCCGCGATCTTCTCCAACCTGTGGCTAGAACGGCGCTCCAAGACCTCGCGACGATGATCGATGAAGGCCAGAAGCGCCTGCTTCAAGCTCATCACGCCGGGCACCTGGCCGCGATCGAGCACATTGAGATTGAGCGGCACCCTGACTTCCAAGTCGCTTTGCCGGAACAGCTGCTCCATCAGGAGATCGGCGTCGACCGTGCGGTTCTTGGGCGTGAGCACCACGCGGATGTCTTCGGCGCTCTCATCGTGAATGTCGTCCAAGAGCGGCAGCTTCTTTTGGTCCAGCAACTCGGCCACGCGCTCGATCAGCTTGGCTTTCTGGATCTGATAGGGAATCTCGGTGACAATGATCTGGTAGACACCCCGCGACCCTTCTTCCTTCTCCCAACGCGCCCGGAGCCGGAAGCCGCCGCGCCCGGTCTTGTAGGCTTCGGCGATGGCGGCCTGATTCTCGACCACGATGCCGCCGGTGGGAAAATCCGGACCCTTAACGAATTTGAGCAGCGTGCGGTCCTGGGTGTTGGGATTCTCGATCAACGCCACCAGCGCGCCGCACAATTCGCCTAGATTGTGCGGCGGGATGGATGTCGCCATGCCGACGGCGATGCCGGAGGAGCCGTTGGCGAGGAGATTGGGAAATGCCGCGGGCAGAACCGCCGGTTCCTGCCCTTCGCCGTCATAGGTGGCGCGGAAATCGATGGCGTTTTCGTCCAGCCCCTCCAGAAGCGCTTCCGCCGCCTCGGTCAACCGGCTCTCGGTGTAGCGCATGGCGGCGGCGTTATCGCCGTCGACATTGCCGAAATTGCCCTGGCCGTCGACCAGCGGATAACGCACGGCGAAATCCTGGGCGAGCCGCACCAGGGCGTCGTAGATCGCCTGGTCGCCATGGGGATGGAAGGAACCCATCACATCGCCGACCACCTTGGCGCTCTTCTTGAAGCCGGAGTCTGGACTGAGGCGAAGAAGCCGCATGCCATAAAGGATGCGGCGGTGGACCGGCTTCAGGCCGTCGCGCGCATCCGGCAAGGCGCGCTGGGTGATGGTGGAAAGCGCATAGGCCAGGTAACGCTCCGCCAGCGCGCGGGCCAGCGATTCGGGCCGAATTTCGTCGGGTTTTACGGCGACAGCCATCGCGGCGGTTCTAATCCGATTCGCTTACGCCGCCAGCGCATCGACGCGCTATTTGACTTGGCTGTCCGCGAGCGCGTCCTGGGTTTATTTAATTTGGCTGTCCGCGAGCGCGTCCAGGATTTATTTAATTTGGCTGTCCGCGAGCGCGTCCAGCCGGGCCCGGGCTTGCGGCATTTCCCGGCCATGCGGCGTAAGAACCCGCTCCAGCAAAAAATAACCCGTGAGTTTCAATCCAGCGCGCGTCGCGGCCAGATCGGGCGCTTCGGAGCCACCCGAAAGAAAAGCCGGCAGCGGCAGAAGACGCGCGGCATAGTCGAGCCCCGCGCTTTGTGACACCGCCCGCCCCGTGCGCGGCGAGACATAGATCAGATCGGCAGTCGCCCCCGTCGCGGCGCATTCCGACAAATCGAGACCGAAGCCGAGAGCATCGAGCAGCCCCGCCTCCCAGCGCACATAAAGCGGACCCCAATGCGCGAAATCCTGATCCATCATGGCGTCGAGCAGAATCTCGGCCACGTTATGCAACGGTGTGTGCGGTTGATGTTCCGGCAAGGCCGCGCCCGCCACGGCGCAGAAAGCATTCAGTCCAGTCAAACTGTCCCGGGTTTCCATCAAGGCGCCGGCCCGCGCGCGCGCCAGTTCGACCGAATAATTGCCCAGTTGCTCCGGCAAACGCGCCCGCCAGGTCGCCGACAGACCGTTGCCCGGCTGCAGCAGCGCACGCGCCTTGCTTCCCCGCACCAGGCCCGAGTGCCGCCCATGCTCGCGTGTCAGCAAATCGGCAATAATCCCCGTCTCGCCGTAGGGGCGGGAGGACAAGACAATGCCGTTATCAGTCCATTCCATACATTTATAGGCCCCCATCTGTCTCTTTCGCACAAGCGCTCAGAGACATCTTCCCCCGCTGTCGCTCCGCTAGCGGGGGAAGAAAGCCGGTGTCTTCCTACTCATCCGGGTAGTCGAGCCCAATTTCGCGATAATGCTCGCGGCTTTCGGACCAGTCCTGGCGCACCTTCACGAACAGGAATAGATGGACGCGCCAGTCGAGCAACGTTTCCAGCTCCTTGCGCGCCAGTTCGCCGATGGTCTTGATCGTCTGTCCACCCTTGCCCAGCGCGATCGCCTTTTGACCATCGCGCTCGACATAGACCACCTGTTCGATGCGCACCGAACCGTCCTTGCGGTCCTCCCATTTTTCGGTCTCGACCGCGCTGGCATAGGGAAGTTCGTCATGCAGACGGTGATAGATTTTCTCCCGCGTGATTTCGGCGGCCAAAAGGCGAAGCGGAATGTCGGCGGCTTGGTCTTCGGGATAAAGCCACGGACCTTCCGGCATGCGGGCCGCCACCCATTGAGCGACATCGGCAACGCCGTCGCCGCTCAGTGCCGAAACCAGGAACACATCCTCAAATGTGCCCTGGGCATGGAATTTTTCCACCAGGGGCAAAAGGTCGGTGCGCTTCATGCCATCGATCTTGTTCAGCACCAGCGCCATTTTCTTGCCCGCGACATTCTTCAGGCCCGCCAGGATAGTGTCGGTATCCCGCGCCGCCGGCGATTGCGCATGTTGAGTCAAATCTGCCGCATCCACCAGCAACAGAATGGCGTCGGCGTCTTTGGCGCCCGCCCAGGCGGCGCCAACCATGGCTCGGTCGAGACGGCGGCGCGGACGGAAAATACCTGGCGTATCCACAAACACGATCTGGGTCTCGCCGGAGATCGCAACGCCCCGAACCGACATGCGCGTGGTCTGAACCTTAGGGCTGACAATGGCGACTTTCGAACCCACCAAGGCATTGATGAGTGTAGATTTGCCAGCATTGGGCGCCCCCAGGATGGCGCAGAAACCACAGCGCGTGGTCATGGTGCGACCCGCGCCAGCAACTTCGCCGCCGCCTCTTGCTCCGCTTCGCGCTTGGAGCCACCCTCGCCCCTTTCCGGGCCTTCACCTTCGATAGAGGCTTCGACGGTGAAGCGTGGCGCATGCGCCGGACCGCTGCGGGCCGTTTCGCGATAGGCAGGTGCGGCCAGGCCGCGCCCTTGCGCCCATTCCTGCAGGCGTGTCTTGGCATCCCGCATCTGTGCAGCCAGGCCGGGATCGTCGAACATCTGTGCCCAATAGCGCTCTATGAAGGCGCGCGCCGCCGCCATGCCGCCGTCCAGATAGAGCGCGGCGATCACAGCCTCACAGACATCGCTGAGGATCGCGGCACGGGCGCGGCTGCTGTCGAAACTCCCGCCAGCGAGCTTGATATAGAGCGGCAGGCCCACCGTTTCGCCGACGCGGGCGCAGGCCTCGGCGCGCACCAATGCGTGAAACCGCACCGTCAGCGCCCCTTCGCTTTCTTCGGGATGATTGCCGTGCAGGGTTTCCGCCACCACCAGCCCCAGCACGCGATCGCCCAGAAATTCCAACCTTTCATTGGATCCGAAAGGCGTGGCGCTGGCGTGAGTCAGCGCGCGCTCAAGCAGGGCGGGATCGGAAAAACGATGGCCGAGTTTCTCTTCGAGGCTGCCCAGATCGCGCAAGGCTTATTGGATCGGCGTGAGCAGGCGCGTGTAGCGGATGGCGAAGGGCCATTTCCAGAGTTCCCAGAAGCGCGCGCTGCCATTGGTGGAGAAGAAGCGGAATTCCGCCTTGCCTTCCAGATTTTCGGCCGGCACGAAGCCAACTTCGCTGCGGCTGTCGGCGGAATTGTCGCGATTGTCGCCCATCATGAAGTAATGCCCGACCGGCACCACGAACGTATCGGTGTTGTCCAGAGGGCCGTCGGGATCGCGGTCAAGCGTAAGATAAGTCTTTCCGCCAGGCAACGTCTCGCGATATTGCGCGACGTGATGTTCCTCGCCGTCGATGGCCTCGACATAGTCGGCGACCCGTGTCTTCGGCACCGGCTTGCCGTTCAGCCACAACACGCCTTCCTTCATCTGGATGCGATCGCCCGGGAGACCGATCAACCGCTTGATGAAGTCGGTGGAATTGTCCTGCGGAAATTTGAACACGATGACGTCACCGCGCTCGGGTGCGCGCGCCATGAACCGGCCATGCAGGGAATCGCCGAACGGCCAGCCGCCGAAGGGAAAAGTGTAACGGCTATAACCATAGGCGAATTTCTCCACGAAGAGATAATCGCCGATCAGCAATGTTCCCTCCATCGAGGCCGAAGGGATGTTAAATGGCTGAAACAGGAAGGTGCGGATCACCACCGCGATCAGGCCGGCATAGACCACGGTCTTGACCAGTTCGGACCAGGATTCGCCCTGTTTGGCTTTGGCCGCCTGCCCCTTGGTTTGGACTGGCGCCTTGGTCTCGGTCGGGGTGTCGGCCATGAGTTCCGGTTGCTTTCAAGGATCGCGGGACAGAAACGATCCCTCGCCCTCACTGTCAAGGATTTCCTTTGTTAATTCTCTTTGAGCGTCGAAATGATAACGATCGCCTGGGCCAGCGGAAAATCGTCGGTGATCGATAAATCAATCTGCGCGATATGGCCGGGCGGCGTCATCGCCTGAAGCCGGGCGAGTGCCCCGCCTGTGAGCTTCATGGTGGGCTTACCGGATGGCAGGTTAACCACGCCCATGTCACGCCAATAGACGCCCCGGCTGAGGCCCGTGCCCAGCGCTTTGGCGCAAGCCTCCTTGGCGGCAAAGCGCTTGGCATAAGAGGCGGCGCGATTGGCGCGCCGGTCCGATTTGGCACGTTCGATGTCGGTGAAAATGCGAGCGATGAAGCGCTCGCCATGTTTCTCCAGCGTCTTTTCGATACGGCGTATGTCGATAAGGTCCGAGCCTAAGCCGAGGATCATGAAACGTCTAACCAGCAAGGTTGGAGCAGGCGGTTGAAACGATGGCCGATAGCGGCAGCGTATCGGCTCCGAGGCTTCCCGAGGATCATGCGCGCGCGTCGTCCATCAGACGCCGCATCTTCTGGATCGAATCCGTCAATCCGGCAAAGATCGCTTCGCCGATCAGGAAATGGCCGATATTGAGTTCGCGGATATGGGCAATGGTGGCGACGGCGCTCACATTTTCATAATCGAGGCCATGGCCCGCATGGATCTCAAGCCCCAAATCGGCGCCGAACTCGGCTGCATTTTGAATATGCTTGAGGAGCTTGGCCCGGGCCTCGCCGCCGGCATTGGCATAGGCGCCCGTATGCAACTCCACCACCGGAGCCCCGACTTCGCGCGAGGCATCGAGTTGCTTGCGATCCGGTTCGATGAACATGGAAACCCGGATACCGGCTTGGGAGAGCGCACTCACGATCGGTTTCAGGCGAGCGAAATGACCCACCACATCGATGCCCCCTTCGGTCGTCCGCTCCTCGCGTTTTTCCGGCACGATGCAAGCGGCATGCGGACGCGCCTTAAGAGCGACGGCCAGCATTTCCTCGGTCGCAGCCATTTCCAGATTGAGCGGAATTTCGAGATCGCGTGACAGGCGCGCGATATCCTCGTCCGAGATGTGGCGGCGGTCTTCGCGCAGATGTGCGGTGATACCGTCGGCGCCGGCGGCTTGCGCAATCAGGGCGGCACGGATCGGATCGGGGGTTGTTCCACCTCGCGCGTTCCGCACGGTCGCGACATGGTCGATATTGACGCCAAGCCGAAGCGATTTCACGCCAGCCTCCCTGTTAAGCCAGGCCTCTCGAACCCGGTTTTACCGCGGGAATGTTGCGTAAGTGCGGCGGCAGCTTGTCGGCGGGCCAAGCCGACACTTTCCATTCCGCCAATGCGATCAGCGGCACGCCCACCTTGGC
>DATNGI010000124.1:0-40852 GCA_035605955.1 Rhizomicrobium sp.
CGAGCCCGACGCCGCCAGCGCCGTCTGGCCGGAGGGGAAGGAATGGAAGTCCGAACCGTCCGGCCGTTCCTCGCGCACGATCTCCTTCAAGGCATAGGCGGTGCCCACCGTCAGGGCGGTCTCTACCGTCAGTTGCGCCAGACCCCTCGTATCATGCTTGAAGTAAGAGATGCCCGCCGCCGTCAACGGCAGGGCTATGGCAACCACTGTGCCGGCGGTTTCGATATGTTTTTCCGTCGATGTGAGCGGCGTGAGATTGACCGAACCGGCCATTGCGGGTGCCGGTGCGATCAAAGCGAGAAGAAGAACGAGACAGATGATTCGCATAGGCTCAGCGGGAGAAAGAGAACATGCGCTGCATCACCTGGTCGCGGCGCACGAAATAATGATAAAGCGCGCCAGCCACATGCAAGACGATGAAGCCCAACAGCACATAGACCAGCACATTGTGGATATCGCCCGCTTCATGCGCCCAGGCAGCGCCCTTGGGGGCCAGCGCCGGCAGGGGAACGGCGCCGAACAGCACCACCGTCCAGCCTCGGGAATTGGCCGCCGCCCAACCCAGCATCGTCATCGCGAACACCAGCGCATACAGCGTAAGATGCGTGAGCCGTGCCGCTGTTTGTTCCAAGGGCGGTAGCTCCGACGAAAGCGGGACGGGACGCAGCAGCCGCCACACAAAACGCAGCACGATCACGAACAAGATCGCTGCGCCGATCGACAGATGCCAATTGACCCAGCCTTCGTTGAGCGTGTTGCGCCCGATATGCGGCATGATCGAGCCCACCGCATATTGCGCCGCCAGGAGCAGGACGATCAGCCAATGAAAAAATGTAGAGACCGCGCCATAGGCGGCCTTGCTATCGTTCTGTCGTGCCATCGCCATCTCAAGAGTCTGTCCCGCGGGAACATGGCACGGCAACCGCCGCCCGGCCAACAATACAAATCCGTAAAGTGACATTGCGACTGAGCCGCGTCTTCATACGATAGCGGTTGCGCCTCCGAGTCCTCACGCTATCTTCTCGCCAGCGTGCGGCGGTGGCGATGTCGATCAGACTCTTGTTCCAGACGGGATTGTGCGCGGCTTCGCTGCTGGCTCTTTGTCAGCCATGCTTGGCCGTCACGGACGAGATTCAAGTCTATACCGGCGATATCGAGCCGGTGGGCGTGGCGGGTCTGACCTGGCATAACAATTATACCTTGAGTGGCCTCAAGACACCGGACTTTCCAGGCGGCTTGGTCGATGACCGCGCGTATAGCAGCGTCACGGAATGGGCGTATGGCGTGACGCCCTGGTTCGAGGCGGGGCTGTATCTGCCGCTTTATTCCAGCACCGCCAATCAGGGCTGGACTTATAACGGCTTTAAGCTGCGCGCGCTGTTCGTGCAGCCGGGCAATGAGGAAAAGGATTTCTATTACGGGGTCAATTTCGAGTTCAGCTGGAACCAGAAGCAGTGGGACACGCAGGTGAATACCGGCGAGATCCGGCCGATCATCGGCTGGCGCTTCGGCGACGGTTTTAGCCTGACGTTGAATCCCATCGTCGACAATTCCTACAAAGGCTTCAACCGGCTGGAATTCGTGCCGGCGACGCGCCTGGATTATCGCATCGACAAGCAATGGACGGTGGCCGTGGAGGAATATGACGATTTCGGGGAACTGCGCCGCTTCCTGCCCACCAGTCAGCAATGGCATCAGCTTTGGGCAGTGGCCGATTACACGGGCGATCCGGTTTCGGTTGAAGCCGGCATCGGCTTTGGCCTCACCGCCGCGACCGACGATGTGGCGGCGAAGGTGATGTTCATGACCGATCTCACCGGTCCGCACGGATTGTTTGCCCGCTAATGTCGTCTCACAAAGTCTCAGCAACCGGTCTCACCGCCAAAGCCGGACTTTATTTCGTGCTGCTGTTCGGCGCGGTCAATCTCTTCGCCGACTTCTCTTATGAAGGCGCGCGCAGCGTGTCGGGCCCGTTCCTGGCGCTGTTGGGCGCCAGCGGCTTTATCGTCGGCTCGGTGGGTGGGCTGGGCGAATTGCTGGGCTATGCGTTGCGTCTGGTGTCGGGGCGCTGGGCCGACCGCTCGCACCGGTACTGGCTGATCACGGGCCTGGGGTATCTGCTGCAGATGAGCGTGATCCCGCTTCTGGCGCTGGCGGCCAGCTGGCAGGCGGCGGCGGCCTTGATCCTGATGGAGCGGATGGGCAAGGCCGTGCGCAATCCGCCCCGCGACGTGATGCTGTCGGAAGCCGGCCGCCATATGGGTGTCGGCTGGGCGTTCGGCATCAATGAAGCGCTGGATCAGATCGGTGCTTTCCTGGGGCCGCTGGCGGTGGCGGCGATCTATGCGCTGCGTGCGGATTATCGCCTGGCTTTCGCCTGGCTGGCGGCGCCGGGCGCGATGGTGCTGTTGCTGGTCCTGTCGGCGCGGCTGGCCTTCCCGCAAGCGGGCCGCATCGCGCCGGGCGCGGATGCGGAAAGGGACGGCGCGTACCCGAAAATTTTCTGGTGGTATGCGGTGGGCGCGGCGCTGGTGGCGTTCGGCTTCGCCGATTATGCGCTGATCGCCTTCCATTTCGCCAAGAGCCACACGCTTGCGGCCACCACGATCCCCATCGTCTATGCCTTCGCCATGCTGGGCGGCGGCGCGGGCGCGCTTCTGTTCGGACGCTTGTTCGACCGTTTCGGCCTCAACGTTCTTCCGCCGGCCATTGTCATCTGCGCGCTGTTCGCGCCGCTATCCTTCCTGGGCAGTGGATGGGTGGCGACCGCGGGCGTGCTGCTTTGGGGCCTGGGCCTGGGCGTGCAGGAATCGGTGATGTCCGCCGCGGTCGCCACCATGATCCCGGCGGCGCGGCGTGCAAGCGCTTATGGCGTCTTCACGGCCATCTTCGGCGTCGCCTGGTTCCTGGGCAGCGCGCTGGAAGGCGCGCTCTACGATATTTCCATTCCGGCACTGGTCGCGTTGTCGCTGACCGCGCAGCTTCTGGCGATCCCGTTTATCTTGAAAGCAACGCGAGGCTAGAGCGTCTTCGTTTTTGTTTAATCGCGAAAATGATCTTGCCTTTTTGTCGGTCGCGGTTCCGGACGGAGTTGCCTAGCGTCAACGTCGCGGCAACGTTGCACACTTTGCCTGCAACCGCTCCGGTCAGCGCGACAAGTCGACGATCCAATTGTCATCCCAGTTCTTGCCGCCATCGTGCGAGAAAGACTGGACCATGCGCGCCGCTTTTGGCGATTGGTCGGTCCAGACATAGCGCACCAGAACGATCTGGCCGCCGCGCGTTTCCTGGTCGTAAAGCTCGCCCCGCTTGCCGTCGAAACGGCCCACCAGCGGCGGCAGGCCCAGCTCGCCATTGTCGAGGTCCACACCGTAAATGCTCCACTGATGCGCGGCGGGATTGTACATGCGCAAGGCCTGGCCTTTGTAGCGTGCGTGCGTCTTGGGATCGGTGACGTTGAAATCTTCGAAATTGGCGTTGGTATCGAGCAGCTTCTTGTCATTGCAAATGCCGTAATAATCGATCCAGACGCCAATATCCGGCCCGCTGGCCGTCAAGCCCGTCTTCGGATCGATCCGCCGGTGCAGATGCGCTTTCCAGTCGCCGATCAGAAAGTCGAAATCATGTGCGCCATCATGGGCCGGCGGGGCCGCATGCGCCACCGCGGTCATGGCGGCGAAAAGGATCATCGAAAGTCCAGCACGAATCCCATGCATGACGTCCTCCGTTCCTGTGGTTCTTCCTTCAGCTATGCCGCGGCCGCCGACGTGACCGCGCCGGCCGTCCGCTGCCGGGTATAGAGCCCGAAGCCCAGAATGCCCAGATAGCAGACCGCGGGCACGATCAGCGCCATCTTCAATCCCACCCAGTCCGCCGCGGCCCCCGTGACGATGGGCACGATCGCGCCGCCCACAATGGCGACGCAAAGCACGCCCGAACCGTCTGCCGTGCGCGCGCCCAGCCCCTCCGAGGTGAGGGCGAAGATGGTGGGAAACATGATGGAATTGAACAGGCCGATGGAAAGCAGCGACCAGGCCGACACCATGCCCACACTATTGGCCGAGACCAGCAGCAGCGCCACCACCATAGCGGCACTGAAAGCCAGCACTTTGCCCGGCGAGATATGGCGAAGCACATACGCACCGACGAAGCGGCCGACCAGCGCGCCACCCCAATAATAAGGCACATGCTTGCCGGCATCTTCGGCGCCCAGGCCCAGCGTGTTCGCCTGCATCAGATAATTCACGATCACCGAGCCGATAGAGACTTCCGCGCCGACATAGAGAAAGATGCAAGCCGTGCCGAAAGCGAAGCGGAAGCGCGCCAGAAGGTCGAACATCTTGAAGATGTCGGCCTGCTCGAACACGGTCTCGGCCAGCCTTGTCCGGCGCCACCACACCAGGCCCGCCAGCATCGCCAGCACGACCGCAAGGCCCAGATAGGTGAAGATCACTGTCATGGTTTCGGCGCGGCGGAACGCGTCCAGCGCCGCGCCCGACAATGTCGCGGGATCGGTCTTGCCCAGCGAACCCAGGATCAAGATCGACCCCACCAGGGGAAATATCGTGGTGCCCAGCGAATTGAAGGCTTGCGCGAAGGTCAGCCGGCTATGCGCCGTCTCCGGCTTGCCCAGGATCGAAATCAAGGGATTGGTCACCACCTGGATCACGGTGATGCCGGTGGCCAGCACGAACAGCGCCAGAAGAAACATGGCGAAGGCGGCCGACAGCGACGCCGGGATGAAGAGCAGGCAGCCCGTCATCATGGTGAGAAGTCCGATCACGG
The DNA here is from genome assembly GCA_035605955.1 of Rhizomicrobium sp. GTDB lineage: Bacteria > Pseudomonadota > Alphaproteobacteria > Micropepsales > Micropepsaceae > Rhizomicrobium. The sequence continues at coordinate 4,786 of DATNGI010000124.1, forward strand.
CGGAGCGCATATAGCCCACTCGCTTGACGATGGCGGCGGCGGGAATGGAGATCACCAAATAGGCCGCGAAGAAGGCGAACTGCACCATCATCACTTCGGCATAACTGAGGGTGAAAAGCTGCTTCAGCTTGGGGATGAGAATGTCGTCCAGGCTGGTGATGCCGCCGAAGATGAAGAAGAGGGCGAAGACGAACAGCCGCAAATCGGGCACATCCTGTCCCGGGCGCGCGCCCGTGGCTGCTGGCATCGGCTGCATGCGCTCTCCCTGAAACCGCTTCGGCCTTATCCCGCGAACTGCACCGCGGTTCCCGCCACGATATACCAGGTCACGAAAAGTGCTGAGACGAAAGCGCCGGGCAAGTGGCTGTTGGTCCGCCGCCAAGTGAAGACCGACATCAGGGCCACCACGATCATCAAAGGCAGGAACTGGATGGAGATGATGGCGTTCAGCGCTTCGGCCGGGATGAGGAGCGCGCCGGTGACGAACAGCGGCGCATATTCCGCGATCAAGAGCAACAGAAAGCCGCCCGCGAAGGCGCCGATGCCGGTCCAATATTGGCGCGGGCGGCTGTCGTCCTTCACCGCCAGCTTGGCGTGCAACGCCCGGGTCATGATGACAAAGGCGATGGTGAAGGGGATGAGATAGGCAAGGAACCAACCGAACTGACGCGGGCTCAGCAGCTTCAGCGCCACCACCCAGAAGCGGAAATCCACCTTGAACAGAAAATCCATCAGCAGCAGCGCGAAATAACCCGTCGCCACGGTGAGGCAGGCGATCAGGAAACCGCCCCTGGTGCGCGCGTTGAAGCGCGGCTCCGGGCCTTTCAGCGTCAGGCTGGCGATCACCGTGATTACGCCGTTGAGCAAGGTCCAGATCAGGATCTGGTTGGTGATGGATTGGGGGAAAAGCGGCGAGGGCGGCATCACCGCCTGGCCGACGTAAAGAAATGGATAGAAAGTGACCGCAGGGATCAGCGCCGTGACCGCCAGCAATCCCCACCATTTGGCCGTGCGAGGCTCGCGCACCGCTTCGGGCTTCTGCACCAGCCGCGCGAAGACGGGCAGCTTCAGATAGAGATCGAAAGCCCCCAGCATCAGCATCACCACACCGATGAAGGCGAGCCCGGTGCCGACCTCCTTGAACAGCCAGATTCCGCCCGGGCGGGGGTTGCCGCCTTTCAAGGTTTTTCCAAACCAGTCCACCGCATCGCCTACCGCTTGCGGTGAAATATGATCGCCGGGATGAGTGGTCGCGGGCGTGTAGAGCATGCGCGCGGTGCCTGATGTGATGTCGCCATAAAGACGCCCGCCCGTCACCGTGCCCCTTGATCCGAACAGGGCCTTCAATCTTTCGCTGCTGCCCACGTCGGCGGCGCGCGCCATGCGCCACATCAAGGGCGCGAATTCGTCATAGCGGCTATAGACCACCGCCAGATTCCTGGGAAAATTTGGCGTGCCTTCGGGCGAAGCGAGCGGCCCCGTTGGCGAAATGCGCACGCCCGTGCCCGATCCTTCCAGCACCATGGCTTTGTAATCGTTCGGCGCGGCGGCGGCGGCCTTCAATACCGCCCATCCGCCCATGGAATGGCCTTCCAGCCCGATATTGTCCTTGTCCACGATATCGAGCGTGCGCAGATATTTGAGACCGTCCGGCCCGCCATAGCCGTTTGCCGCCACCGTGGCGCCGCTATAACCGTGACCGGTCTGGTCGATTGCCAGCACCACATAACCGGAGCGGGCGAAGGCGATGGCGAAACCGTCCTGGGTCTCGCGTGAATTGATGTAGCCGTGAATGGCCAGGATGCCCGGCGCGGGATGCGCCGCTGTCGCGCCCTGCGGAATATAAAGCAGCCCGCTCATCGGCACGCCGTTGGTGCCGGTGAAGCGCACATCCTGAATCTGGATGCCGTCCATGGTTTGGATTCGATGCGCCAGATAAGAACCGGCGAAGACCAGCACCCAGCCCAAGAGAAAGAATTTCCAACCCCGTCCCACGCCAGCCCCCGCCAGTGGTTCCGCGAAAGCATAACCGGCGGTTATTATTGTGCAAATGGTATAGCGCGATATTCGAAGTGATATAACGCGCGAGCCACCTCACTTTTTGCGTCGCGGATATGGTGAACGCGCTTCTATGTTATGCTCTGCCGCGCTGCAGCGGAGGTTCCATGGTCACGCTCAAGATCAACGGCCAACAGCACAGTCTGGATGTGGAAGCGGACATGCCGCTCCTCTGGGCGATCCGAAACGAGATCGGTCTCACCGGCACCAAATATGGCTGCGGCATCGCGCAATGCGGCGCCTGCACCGTCTTGATGGACGGCAAGGCGGTGCGTTCCTGCTCGCTGCCGGTGGGAAGCGCTCAAGACAAGAATATCGTCACCATCGAAGGCCTGGCCGAGAACGGCAATCTGACCAAGGTGCAGCAGGCCTGGGTGGCGGAAGACGTGCCGCAATGCGGCTATTGCCAGTCCGGCCAGATCATGTCGGCGGTGGCGCTGTTGAACCGCACGTCCAATCCCGACGAATCCGACATTGACGCGGCCATGGCGGGCAATATCTGCCGTTGCGGGACGTATGTGCGCATCCGCCGCGCCATCAAGCGCGCCGCGGGAAAGGTGTGACGCCATGGCGAAAATGAAAAAACTTTCCCGTCGCGATTTCGTCGTCAGCGCCGCCACGGCTTCGGGCGGCCTGGCGCTGGGCCTTTTCATGCCGGGCTTTCCCGCGTTCGCAGCGCCCGCTTACAAAAATCCCGCCTTTGCCGGTGACGCCGCCGATCCCCGCGAAGTCAATGCCTGGGTGGTGATCGAGCCCGACGACACCGTCACTTTGCGCTGTCCGATGGCCGAGATGGGGCAAGGCACCGGCACCGGCCTGCCTATGCTTTTGGCGGAAGAGCTGGAATGCGACTGGAGCAAGGTGAAAGTCGAATTCAGCTCGGTTAATCGCAACATTCGCGAGAACGGCATTTATGGCGACCAGATGACGGCGGGCAGCCGGGGCATCCGCACCACCTGGCCCTATGTGCAGCAGGCGGGCGCTTCGGCGCGGGCGCGGCTGATCGCCGCCGCGGCACAGAGATGGAATGTTGCGACATCGGAATGCGTGGCGGCCAAAAGCAAAGTGATGCACCAGGCCAGCGGGCGCAGCTTGCGCTTTGGTGAATTGGTGACCGACGCCGCCAAGATCAAGCTGGCGCAAGAGCCCGCGATCAAGACGCCGGAAGAATTCAAATTCGCCGGCACCCGCCAGCCGCGCTTGGACTCCGCCGCCAAATCCGATGGCAGCGCCAAGTTCGGCATCGACACGCGGGAAGCGGGTCAGCTTTACGCTTCGATCATGAGTTGCCCCGTGTTCGGCGGCAAACTTGTGTCGGTGGACGATAGCGCGATCCGAAACGCGCGCGGCGTCAAACAGGTGGTCAAGCTGGACGATGCCGTGGCGGTGGTGGCCGACAATTACTGGCGCGCCAATGAAGCCTTGAAAAAATTGAAAGTGAAATGGGACGGCGGCAAGGACGCCCGCACCGACAGCATTCGCTTCGCGCAGGATTATCGCGATGCGCTGGACGGCCCCCTGGTCGCGGCCCGGAATGACGGTGACGCCAAAGGCGTGATCGCCAAAAGCGCCCATGTGGTCACGGCGGAATATGAAACCCCGCTTCTCGCCCATGCCACGATGGAGCCCTGCAATGCCACGGTGCATCTGCAGAAGGGCCGGATGGACATCTGGATGGGTTCGCAATCGGCTTTCTCCAACGCCAAGATGGCGGCGGAGGAAACCGGGCTGAAGCCCGAGCAGATCTATTTTCATCAGACCTATCTGGGCGGCGGCTTTGGCCGGCGCACGTTCGGCGACGAATTGCGCCACGCCATTCGCGTGGCGAAAGCGGGCAACATCACTGTGCCGTTGCAGCTTCTGTGGTCGCGCGAGCAGGACATGCATGCCGACCGCTACCGGCCGCAATCGGCCATCCGCATGAAAGGAGCGCTGACCGCCGACGGCAAGCTGGAAGCGCTCTATATTCAAAGCGCCTGCGGCTCCATCGCGCGTTCCACCGGGCGCAAAGTGCCCGACGGCATCGATTTCACGGCGCTGGAAGGCATCGGGCCGTCGGTGCCCTACAACAAGATTCCCAACTGGTACACGGGCCAGATGCTCAAGGACACCCATGTGCCGGTGGGCTATTGGCGCTCGGTGGGCGGCTCGCAGAATTGCTTCTATATGGAAAGCTTCATCGACGAACTGGCCCATGCCGCGGGCAAGGACCCGCTGGAATTCCGCCGCTCGCTGACCGATCGGGTGGATTCGCTGGCGGTGCTGAAAAAATTGGAAGAGATCAGCAATTGGCACAAGCCGCTTGCCCCGGGACGGGGACGCGGCATTTCCCTGGTCGATAATCACGAAGCGCTGGGCGGCCAGGTGGCGGAGGTCACCATCCAGTCCAATGGCGAGGTCAAGGTGGATCGCGTCTATGCCGTCACCGATGCCTATCATGTGGTCAATCCCAATCTGGTGGATGCCCAGATCGAAGGCGGCGTGATCTTCGGCATGACCGCGATGCTCTATGGCGAGATCACCATCAAGGACGGCGCGGCGGTACAGGGTAATTTCAACGATTACCGCATGGTCAGGATGCCTGACGCGCCGGCGACGGTGACGGCCTTGGCGCTAACCGGCGGCAAGGACGAGAAAGGCAAGCCCAAATGGGGCGGGGTCGGCGAATGCTCGACCGCGCCTATCGCGGCGGCCATCGCCAACGCCATCTTTGCGGCTTCGGGTAAGCGCATCCGCTCGCTGCCGCTCAAGAACCTCAAATTGACGGAATTGGCGAGCCTCTAGCTTTCCATCCCCGGGCGGGTAACCGAATTCAGAAAGTCGCGAATTGACTGGCGATTTGAATTCGAAGGCTATCCATGACTATCGCGGACCAGGCGGTCTCGCCGCGAAACCTTACCGCCCGCCTGCGCGCGGCGCTGGGCTTGGCTCCGGCCGGGCCGCATTATTACGTCTACCGCCATAAGGCTTTCGTGCGCGCCGGGCACTGGATCAATGCGCTGTGTTTGCTGGTGCTGTTGATGAGCGGCCTCAACATCTTCAACGCCCATCCGGCACTCTATTGGGGCAACGGCTCCAATTTCGACCATCCGGCGCTGATGCTAGGCGCCTATCAGGATGAGTTCGGCCAGGTGACGCGCGGCGTCACGGAGATCGGCGGCAAGGAATTCGACACCACGGGCGTGCTGGGCGCGTCTCGCTATGGTGGCGACCTCATTTCTCGCGGCTTTCCCGCCTGGGCGACCTTGCCCGGCCCCAACTGGCTGGCCCTGGCACGGCAATGGCATTTTGCCTTCGCCTGGATCCTGGTGATCAACGCCTTTGTCTTCTTCGTGCTGGGATTTCGCAGCCGGCATTTCCTGAAGGACCTGATCCCGACCCGCGCCGATATCGCCCATCTGGGCCGTGAGATCCTGGAGCATGTTCGGCTCCGTTTTCCCCATGGCGAGACGGCACGCCGTTATAACGGGCTTCAGAAGCTCGCCTACAGCGTGGTGATCTTCGTCCTGGGGCCGCTGATCGTGCTGACCGGCCTTACCATGTCGCCGACCATGGATTCGGCATTCCCGTTATTGCCGATCCTGTTCGGTGGCCGCCAAAGCGCGCGCACCGTTCATTTTCTCTGCGCCTTTTCCTTTCTGGGTTTCTTCATCATTCACATTGCGATGGTGGTGCTGTCGGGTACCTGGAACAATCTCCGCTCCATGATCACCGGCTGGTATGCCATCCAAGGTCAGGAGCGTCGGCCATGACGGGCTCTCTTTTATTGAAGAGGCGCCAATTCCTCGGCCGCGGCCTGGCAGGCTTGGGCACGCTGCTCCTGTCCGGCTGCTACGATCTTTCCCAGAAGCCTTGGTTCACGGGCATTCTGGGCGAAGTGGAGAATCTCACCCGCGCCGCCCAGCATCTCTTCGCCGGCCCACACACACTGGCGCCCGAATATGCCAAAACCGACATTGCGCCCATGTTCCGCGCCAACGGTACGCTCGATCCCGGCACGCTGGAATATAAGGCGCACGCCGCCGCCGGCTTCCGCCTTTGGCGCGTCACCGTGTCGGGCCTGGTGGAACGGCCCGTGTCGCTCACCATGGACGATATCCGCAAGCTGCCCCAGCGCACCCAGATCACGCGGCATGATTGCGTGGAGGGATGGAGCGCGATCGGGGAATGGACCGGCCCGCAATTGTCGTTGATCCTGGCGGCGGCGCGGCCGAAAGCGAACGCGCGCTACGCGGTCTTTTATTGCGCCGATCCCATGACGGCCGAGGGCGATCCCGATCACAAATATTATGAAAGCCTGGCGCTCAGCGAAGCCGCTCACCCCCAAACCATTCTCGCCCATCGTCTGAATGGCGCGCCGCTCGATGTCGCCCATGGCGCGCCCGTCCGTCTCAGGGCCGAGCGCCAGCTGGGCTACAAGCAGCCGAAATATCTGGAGCGCATCGTGCTGACGGACTCGCTGGCGGGCATCGGCGGCGGCAAGGGCGGCTATTGGGAAGACCAGGGTTACACCTGGTATGGCGGCATCTAACCGGCGCCGGTAACTGTTTTCGCTGATCCGCGAATTGACTTCGCATTTCATTGAGAGCCCACATCATGCGCAAATCCATTGCCGCCTTGTTCCTCTGCCTTGGCTTGGCACAACCCGTATTCGCCAACCCAGCTTATGATCTGGGTCCGGCTTTGGGCAGCAAGGTGCCATCCATCGGCATGCCGCAAGACGAGCATGGCGCGCCGCGATCGCTGTCATCGTTGATGGGCGAGAAGGGCGTGGTGTTGTTCTTCTTCCGCTCCGCCGCCTGGTGCCCCTATTGCCAGCTGCAGCTGATGGATTTGAATGGCGGTCTCGCCGCCTTCGAGAAGCGCGGCTATCGGTTGGCCGGCATTTCCTATGAACCGCCTTCCGTGGACGCGGATTTCATCGCCAAGCGCGGTATTCATTACACCCTGCTCAGCGACCCGAAGTCCGAGATCATCGACCGCTACAAGCTGCGCGACCCGCAATACAAGAAAGGCAGCCGCGCCTATGGCGTGCCGCAACCCATCATCTTCGTCTTGGACCGCGATGGCGTGGTCAAGGCCAAACTTTACGAAGATACCTATACCAAACGCCCGCCAGCGACCCTGGTCGTAGAGACGTTGGACAAGATCGCGGCCTCGCCATGAAGATCCGCGGCACCCTGATGCTGGCTGCCGCGCTTGGCATGACCGGCGCGCCTCCCGCCGCCGCCAATGCGCCGCTGACGGTGGTGGAATTGTTCCAGAGCCAGGGCTGTTCCAGTTGCCCGCCCGCCAACGCCAATGTGATGGCGCTGGCCGATCGCCCCGATATTCTCGCACTCAGCTTCGGTGTGACCTATTGGGATCAGCTGGGCTGGAAAGACACGTTCGCTTCACCGCGCTACACCGATCGGCAATGGGACTATGCGCATGCCTTTCATCGCACCCAGGTGTTCACGCCGGAAGTGGTGGTGAATGGCCGCGCCGATGTGGTGGGGCAGGATCGGGGCGAGCTGGAGGCACTGATCGAGCGCGAGCGGACGGCCGCCGGCCCGGACATTCGGCTGGATCGCGGCGCCGTCACCGTTGGTTCGGGCGACGGCGTGGCGGAAATCTTGTTGGTGCGTTTCGATCCTCGCCTGGTGCAGGTGCCGGTTCAGCGTGGCGAGAATGGCGGGCGCACTTTGCCGCATCGCAATGTGGTGAAGGAGTTGCTGGTGCTGGGCCATTGGACCGGCAAGCCCACGACCTTTATTTTGCCGCCCGCATCGGATGCCGTGCTGCGCACCGCCATCCTGGTGCAGAAGACGCCCGGCGGCCCCATCCTGGCCGCGGCCCGCGACTGAAGCTTGCGATCTCTATTAAAGTGAAAGCGCCGTCCGTGGGGGGCAGGGACGGCGCTTTCTCAAGCGGGTTCCGAAAATACTCTAGTGGCTCGGTCCGCTCATGCTGCCGCCCATTCCGCCCGAAGCGGCGGGCCCCGACATCCCGTCATGGGCCATGCCGCCGCTCATGGCGTCATGCTTCATCGCGGTCTTCTTGGCCGTCTTCTTATGGTCCATCTTCATGCTGTCATTCGCCATGCCGTCATGGGCCATGGCGGAAGGGCCCGCCATTTTGTCCTGCGCCGCCATGCCTTGCGCCAGGGCGGGGGTGGCCAGCGTCAGGGCGACGGCGGCAATGAGGAATTTGTTCATTTCATGCTCTCCTTGGTTTTGGTACGCTTCAGTCCGTCAAGATGCCGGTCCGGTTACGGGATTTATTTCCGTAACCTTCCGTACCGGGGCGCGAATTAGCCGGGAGAGGCCGTGATTCCACAGGAGGCGCAGTACCGCGAATGGATGCTGGCTTCGCTCCGGGGCGACGCGTCGCGCTACCGCATGCTATTGGCGGAGCTGACGCGGCATCTGCGCGGCTATTATGCGCGCCGCCTGGGCGTGGACGCGGCCGAGGATGTGGTGCAAGAGACGTTGATTGCCATCCATACCAAGCGCGGCACCTACGATCCGGAGCGGCCTTTCACGGCCTGGGTTTATGGCATCGCCCGCTACAAGCTGATCGATGTCTATCGCCGCGAACGGCGCACCCCGACCGTGCCCCTGGATGCGGCTGGCGAATTGTTCGCCGCCGATCACACCGAGGAAGCGGGTGTGAAGCGCGACGTGACGAAGTTGCTGGCGCGCCTGCCGGAAGCCAAGCGAAAGCTGGTGCAGGCCGTGAAGCTCGACGGCGAATCCATCGCCGACACGGCGGCGCGAACGGGACTTTCGGAAGTCGCGGTCAAGGTCACGGTGCATCGCGCGGTGAAGGCCATGGGCGAAACTTTGAGAGACGGCAATGCGGACGGATGATCTGATCGATCGACTGAGCGGTGCGCTGGAGCCTGTGCCGCCGTTGCCGGTTTTGCGCGTGCTGGCGCTGGGCCTGGTCGGAGGCGCTGTGGTATCGGCGCTTGTGATGACCGCCACCATCGGCATTCGCCCCGATCTGCCGGAGGCGATGGGCGGCGAAGCCTTCCGGCTGAAATTCGTCTACACTTTTGTGGTCGCGGCATTCGGCCTTCTGCTGGTGGACAGGTTGGCGCGCCCCGACGCTCATATCGGCCGCTACGGCTGGCTTCTGGCCGTGCCGGTGTTGGTGATGGTGGTGATGGCGGCGAACGAGATGATGCCAGCCGACGCGGCCACGCGGCATGCGTTGATCATGGGGCATTCCGCCCGCGTCTGCTCGATCCTGATCGCCGGCCTGGCACTGCCTTTGTTCGCGGGCCTGTTCTGGGCGCTTCGGCGATTGGCGCCCACCCGGCTGACGGAAGCGGGCGCCGCCGCGGGCTTGCTCGCGGGCAGCGCAGCCGCCACCATCTATGCGCTTCATTGCACCGAGAGTACGCCCACCTTCATCGCGATCTGGTACAGCGCCGGGATTCTCTTGACCGTGCTTTTGGGCGCAACACTGGGCCGGCTGCTTCTACGCTGGTCGTAGCTTTTTCTGCCCCCATCTGTCCGCCATGTGGGTATCTTCCCCGCCAACGGCTTCGCCGCGCGGGGGGAAGAAATTCGCAGCCAAGACGCTCTAGCGCTTGTTGAGGCTTGGTCGCTCCGGACGGGTCAAATAAGCGAATATTGCGCGCGGACTCGCTTGGCCAACAAAGCTAGCGCTTCGCCCGCGATTAGGGTCTTGAACGGCTCGCTTTCGGCATGTGCAGCGAAAGCGGCCTCGTTCTCGAACAATTCATAGAACAGGAATTGCCCGGGATTTTCTTTGCCCCGCGCGATCAGGAACAGTTTCACGCCTTCGCTCCGCTGCGCCAGCGGTTGATAGCGGCCAAGGATCTCGGCTACGCGCTCGGCTTGACCGTCCTTCACTTCCCATTCCGCCACCACCAGCAGTCCGCCGTCCCTGACGATTTTATTCACTTGATCCGCATTGCTCATGTTCTTCTCCTTGATGGGTTTGGCTTCAGCCAAGCTGGCCAGGGTGAGGCCCGCGCCAAGCAAGGCGAGCGCTGTCCTGCGATTTGCCGGTTTCTTCATGGTCTTTTCTCCGATTGCGGGCGCGACCATAGGCGCAGCCCCGTCTCCATCGCTTCGGCCAGGGCCGAATTGTTCGCGCACCCGCCTGTGCCAGGATCGCGCCATGGCTTCACTCAATTCCCGAATCGCGGAAGTGGCCGCCCTGATCGGCGATCCCGCGCGCACCAACATGCTGGCGGCCTTGATGGACGGGCGCGCGCTCACCGCCACCGAACTCGCTACTGTCGCAGGCGTCTCGCCCCAGACCGCCAGCGGCCATCTCGGCAAGCTTGCCGTGGCCGAGCTTCTGGCGATGGAGCGGCAGGGCCGCCATCGCTATTATCGCCTAGCCACGCCCCTGGTGGGTCAGATGCTGGAAGGGATCATGGCGGTGGCCGGCGCCCAAAGCGCAGGCGCACCGCGGCCGTTGCGCCCCACCCGCATCGAGGACGAGATGCGGCTTGCCCGCACTTGCTACGATCATATCGCGGGGCGCCTGGGCGTGGCGCTGGCCGACCGGCTGACGGGCGAGGGCCATGTCGCCTTCCTGCCCGATGGCGGCGAACTCACAGCGTCGGGCTTCGATTTTCTGGCGGGCTTCGGCGTCACTTTGGCGGATTGCCGCCCCACGCGGCGCATCTTCTGCCGCCCCTGCCTGGATTGGAGTGAACGGCGGCCCCACATCGCGGGCCGGGCGGGCGCGCTTCTGTGTGAGCGTTTGCTGACTCTGGGCTGGGTCCGGCGCCGCGCCAGCACCCGGGCGCTGGAGATCACCCGGGCTGGCCGCGCCGGTTTTCTGGCGCGCTTTTGCATCGATCTCCGGTCGGCCGCGCCCATCCAATAGGTCGACCGGCTTCGGAAAAGGCAGCAGAACAGGGCTGGGCAGACGGAACGGCTTCCGATTAAATCCCCTTTGGAGAATGAGGGGGAACATGGTGATGAAAATCCTTGCCGTCCTGCTTGCCGCTGGGATTTCGCCGGTGCTAGCTGCCGCGACCGCCAACGCGGCGGAGACAGACGATCTGAAATTGCCGCCGGGTTTTCATGCCACGGTGGTGGCCGAGGGCCTGGGCGAATCTGTGCGCCACATGGCCTTCCGCGACGCCAGCCGGCTTTACATTTCCACCGAGCGTCAATCGAAGGACGCTCCCAATGTCGGCATCATCGCGCTGCATCTGGACGCCAAGCATGTCGCCGACAAGACCGTGCATTTCAGCGACATCGATAATGGCACCGGCATCGCCTTCTACAAGGGTGCGCTTTACACCACATCCGCCGACACGCTCTATCGCTTCAAATTCAAAGGCAGCGAGCTGGCGCCCTCGGCCGCGCCCGAGACGATCGTCAGCAATGTGCCCGGCCGCGCAGCCATTGCTTTCGACGATAAGAACAATCTTTTCATCGCCGCGGGCGGCATCGGCAATGTCTGCGCCCCGCCCGGCACGCCGCGCAACGTGAAGACCGTGGGTCCCCGGCCTTGTCCGGTGCTGGAGACGCGCGCGGGCGTGTGGCGCTTCGATGCCACGAAGCCCGGCCAGAGCTGGCTCGGGGGCGAGCATTATGCCACCGGCATTCGCGATACCAATGCGCTGGCCTTCGCGCATGGCGCGCTTTATGCGGTGCTGTATGGCCGCGACCAGGCGGAAAAAGCCTATCCCGAAATCATTTCGCCGGAAGCCGGCGCGCATGTCGCTGACGAGATGTTCAGGGTGGAGAAGGGCACCGACATGGGCTGGCCCTATACGCATTATGATTCCGCGCTGAAGATCAGGCTGGATGCACCCGAATATGGCGGCGACGGCAAGACGCCAGTCACCGATCCCAAATATGCCGTGCCAGTGGTAGCCTTTCCCGCCCATGTCGCCCCCCAAGATGTGGTTTTCTACAATGCCAAGCAATTCCCCATGGAATTCCGTGGCGGCGCCTTCATTCCCTTTCATGGCGCGGGCAACGCCGATCCAGTCGGCCATGATGATGGCTTCAATGTGATGTTCGTGCCCTTCGGCAAGGATGGCGTGGCGCAGATGCCGATGGTCTTCGCCGATGGCTTTGCCGGACCCACCCGCGAGGAGAAGAATGTCAAGCGGGCGCGTTATCGGCCCGTGGGCATCGCGGTGGGACCGGACGGCGCGCTCTATGTTTCCGAGTCCAACAAAGGGCGCATTTGGCGTATCGCCTATACGGGGCGCTAGGCCAACGCGCGTTCCATCCGGAGCTCGGCTTCGAGATTGTCCCGGTCGCGACCGATGGAGGCGGCGGCCATGACCTTGCCGCCGCGCTTGTAGCGCACAAGACAATCGCGTTTGGCGATCTCGCCTTCGATCTCGACCGCGTCCCAGCTTTCGGCATGACCGGCATAATTCACCGCCATGTCGTAATGCTGGCTCCAGAAGAACGGCACCGCCGTGAAAGGCGCGCGTTCGCCCAGCATGGTCGCCGCCGCATGCTGACCCTGGCGCATCGCCAGTACCCAATGCTCCACCCTTATGCCGTCGCCGGTGCGCGGATCGGGCCAGCGCGCAATGTCGCCCGCCGCCAGAATGTCGGGATAGCTGGTTTCCAGAAATTCATTCACTTTCACACCGCGATCCAACGCCAGTCCCGCCTTCTCCGCCAGCGTCAGCCGCGGTCTGACGCCGATGCCCGCGATCACCAGATCGGCATCGAGGCTTGCGCCGCTTTGCAAGGAGAGGCGCGTACCATCCATCGCGGCGGCGGTGTCGCCCAGATGGAAGATCACGCCATGCTCCTCGTGCAACGCGCGGATGAAGCTGCCCAGCTCCGGCCCCAGCACCTTGGCCATGGGAATTTTCTCGGGCGCGATGACATGGACCTCGATATTGCGGGCGCGCAACGACGCCGCCACTTCCAGGCCGATGAAGCTTGCGCCCACCACCGCCACACGCTTGACGCCGCCCAGCCCGCTGATGATGGCGCGGCAATCCGCCAGCGTCCGCAGCGTCCTTACCCGCGCCCCATCGGCGCCGGGCAAGGTGAGCTTGACGGGCTCGGCGCCGGTCGCCAGCAGCAGCTTGTCATAGGCGAGGCTGGAGCCATCCGCGAAGCGCACTTCCTTCTTGGCGCGGTCGAGCGCAACCGCTTCCGCGTTCAGCTTCAACGCGATGCCGTTGTCGTCATAGAATTCGTCGGGACGCAGCGGCATCCATTCTTCCGGCGCGTTGCCCGCCAGATAATCCTTGGAGAGATTGGGCCGGTCGATGGGCCGGGCTTCGTCCGCACTCACCATCACAAGGCTCTTGTCATAGCCGTCGCGGCGTAGCTTCTCCGCCGCCGCGAAACCGGCCGCGCCGCCGCCCAGGATCACAATCTTGTCCGGCTGCCGGGATGTCCTTTTTGGTTTGGCGGCGCGCGCCAGTCGCTTCGCGCCCACGAAAATCTTGCCATCGCGCTGTTCCACCGGCCAGCAGGAAAGAGGATCGATGGCAGGCGCGCGCAGGGCCTCACCGGTGGCGAGGTCGAAGCAGGCATGATGCAAGGGGCAACGCACCGTGCCCTCGGTCAAAAACCCGTCCGCCAGCGCGCCATGATAATGGGTGCAGAGCGCATCCACGGCGTAAAGTGCGGCCCCCTGGCGGGCCAGCAGCACTGGCTCGCCGCCGACATAGCCCTGCAGCATCGCGCCGTCCCTGAGATCGGAGGCGGCAATTCCCGCCGCAAGATCAGGCCCCACCGGTTCATTCTCAGCCATCTTCGCACCTGTCCCCGGGCCACAACGAAGCCTAACGCGATCGCAGCGTCGCCCACAATCGCCACCAAGGGCTGGATTGCCCGGCGCCTCCTGCCTTATGGTCGCGCCATTCCCACAATCGAGGCGCATGTGTTTCAGCAGTTGATGGCCATTTTGAAGGGGCAGGAGCCGCTCAAGACAGGCCCCGCCGATCTGCGCGAAGCCGTGGCCGTGTTGTTGCTGGAGGCCGCCCATCGCGACGACAGTTTCAGCCCCGAAGAACGCGCGGTAATGGTGAAGCTTTTGCGGTCTCGCTTTCATTTGTCGGAAGCCGAGAGCCATGAACTGATCGCGGCGACAGAAAAGGCCAATGCCGACATCGTTCAACTCCACCCCTACACCCGCGCCGTCGCCGAAGGGATGGACCCGGCCGGGCGTATCGAGCTGATCGAGATGCTGTGGGAGGTCGCTTATGCCGATGGCGTGCTGGACCCCGAGGAAGACGCCCTGATCCGCCGCATCGGCTCTCTTATATATGTCACCGACCGCGACCGGGTCCTGGCCCGGCACCGGGTGCTGGCGCGGCTGGGACTTTCGGCGTCATAATGAAACGATAAAGGCGGAGCGGCTCTATGGCGGCCAATGCGGAACATGAACGGTTTCTGACGCTGTTTCAGCGCATGGTGGATCACACCGACGCCTGGATCGCCAAGACGCCCAAGGACAAGCTCGATTGGGTGCCGATCCAGACCAGCGCCATGCGCTTCGGCGACCGCGTCTCGCGGGTAACGATCAAAGGCTTGATTGCCCATATCGTGGTGGGCGAGGATCACTGGGCCCACCCAGCGTGGCCGATGGCGCGGTGATGCCCATCCCGCAATATTCGGCGCTGCAGGAGGAGTTCGAGAAGGGCGATTTTCAGGAGATCGCGCATCGCACGCAGAAGAAAATCCTGGCGTCCTTCGCCACCCTCACCCAAGAACAATTGGAGAAGAAGGTCGTGTGGGTGGGCCGCAGCTGGTCGGTGATGGGTTTCCTGTGGGCGGCCTATGCCCATCGCGCCTTCCATATCGGCAATATCGACATCTATCTGCGTCAGGCCGATGTGGTGGCGCCGGAATTCTTTGAGTTCAACCCGGCGGCGATGGCCTGAACGGGGTGAGCCGGGTTTTTCTTAATCCCTTTGCCGGTGCCCCCGATCAGGGCGCGGCCGCGGCGCCTATGTCGTGGTGGCGCTGCTGCAATCGGAAGAAGGCATTGCCACCACGCCCACCGGCGCAGCGGGCCTGGCGGGCTTCCTGACCTTGAAACAGGAGCCCGCCTTCGCCGCGCTCGGATTTGCCCGCGACAGCCGCGCCATGATCGTGTTGAGCGAACAGGCGGTCGCGCGCGCCTAGACGCTCCGGTCCCGCGTAAGTTCAGCCAGGATCAGCAGCGACATTCCCACCGTGCCACAAACGATGCGCAGCATATGCCAGCGCCACCAGACATCGCGCAGCGCCGACCATTGCGCCGGCGGCGAAGTAGGCGACCAGCCCATGATGGTGGCATTGATCGGCTGATTGATGAAACGGGTGATTAGGCCGGTCGCCACGAAGGCGACGGCCGCCATGATCAGCATGACAAACCGGGTCTTGTCGTCGCGCGTCAGATACGCCACAGCGATGGTCGTCACGATCGTGACCAGGCCCAGGATCGGCATCGCTGTGTTCATGCCGCGGACGCTTTGCTGGTGAATGACAATATAGCCGGAGCCGTCGAGACCGCTTCTGGGATTGAAAGCCAGCCAGAGACCGAACATGGCGCCGGTCACCAGCGCGGCCAACAGCAGATTGGCGAAACGAGCCGCCAGAGCGAACAAAATCATGGGATTGCCTTTCTCAAATTGAATGAATATATTTGTCCGAATATACATCGGATTAATATGAGTCAAGCGCGCATGGCCAAGCGGTCGAAGAAACGCTCCTATGATTCCAGCGGCCGCAAGGTGGCGGCCGAAGCAACGCGGCACGCGATCTTGGAAGCGGCGCGGCGCGTTTTCCTGAAGCAAGGCTATGCCGGCGCCACCATGCCCGCGATTGCGCGAGACGCCGGCATAGCGCTCGACACCGTCTATGCCGTGGCCGGAAAGAAGCCGGCGCTGATGCGGCTTCTGGTCGAGAGCGCGATTTCCGGCCAGGACGAAGCGGTGCCAGCCGAACAGCGTGATTATGTGCGCGCCATCCGCGCCGAACCCGATGCGGCAGCCAAGCTTAGGATCTATGCCATGGCGCTCGGCGCCATCCAGCCGCGGCTAGCGCCCATCTTTTCGGTGCTCCAGGCCGCCGCCGCGCAGGAGCCGGACTTGAAAGCTTTGTGGCAGGAGATATCCCGCCGCCGGGCCGCGAACATGGGTCTTCTGGCGCAGGATCTGGTGGCAACGAATCAGACGCGGCGCGATCTCTCTTTGTCACAAATCGCCGACATCATTTGGAGCATGAATGCGCCGGAATATTTCTTGCTGCTGGTGGCGCAGCGCGGCTGGACGGCGGAGGAATTCGCGCACTGGCTGGGAGATGCCTGGGCGCGGCTGCTGCTGCGGGATGGCGGACGCTGAGTGGACCAGGACTATACGACGCGCGATGCAGCGCTTATCCTGACGCACCGCAAATGGGGCCCGGAATGAAGAGCGCGCTCAAGATCGCCTGTCTGTTGGCAACGCTTCTGGCCGTGCCCGCAACGGCAGAGCAGAAAGCGCCGCCGCGCGCCGCCGCCACAGCCCAAGAGGGCGCCGGCCACCGGTTGCTGCACGATCTCGCCAATGCCGTCAGCCAGGACCAATTGCGCGCCACCGACACGACCCTGGTGGGATTCGGCACCCGTCACGCGCTTTCCGGCAACATCTCCCCCACCCGCGGCATCGTCGCAGCCCAGGAATGGGTGAGGGCGCGTTTTGCCCGCATCAGTTCCGATTGCGGTCGCTGCCTGGATATCCAGACGCCATCGGAGAATTTCACCGGTAGCCGCGTGCCCAATTCCACTGCCTTCATGGACGTGCTGGCGATTCAGCGCGGCACCAGCGACCCCGACCGCGTCGTCGTCGTTGCCGGGCATCTGGACAGTCGCAACACGGATATCATGGACGCCGTGCATGACGCGCCGGGCGCCAATGACGACGGTTCGGGCACTTCGGCGGTGATCGAGGCGGCGCGCGTGCTGTCCACCCATAAATTTCCCGCCACCATCGTCTATGCCGTGCTGACCGGCGAAGAGCAGGGGCTTTATGGCGGCACGGTGCTGGCGCATTACGCCCGCGACCATCACTGGAATCTGGAAGCCGATTTGAACAACGACATTGTGGGTAGCCCGCAGGGCGGCGACGGCACCAGCGACCCCACCCACGTGCGTCTCTATTCCGAAGGCACGCGTGACCTGGAGACGGATGCGGAAGCAAAAGCCATCCGCTACAATGGCGGGGAGATCGACAGCCCGTCGCGCAACCTGGCGCGTTTCATGACCAACCTGGTTGAGCGCTATGTCCCGGACTTTCATGTCCGCATGATTTACCGCACCGACCGTTATGGCCGGGGCGGCGATCAGAACCCGGTGCTGCAAGCGGGCTATCCTGCCGTCCGCGTCACGGCTTCCAAGGAGGATTACACGCGCGAGCATCAAAATGTGCGGGTGGAAAATGGCATCACCTATGGCGATGTGTTGTCGGGCGTGGATTTCGCCTATTTGGCTCGAGTGACGCGGGCCAATGTGGTGACGCTGGCTGCGCTCGCGCTGGCGCCGGCCCCACCGGAGGTCGGCATCGCGGGCGCGGTGACCTACGACACCACGCTTTCCTGGAAGCCGGTGGCTGGCGCCACCGGCTATCGCGCCTGGTGGCGGGATAGTCTTGATCCCAATTGGACCCACAGCTGGACGGCGGAGCCGGGCGCCAATTCCATCAAGCTCGCCCGTGTGAATATCGACGATTGGCTGTTCGGCGTCTCGTCGCTGTCAGCGGACGGCTATGAAAGCCCGGTGGCGTTCGCGGGCAGCGCGAGTGCGCAAGGGCCCAATCTCACCACCGCGCCGATGCCCGCGCCGCCGAAATAGCGCCATGAACAGACCGTAACGGTTCCACGCCGGTTCCGTGCGGAACCGAAGCAACCTCCCGCGCGCGTCACAGTTTTCTCTCCAGCAACATCGCTGAGGAGATCGACATGAGACTCATCACAATTGCTGCCGTGGCGATGATCGCCGCGACACCGGCCTTCGCCCAATCGACCGCCTATCCGGACTCCGGCACCAGCAGCGACGTCGCCGTGACGCCGCCCGCCGCCAATCCCAATGTGGACAGCGCGACGGCGACCGCCGATGCGGCGAAGCAGAGTTACTATCAGAACAAACTCGACGCGGCGAACGCCCAGGCCAAGGCCGACAGCGCCATGGCCGACCGCGATGCGGCGCAGGACCGCGCGGCGGAGGATCGCGAAGTGGCCCGGGACGCCGAAGAGGCGCGTTGATCTTTACCGATAATTGCCACAGAAAGCCCGCAATTGGCGGGCTTTCTTTTTGGCTTTATTCTCGCCCGGAGCCGCCCCGGTTTTGGCGGTGGAAATCTTATCCCTCGCGGACGTTTCACCCCATGCGTCATAGTTTGCGCGAATATCTGCAACAGATCGCGGGCTTCCTGCCCTGGATTCCCGACTGGGCGTTCGGCATCGCCGCCTTTGTCGGCATCGTGGCGGCAGGCCTGGCGCTGCAAGGCGCCGTCACGCGGTTTCTGAAAAAGCGGCCGGCGAGCTGGCATCCTTTCGCCCGCAAGTCCTGGGACAAGACGCGGGGCCTGATGCGCTTCATGCTGGTCCTGTTCGCGCTGTCCCTAACCTTGCCGTTCCTCAACCTGCCGCATGATGTGCGCGACGAGGTGCGCAAGGTCTTTCTCGCCTTGGCGGTGGTGCAGACCGGCTGGATCATCGGCGTGATCGCCAATATCGGCATCGATCGTTATGTCTATGGCTTCAACGTCGAAGTCGCCGACAATCTGATGGCGCGCAGGGCACTCACCCAGATGCGCATCGTGCGCCAGGCGATCAATGTGATGATCGCGCTCTTCACCGCCGGCTTTGCACTGATGAGCTTCGATTCCGTGCGCCAATATGGCGTGTCGCTGTTCGCCTCGGCGGGCGTGGCGGGCATCGTCGCCGGGCTGGCGGCGCGACCGCTGTTCGAGAATCTGATCGCGGGGCTGCAGCTCGCCTTCACCCAGCCCTTGCGCCTGGGCGATGCGGTGGTGATCAACAACGAGTTCGGCTTCGTGGAGGAGATCGGCTCGGTCTATATTGTGGTCCGGCTGTGGGACTGGCGCCGCCAGATCGTGCCCTTGTCCTATATCTTCACCAATCCTTTTGTGAACTGGACCCGTTCCACCGCCTCCATCCTGGGCTCGGTGATGTTCTTTTTCGATTACACCATCGATGTCGAAGATCTGCGCGCCGAAGCGGAGCGCATCGTGAAAAGCTCCAATCTCTGGGATGGGCAGGTGTTCAAGCTGCAAGTGGTGGACGCCACCGAGACCGCCATGAAAGTGCGGGTGCTGATGAGCGCGGGCGATTCCGGCAGATCGTCCGATCTTGGCGCGTTCCTGCGTGAGAAACTGATCGCCTATGTGCGCGACCGCCATCCCGGCTCGCTGCCCAGAAGCCGCCAAGAGCCGATCGCTGTCGCGCGCGGCGTTGCCGGCGGCGAAACGCGCGGCGAACCATCCTCATTGGCACCGCCGCCCAACTGAAAGCAAGACGGCCCCGGAACCGACCGGGGCCGCCTGCTTTCCGCGCGAAGCCTTAGCGGCGATGCAGGCGTGGCCGGTGATCAACCAACCAGGATGATAATCGGCAAAGGAACGCCCAGAAGCCACCCGCCAGACAGCGACGTCGGCGCCAGGGCCACCAGCCTCTTATCCCCGCTGTGCCGCCCATGGGACGGAACAATCCCTGACATACTCCACCGCCCAGTCCCCGCCGCCGAGCTGTGGCGCGCCGGCATCGCCGTAGCTCTGCTTCCAGCCGCATGACATCAGGACGGCGCGGCCGCCGGCCCAGGCCACGATGCCGTCGCGGGTCACTTCCAGCCCGTCGATAGGATCGGCCAGCTCATGCCCTGCCGCCTGGATGGCTGCTTCCAACGCCTCCATGCGCTGATATTTCGGCGCCTTCATGAAATCCCCACTTATTGGTTGTTCAGCCTTTTCATATTAAGTCCGAGCCATGCGCCGGCCCATCCTCTTCACCCTGATTTTTCTGTTCGGCCTGGGCCTGGCGCTGGACGCCTTCTGGCTCGAGCCGTCGTCCTTGCGCCTTGCCCGTTACGACGTGACCCTGGAGGCGCCCAAGCTCAAGGGTCTCAAGATCGCGGTGATCAGCGATCTGCATGGCGGCGCGCCCTATATCGGCACCGACAAGATCGACCAGGTGGTTGCGCTCGCCAACGATGCGCATCCCGACCTCATTCTTCTGACCGGCGATTATGTGATCGAGGATGTGGTGGGCGGCCGCCATATGCCGGTCGAAACCATCGTGGCGCATCTGAAGGGATTGAAGGCGCCGCTTGGCGTTTATGCCGTGATGGGCAATCACGATCGCTGGGAGGGTGCGCCCCATATCGCCCGCGCCTTCGAGCAAGGCGGCATTCCGGTGCTGGAGAATGCGCCCGTGCAGTTCAAGCGCGGCGGCGATGTCCTCACCCTGATCGGGATCGGCGATCATTATAGCGGCGGCTCGAATGTGAAGCAGGCGATGGCTGGGGTGCCCAAGGACGCGCAAGCGCTTTGCTTCACCCATTCACCCGACGTGTTTCCCGATTTGCCAAACACTTGCGCGCTGACCATCGCGGGCCACACCCATGGCGGCCAGGTCTGGCTGCCCATCCTGGGCCGCATCGCGGTGGCACACCAATCCGATTATGGCCAGCGCTACGCCATTGGCGTGATCCGCGAGAACGGCAAGACGCTTTTCGTCAGCCCCGGCATCGGCACCAGCGGGCTTCCGGTGCGCTTCATGGTGCCGCCGGAAGTCTCGCTGGTTACAATCAAATAGGAGCGCGGCCAGGAAAAGTGTATTTGCGGTTTTCCGTCCGGCCGAGCGACCAAAAATGACCTCATGTTTCGCCCCTCGACAAGCTCGGGGTGAGGCTCAGCATGAGGGATAAAAGAGAATCCTCACCCTGAGCTGGTCGAAGGGTGAGGTCAGGAGCGCGGCCAGCAAAAGTGGGAACCGGTTTTGCGTCCGGCCGCGCGACCATCAAAATAATCAGCTACGCTCGATCTTCTGGGTCACTTCATCGAGCATCGCGGCGATCTTGTGCATAATCTCGTCGTCGTCGCTGCTGTGGAGCTTCTCGGACAAGGCCGCGAACAAATTGCGCATGGCGCGCCGCACCGGAGCGTGATCGCCTTTCTGCGCCTTCTTGAGTTCGGTGATGCGCGCCATCAGCGCCGCCACTTCGTCCTTGTTCTGAGCGAGATGCGCCTTGCCGTCTTCGGTTGCGGCATAGACTTTGCGCGTGCCCGCCGCGTTTTCCTCCACGATCAGGCCCATATCCTGCAGCATGGTAAGGGTGGGATAGATCACGCCCGGGCTGGGCGCATATTGGCCGCCCGTACGCTCTTCGATTTCGCGGATCAGGTCATAGCCATGACGGGGCTGCTCTGCGATCAGCGAGAGCAGGACCAGGCGCAGTTCTTCCGAGTCATAAAGCCCGCGCCTGCGGCTGAAGCCGCCAAAACCGTCGCCGCCCGCGCCAAAGCCATGGCGGCCATGTCCACTCCAGCCGCGAAAGCGTCCGCGCGGCCCGCAATGCCGGTAAGTATTTGATTCTTCGTGATTTCTGTGATTCCACATGTGAAATAACTCCTTTGTTGTGGCACAGTCTAGATATATCTAGAAACTTCTACAACAAGAGCACTGGCCAAATTTTTTTGGACGGCCAGGAGGCGCAAAGGGCAAAATCGCGCCGCTTCGAAGGATCCACACTGTGCCCCACCTCTTTCTCTTCATCGCCGCCGCGTTGCTGCTCGCCGTCACACCTGGGCCTGGCATGTTCTATGTCGTGGGGCGCACCTGGGCGGCAGGAAAAGCCGACGGTCTGGCGTCTTCCTTCGGCACCATGCTGGGCGGCTTTGTGCATGTGACAGCATGCGTGATCGGCGTCTCGGCGCTGGTGATGGCGTCGGCCACCGCTTTCTCGGTATTGAAATTCGTGGGCGGGATTTATCTGATTTATCTGGGCATCCAGACGTTCCGTGCCGCCTCGCGCGAAACATTGGAAATGCCGACGCCGTCACGTCAGGGATTGTGGCGCGCCTTGCGCCAAGGTGTGGTGGTGGAAGCCACCAATCCCAAGACGGCGGCGTTTTTCTTGGCCTTCATTCCCCAATTCATCGTCACCGCCAACGGCCATGTGGCGATGCAGTTTCTGGTTCTGGGCGTGATCTCGGTGCTGCTCAACACCGGCGCCGATCTGATCGCGGTGATGGGCGCGGCGCGGCTGCATCGAAAGCTCGCCACCCGGCCCGGTCTCTTCCGCCGCGTGCGCCAAGGCTCGGGCGTGCTGATGGCGGGGCTTGGCGTGGGCCTGATCGCGGCCCGCCGGAACGCCTAACCCGCTGCCGGAAAACCCTGAAACCCAAGCGGACATTCACTTTTCCCGCCAAAAGTGCCTCCACTAGGCAGAAAATGCCCAGATTTTAACGAATATTATCAGGCACTTATGCAGTTGATCGGGCTTGGTAATTCCGAGTTAACCACATTTGCCCACACTTCTTACCGACAAATCATCGGGGCCGAAGCATGAGCGGGGCAGCTGTCGATCGGAATGCGCTTGCCGAGAATCGCGAGCCGCCCAAAGGCGTGCTGGCCAATGGCGGCGGCGACGTACTCGGCATGCGCGAGAAGATCGAAACCGCGTTCGGCGCCGACATGCCGCCCAAGATCTTCCATTCCAGCTTCGACGCCGCCATCCAGCAGCAGACCGCCGCTTTCCATGACCTGAACACCCGTCTTGAGCGCCTGGAAAGCGCCGAGATGATGGATCTGCGCGACGCCATGCGCGAGATCTGCGAGGCCGTGGCGGGGCTGGCGCAGGAAACCGACCGCAACGCCAAGACCAGCGAAGAGACTTTCACGTCGCTGACCGATGCGCTGCAGGCCCAGATCGACAGCGCCCGCGAGCGTGCCGAGAAGATGCAGGCGCAAGGCGACGCCAACCAGTCGGGCAGTGAAAGGATGCTGACGGAAATCCAGGAGGCCCTGCGCGGCCTGGATTCCTCGCTACGCGACCGCATCGACAATATCCAGGCCCAGGCCGACGCCACCCAGCGCGGCAATGAGCTGGTGTTGAGCGAGATCAAGCATAGCCTCAGGGCGCTGGAAACCAACCTCGCCGCCACCAATCTCCGCGCCGACGAGCTGTCGCGCAATCTCGTCACCATGTCGAACGAGATTCTGGACGTTACCAAGGCGGCGCTTGCCGACCAGAACACCCGCCTTCAGGCGCTGGACACCCGCGACCAGGAAATGTCGCGCGCCATGGTGATCATGAAGGAAGATCTGGGCAACGCCACCGCCGCGCTTCTGCGCGGCCAGCGTTCGCGCCTGGAAGCGGCGGAAAAAACCATCACCGAAATCCAGACCGGCAATGCCCAGACGGTGGACCGTCTCACCACGCTGGAAGCTGGCACCGAGGAAGTGCACCGTCGGCTCGGCACCGCCGCTCACGACATCCATGTGCTGCAGGCTTACGACGCCAAATTCAACGAGCAGCACGAAGTCCTTCAGACCTTCACCGACGACCTCGCCCGCGAGTTCAAGGTGGTCAAAGGCGAGTTGGTCGAACTGCATGAGACCGCGGCCACCGTCCAGGCGCACCAGGCCGTGCTGGAACAATCCGAAACGCTGATGGCCGATCTCAAGGATCGCCAGACCCGCACCGCCATGCGGCTGGAAGCCTTTGTCGTGCGCCATGACGAATTGGTGGGCGAAGTCCGCCTCACCCGGGCCGATGTCGAGGAAAATGCGTCGCTGCAGCGCGCCGGCCTCAAGCAGATGCAGGAATCGGTGGACCGCACCGCCGCCGAACTGAAGGATCGCCAGACCGGGGCCGCCGCCCGTATCGACACTTTGATCGGCCAGCATGAAGACGTGGCGAGCATGGTCCGCGTGATGCAGACCGACGTCAAGGAATTGGGTGATAACGTCAAGGCTCAAGCCTCGATCCAGATCGACACCGACAAGGCCGTCGCCGAACTCAAGGACCGCCAGACCCGTAGCAGCCTGCGCCTCGATCACCACGACAAAACCCAGGAAAATTTCGCCGCCGAACAGCGCGCCATCAAGGCCGAGCTGGAGAAGGCCACCGGCGCCACCATCACCCATCAGGCCCGGTTGGACGATGCCGACAGGACGTTCGTGGAACTCCGCGAGCGCAACACCCGCGCCGGCATGCGCATGGATGCGATGGATGTCCGCCACGACACACTGGCGGGCGAAGTCAAGCTGGCGCGCACCGATATCGGCGAGCATGGCGCGGCGCTGAATTTCCACCGCGCCGCCATCGATCTCACCGAAAAGGCCATTACCGAACTCAAGGACCGCCAGACCCGCGCCGCCATGCGCATGGATTCGATGGATGTCCGCCACGAGGAAGTGTCGGCCGGCCTCAACCGCACCAAGACCGCGCTGGAAGAAAAGTCGGTCACCGTCGATCAGCACACGCTGCTGCTGGACGATCAGGGCAAGACGCTGGCCGATCTCAAGGATCGCCAGCTTCGCTCCGCCGCCCGCATCGAAACCATCGACGGCAAGCTGGAAGAAACCGCCGGCAGCCTGCGCGCCACCATCACCGACCTCTCCGAAAAATCCGAGCAGGTCGCCAATCAACAGACGCTGCTGGAACAGCACGGCAAATTCATCGGCGAGCTCAAGGACCGTCAGTCGCGCGCCGGCTTGCGCATCGACAATCTCGACTCAAGCGTGGAAGAGCTTTCCACCGACATGGGCGTCGCCAAGGCGGGGCTCTTGGCCCTGGCCGACACGCCCAATGCCCTGCGCGCGCATCAGGTTTCGCTCAACGCCCAGGAAGCCGCCATCGGCGAGCTCAAGGACAAGAGCATGCGGGCCCAAAACCGCATCGAAAGCCTGGACAGCTGTCAGAACGAATTCGCCAGCGAGCTTGGCGTGGTCAAAGCGGGCGTCATCGCGCTGGCCGACACGCCCACCCAGCTGCGCAGCCATCAGGTGAGCATCGAAGCGGCGGAGGCGGCGCTAGCCGAGATGAAGGATCGCCAGACCCGCGCCCAAGGCCGCATTGAAACCCTGAACAAGACGCAGGAGGAATTTGCGGGCGAGATGCGGGCGGCGCAGGCGGGCCTCTCCTCGCTTTCCGATACGCCCAACCTGATCCGCACGCTTCAAGTCTCACTCGACCAAGCCGACAAGGCCATCGCGGAACTCAAGGACCGCCACGACCGCTCCGCCACGCGCATCGAATCCCAGGCGAGCCGCCAGGACGAAGTTCTGGGCGAATTGTCCACGGTCAAGACCGGCCTTTCCGCGCTGTCCGATACGCCCAATCAGATCCGCGGCCTCGCCGCGTCGCTGGACGCAGCCGACAATTCCATCGCCGAACTGCGCGAGCGTCAGGCTCGTTCCGCGTCGCGGCTGGACGCCGTGGACAGCCGCCAGGACCAAATGTCCGGCGACCTAACACAGGTGAAAGCCGGCCTCACCGCGCTGTCCGACATGCCCAATCTTCTGCGTGGTATCGAAGCCGCGCTTGCGAATGCGGAAAAGTCGATCACCGAGATCAAGGACCGCAACGCCCGCGCCGGTGCGCGCCTGGAAGCCCTGGGCCACCGCCAGCAGGAACTCACGGGCGATGTCACCAGCCTCAAGACCGGTCTGGTAGCCTTGGGCGAGATGCCCAACCAGGTGCGCAGTGTGATCGCGGCCTTGGACGAGGCCGACAAATCCATCGCCGAGCTGCGCGAACGCGGCTTCCGCATGGCGGCGCGCACCGACACGCTGGGCGCCAATCTGGGTGATCTCACCGGCAAGCTGGATGCACAGGCCGAAGCCGCCCGGGTGCTGGACGAACGGTTGCGCGAGAACGAAAAACAGATCGCCAAGGCGAATGACCGGGAACGGGCCCTGGCCCAGCTTCATGCCCGCGCCGCCGACGCGTTGCGTTCCCCCGAAGCCGGCGGCTGAAGGCGGAATCTCCTATCCGGGCACCGATTGCTTCCTCTATCGTTCCTTTTCGGGACGGAGATAGAGGAACTTTGCCTTGCGTCTTCTGGCGGGATTGGCAGTGTGCCTGCTTGCGCTTTTCATCGGCGCGGGCCTGGCGCTTCTGGCCGAACGTCCGGCGCGTCACACATTCCGCATGGTGCGCGGCGCCAGCGACGATGCGCTTTGGCGGCTGAATGAGAGAACCGGCCAGGTCTCGGTCTGTGGCGCCGCACTGACCGGTCATGCGCTGAGCGAGATGGAAGCGCGGTTGGCGGCCCATATCCGCGCCGCGGGCCATGACCGCCAGAAATTGGCGGCGCTTCTGCCGGAGATCGATGAGCTTGATGATTTGGCGCGGCCCCGTTGTTCGCCCTGGTCGGCGTCGGAAGTTCGCGCGGAACTTGCAATCGATGGGGCCAATTAGTCAGGAATAGATCAGGTCAGGAAGAAAACGCAGACCAGCGCCACGGCGACATAAAACAGGCCCGTGGCCGCCAGCCACCAACCAGGAACAAAGCGAGGCGAACGGCCTATGCCGAACTCGTCGGTCCGGTCGGGCTCGGGCTTTGCCCGCCTTACCAGCGGCGCCACAAAAACTTTATCGTGATAGGTCATGGACATAGGGACTCCAAGCTCCCCGTACCTGGATTCAATGCAAAACCCGGCTTTTGGTTCATCTTCGCACCGATCGGCACGGGACCAGAAAAAACAACGACTTAGGCGACAACCGGCGATGGACCGTGGAACTTATCTCGCTTATGGATTGTCGCGCGATCCCGCGGAGTTGGTAGCGTCAGCGTGGCAACGTTAGCCACTTTTCCGGTCGCTAGGAAAAACGTTAGGCCGCCACCCATATAAGGAGACGGCGCCAGGGAGCTGAGATGACCAACCAGGACAAGAATGAGGATCTGACCGGGCGTCTGGGATCGCCAGGATGGCGGCTCAAGACGGGAAAGACGGACGAGACGCCTGTCACCGGAACGCTCGAGCATATGGTGCGCGCCACGCATGATCGCAAAAGCCAAGGCCAGTCGCCCGGCCTGATCGAAGAGATCGAGACCCGTGTCGAACTCGATCTCATTCAGATCGAGAAGCTGTGGCGTTATCTGGGTCTGCCAGTTTGACGCAAAGACAGCTGATGCAAAGGCATCTGATGCGATGACGCCGGACGCCGAAGCGGGGGAGGGCCAGAGCCAGGATCAGAAGCGGCCGGACCGGACCTCGCAATTGCTGCGCGCCTTTGCGGAAAATCTCGACACCGAGCGTGTGAGCCTGGCGGAAATCGACCGCGGCCTGGGCGATCGCGGTCTGGGCGTGTTGATGGCCATTTTCGCGGTGCCCAATATTTTTCCCTCCACCGTGCCCTTCGGCAATGTCATCACAGGCATTCCTATGATCCTGTTGGCCGCGCATCTGGTGCTGGGCTGGCGGCAATTGGTGCTGCCCGGATCGCTCGCCCGCCGCAGCATGGCGGCGTCGACGCTGAAATCCTTCGCGCCCAAACTGGCTTCGGTGCTGGCACGGGTCGAGCCTCTGCTGAGGCCCCGCCTGACAATAGTCTCAAGCCCCGTGGGAGAGCGCATTATCGGCGTCGTCGCGCTTATTCTTTCCATCCTCTCGGCGCTCCCCATTCCTTTTGGTCACATGGTTCCGGCGCTGGCCTTGATGGTGATCGGTTTGGGGCTGATCGAGCATGACGGCGCCGCCATTCTTGTGGGCGCTGCGCTGGGCCTGGTGGGTGCGGTGATATTCGCCCTGGTCGTGTTCGGCCTGGCGCAAGGCCTGAACCACTTCATTTGACAGAAAGCCGGGTTCTCAACGGCGCATGTGGTGCGAACCGGCAGCTAAACCACCGGTTGCAACCCTGCGGATACTATTCCTATCTCTGCTTTTTGCGGCCTTCGAAATCGTCATGCAAGTGTCGGCTCGATGGTAGGGGTGCCTCAAATTGGGCCGCTGCCATAAGGCGAATATCGACACATGGGACTAGCCGTAGACATGTAAGCATTATGCGTAGCCGCCCCGTTGGGAAGGTTTTCTCTACATCACGTCATGGGAGTAATGCTTCCGGCGTAAACTCCAGAATCTAAAATATAATTTACTTACGTCGCATAGATCCCCAAAACTGTCGCAAAGTTTGTGATTTGTCACGTGACCGCCACGGAATCCGGGCGCGAAAAGCCGGGCGTGCAGGCTGCGAAACAGGGGGAGTTCGAGACAACTCCATCAAAGCGAATACGGCGCGCGGAGAGGCGTGCCGCATCACCAAAACGGCAAACACGGGGGAACCATGCACACGCTGTCCGGGCTGAAAGCCAAACAATCACTCCTTCTGGGATCGTCACTTGTTTCGCTTTTGTGGGCGGGGCCCGCACTGGCGCAGAACAGCAGCGGCAACGAAACCGTGATCGTGACGGGCACGCGCGTGCAGGGCATGACGGCTGCGGACAGCGCCGCGCCCATCACCGTTCTGGGCACCGACGCCTTGACCCACGGCACCGGCTCGCCCGATTTGCGCGACGCCCTGGGCCAGACGGTCCCGTCCTTCACGGCCCAGCAATTCGGCGGTGATACCGCCAACCTGACTTTGTCGGCGGCGCTGCGCGGCCTCTCGCCCAACGACACGCTGGTGTTGGTGAACGGCCATCGCCGTCACTATACCGGCAATTTGCATGTCGGCGGCGGCGACTTCGCGGGTGGCAGTTCTTCGGCCGACTTGTCGCTCATTCCGCAAGCCGCCATCGATCACGTCGAAGTGCTGCTGGACGGCGCGGCCGCGCAATATGGCACCGACGCGGTGGTCGGCGTCGTCAATATCATCCTCAAGAAGAAATCTTCGGGCGGCCAATTCCAGGTCAGTGCCGGCGATTATTACAATCGCGGCGGTCGCAGCGCCGGCAAGAATGGCGAGCGCTACGATGTCTCCTACAATATGGGCCTGCCGCTGTTCGACAAAGGCTTCGTCAATTTCACGATCGAAAAGCAATATAACAATTTCACCCAGTATGGTGGCGCGGATGCCCGCTATCTGACGGCCCAGGGCGCGGTGGTGCCGCAACCGACCGTCGCCAGCGTGGGCGCCAACGGTGTTGCGGTTCTCGCGGCTCCCACGGGCAATTCGATTCCCAACACGTTCCTGCCCTTCGTGATCGGTTATCCGCGCGCCAACGCGATCGATGGCCGGCCCGAGCAGCAGCTCACCATGGGGCTGGTCAATGCGGGCTATGATTTCAGCGATAATTTCTCAGTCTACACCACCGCCACGATCGGTCATAAATTCGGCCAGTCGATGGAAAATGACCGGTTGCCCAACCAGGTGATCGCCACCATCGGATCCAATCAGCCTTGGAGCCTCACCAATCGCAACGGCTATGCAGTCGGTTCCAGCACCGCCGACGGCCTGCATCCCGTGGCCAGCGCGGCCGGTACCTTCCTCATCGCTGGTTCGATTGCCGCGCCCGGCCAGCCCGGCGCCGGCTTGAACAGCAAGGGCCAGATCATCTCGTCCGGTAACGCCGGCAACCTCTTCAGCGCCACGTTGATCAATGTGAACAATGGCGCGCTGTTGCCGTCCGCCACGGGCGAACCGCTGCTGGGCACCGCGCCAGAACTTGTGATGTGGCCCACCGGCTTTCGTCCCATGGAAGTGCTGAAGGAAGATGATTACCAATACAATGTCGGCACCCGCTTCAATGTGATGGGCTGGGATGTGGACGTGGATGTCGGCTACGGCAAGGACATCGACAAGATCTACACCTGGAATTCAGCAGTTCGTTCCTTGTTCATCGATACCCACACCTCGCCGACCAATTTCTATGACGGCGCCTTCACCGCCAGCCAGTTGACCGGCACCATCGACGCCACGCATCAGTTCAATGTCGGCATGGCCTCGCCGCTGACGGTGGCGATCGGCGCGGAAGCGCGTGAAGACCTTTACGGCATCAGCCCCGGCGAGCCGCTCTCCTACTACAAGGAAGGCCCGCAATCCTTCCCGGGTTTCACACCCAGCGCCTCGGGCGCCCACAGCCGCAAGAATTACGCGGCCTATGTCGACTTCGCCATCGCGCCGATCGAAGAGTTGCAACTCGACATCGCTGGCCGCGCCGAGCATTACACCGATTTCGGCGACACCCAGATCGGCAAGATCACGGCGCGTTACGACTTCAGCCCGGCTTTCGGTATTCGTGGCACCGTAGCGACCGGCTTCCGCGCGCCGACCTTGGCGGAAGAATTCTATACCGCGGTGAACGTGTCGCCAACATCGGCAACCTTGCAGTTGCCTGCCGACTCGGCGGCGGCACAGTTGCTGGGCTTGGGCGGGTTGAAGCCCGAAATCTCCACCAGCTCCAGCATCGGCTTTGTGGCGCATCCGCTGGCCGACATGAACGTGTCGGTGGATTTCTACAATATCGCTATCGGCCACCGTGTCACGACCTCGGCCACGGTCACCAGCGCCGGCGGCGCCATCAATACACCGCTGGTCAACTCGGCGATCGCGCTCTTTGGTCAAACGCTTGATCCAACCGCTACGCAGGTCGGCGTCACCGCCTTCTTGAACGGCATCGCCACCATCACCCAGGGCGTCGACGTCACGGTCAATTATCCCACCGATTTCGGCGATTACGGTCTAGTGGACTGGACCTTGGCAGGCAACTACAACGGAACCTATATCTCGAGCGTGTTGCCGCCGCCGGCGGTACTGACAGCATCCAATCCGTCCGCGACCTTCTTCCGCGCCGACACACTGTTCAACTTCGTCCACAGCGCGCAGACGATCAAGATCGGCCTCACCGCCAACTGGTCGCTGGACGACCTTGGGGTCACCTTACGTGAGACGTATTGGGGCCCGCGTCACACCACGACGACGCCCAACAATGGCGGCCTGATTATTCCGCAGAACCAGGCAGGCGTGATTCTCACCGACCTGGAAGGCCGCTATAATCTCACCGAGGGCCTGCAATTCGCGCTCGGCGCCAACAACATCTTTAATCTCCATCCCGATCGCCAGGGCTTCGCTTGCGGTCCGGGCTTCACCAATTGCAACAACTCCACCACCGGCGTCTCCGTCCCGGCCGGCAATGGCAGTGTGCAGAACAATTTCCTCGGCACGGCTTGGGATCCCAATGGCGGTTACTATTACGGTCGTTTGATCTTCAACTTCTAAATCGGCCTGAACGGCATTTAGAAGTACCGCCCATTCCTGGTCCCCTGGGAATGGGCGGATTTTTTTGGAGCGCGATCAAGAGTTCGATAGCGTCGGCGTATCGAACATGTAGCGTGGGTACACCGGCGCTGCCAACGCCGCCCGATCGCGCGACCATTCAAAAACCCTACATCACATAATTGATCGCAATGGCCGGCGTCAGCGACGGCGTGCTGTTGTGCCCGCCCGTCAGCGCGCGTAGTCCCGCCAGAAAGCCCAAATTCGACGACACATTGTATTCCAGCGCCGGCGCGAAACCGAAACCGTCGCTGGTGCCGGAGTTGAGTGTCAGGGGCCCGGCGGCGTCCCATCCGCGCGCGATGGTTTGGCTGCCATGGCTGTAGATCGCATCCATCGCCACCACCCAATTGCGGGTCACGCTGTATTCCAGGGCCGCATCGATGGAATAGCGATTGCCGGGCAAGGCATGGCCTTCGAAACCGGCTCCCGTGCCATAGACGCTGACGCCTGAGATCGGCGCGCGCTGCCACACACCGCCTTGCAGGTCCAGCCGGGTGCGCAGGATGCGGCCATTGGGCATCCACCACACCATCTGAGAATAAAGCGCCACCGCCGTGCCATAGGCGCCACCGCCGAAACCGTCGCTGCCGCGGACAAGACGATCATGCTTGCCCGTCGGCACGGTCTCGATCAGGGCGATGGCGAGATCGGGTATGCCTTTTTCCGCATCGAGCGCAGTGAGGCGGAATTGCGCCCGTACTTCAGTATCGCCCCAATGCGGACCCGCACTGTCGGCGCCGTCCCGCACGCTGGTGTAACCGGCCGTCGGCACCAGACCCACGGTCAGCCGGTCGGTCGCGCCATAGAGCAGATAGGAGAGGGAAGTGACGCCGTTTGTTTTGTCCGAGATCACGTCATAGACATAGGATTCGATCAGGGCATGGCCTTGCGGCAAAGTGTGCGCCGAATTGGCCAGCAACGGCCCGGTCCACCAGGCGTCGTCCAGCGACTGCCGTGCTCCGTCCGCCCGTGCGCCGCTCGCACCCATGCCCGTCATCACCGCCGCCGACCATAGCAAAGCAGCGGCAATCCAACCCTTCGTCATATTCCTCTCCATGCGGTTCGCCGACGCATGTGAGGTGGAAGGGAAGGGCGAAACACTCTGCTTCTTGCGTTGAAATTCACAAAAGAGGGGCACAAAACCGGCCCGTCTTTACCCCTGCTTTACCCGCCTTCCTTAGAATTTAACGCGATCTTCCATTTCGGATCGCGGTCGGCGGCGGCATGGGCCGGATCGTTTTCAGGGGCGCTTGAACTCCATGACCGCCGGCACGGTGCTGTTCCTGATCGACGCCTTGATCGTGGCGCTGTCCTGGCCCCTGGCGTTGCACGTCTTCCATTATTCCGCGCGCCCGCTCGACGTTGCGGGCTTCGCGCTCCTGGACCTTCTTTTTCTCTACGCGCTGGGTTTCTATCGCCGCGACATCGTCGCCGATACCGAACGGGCCAATCGCCGCGCGCCGCTCTCGATCGCGCTCTCTGTCGCCGCAGCGATGATCCTGTCGGCGTTGCTGGGTGAAACGTCCGGCATGAGGGTGGCCATATTGGCCCTGTTTTGCTTCACGGGCTCCGCGCTTCTGGCCCGTTTCTCCTTCCCGCTCGTGCGGCGCAACGCGCTGTTTCGCCCTCATCTTCTGGTGATCGGCGCGGGCAAGCGCGCTTTCGACCTGCTCTGGGTGCTCAAAAGCCAGGGGCGTCATTTGCAATATGACGTCACCTTCGTGCATCAGGACCAGTTCGGGCCTATCGACACCCGCCTTCTCGATGATCCCGCCAACCATGTCGTCACCATCTCCGACAATATCCTGGACATCGCTCAGCGCGTCTTTGCCGACGAGATCGTGGTGGCGCCGGACGAGCGGCGCGGCATGACGTTGGACTCGCTGATCAGCTGCCGCACTGCCGGTTATCCGGTGTGGCAATATATGAGCTTCCTGGAGAAGGAGGCCGGCCGCATCGACATCAAGCGCCTGGATGTGGACTGGGTGCTTTATTCCGAAGGCTTCGCGGTGGGACCTTTGGGGCGGGGGTTGAAGCGGCTGGCCGATATCCTGGTCAGCCTCGTGATCCTGACGCTCTCCCTGGTGCTGCTGCTCCCCGCCATGGCGGCGGTGTGGCTGGAAGATCGCGGTCCCATCTTCTATGCCCAGAACCGGGTCACTTTGGGCGGCCGCGAATTCCGGATTCTCAAGCTGCGTACCATGCGCACGGATTCCGAGAAGACGGGCGCGACATGGGCGGCGGCGGGCGATGCCCGCGTCACCCGCGTCGGCCGTTTCCTCCGGCGCAGCCGCATCGACGAGTTGCCGCAGCTGATCAATGTGCTCAAGGGCGACATGTCGCTGGTGGGGCCTAGGCCCGAGCGGCCGGAATTCATAGAGGACCTGGCGGTGCAGCTGCCGCTTTATCGCGAGCGCCATGCCGTGCGTTCGGGCCTGACCGGCTGGGCGCAGATCAATTATCCCTATGGCGCTTCGTTGGACGATGCGCGCTCCAAACTCAGCTACGATCTCTATTATGTGAAGAAGTCGGGCTTCTTCTTCGATCTGCTGATCATCATGCAAACGTTACGGGTCCTGATCTGGCCCGGCGTTGGTGGTGTTCGTTAGTTCCCCCATCTGTCTTCCTCGGGATAAACCCTCGGAAGACATCTTCCCCCGCAAGCGGCTTTGCAGCACGGGGGAAGAAAGCCGGAGTTTGCTTCAACATCCATGGCAACCCGCCGTTGCCGCGAGCGAAAGCTGATAGATGGTGTCGGGATAGCGCGACCTCAGCTGTTTGTCCGCCGTTTCCGCGCGATGAACGCATTCGCTGAAGGCGCCGCCCTTCACCGCCCAGCCATCGCGCTTGTCGTCGCCACCACGCAGGGCATGAACGCGATACGTCTTTGCCGCGGTAAAGCAGGCAGCGTCAGCGCCCCAGGCCAAGGAACCTGACAAAGCCTCAAGCCCTGCCGCGCAGACAAGAACCGTCACGCTAATTTTACGCCTCATGCCGCTTTTGCTCGCTTTTTCTGTATCGCGCGATGTTAGCGCGATGTTGGCGTGACAGAATATTACATTTTGGATGGCGTAATTACGCTGCCGTTTCCGCCGTAAACCTTGCTTCGCGGTAAGCGTCAAAAAGTAGCGTTCCACGTGCCCTTGAATTGTGCAGACTGCCCGCCGGAATTCAGCAACGGCGTGTCGAGTCATGAAGCCGAACAACACCGAACGGGACCTCGCGCTCCTGCAAGGCACCTGGCAACAGGTCGCCCATGAAGCCAATGGCGCGAGCTGCGCTCCCGACGAATTCTCAGACGCGGTCACCAGATTCAATGGCTCGGAATATTCCGTCGTCCGGCCGGACGGCACGGTCTTGGTCAAAGGCACGATCCGGCTCGACGCCACCACCATTCCGCGCCAGGCGGTGCTGGTGCGTGAAGCGGGCCTCGACAAGGGCCGGATTTTTCCGGCCATCTACAGCCTCTCGGGCGACGATCTGGTGCTGGCCGCGGCCAATGACGATCGCGCCGGCAAGCCCACCGATTTCAAGACCGAGATCGGCCAATTCCTGCGCCGCTTTGTGCGCAATCGCCCCAAGAACTGACGCTCTCGATAAATCCCGTCGCGGGCGGGACCGATCGCGATAATATCGCGCCCCATGCGGGGGGCGATTCCTGACAGCGAAAACGAGCGGCATGCTCTTGGCGTGCGGCCATGAGTTTGGCGCTTTTCCTCATTCTTCTGTCGGCACTTGTCCATGCCGTGGTCAATGTCCTGACCAAGCGGGCGGAAGACAAATACGCCATGCGGCTTCTGGTGGGCGTGTTCTCCGCAGCTCTGGTGGCGCCGGCGCTGTTTTTCGTGCCCCTGCCGGCGGGCGCCTGGTGGTTTCTGGCGGGCACCGCTTTCGTTCATGCTTTCTACGAATTGCTGCTGGTGCTGTCCTATGAAAGCGCCGCTTTTTCTGCCGTCTATCCGGTGGCGCGGGGGACGGGGCCGCTGTTCACGGCGCTGGGCGCGATCCTGTTTCTGCATGAGCATCCGCCCGCGATCCAACTTGTGGGCATTCTCTTGGTCTGTGGCGGGGTCGTCACCATCGGCCTGTCGCATCGCGCCACCGAGGGTGCGCTCAAAGGCATCGGCTTCGCGTTGGCCACCGGCCTCACCATCGGCGCCTATACTTTGATCGACGCCAGCGGGGTGCGCCGTGTGGCCGATCCCTATTCCTATGTGTTGTGGTTCTTCGTCATGCACGGGCTGTCGGTCATCACCACGGCGCCGGGCATCCGGGGCGCCGCCGTGATCCGGGGGGCGCGGCGGCAATGGAAGCTGGGGCTTTTGACCGCCGCGCTTTCCGTCGTCACTTATGGCTCCGCCATGCTGGCCTTCCGCTTTGGCGCCACCGCCCAGCTTGCCGCCTTGCGCGAGACCAGCGTGTTGTTCGGCACGGGCCTCGCCACGAGCTTCCTGGGCGAGAAAATGACGGTGCGCCGCGTCATGGCCGCCCTGGTGATCGCGGCCGGTGCAATCCTGCTGCAGGCGGGGTAAAAAGATCGAGATATTGGGGGCGTCATGAACCGTATCATTCCAGCCGCGATCCTGCTGTTTTCGCTCTCCGCCGGTGCGGCCTGGGCCGCCGAAAGCGTGCCCGACGGTTTCACTTTCGCGGCCGCGGGCGATATGATCGGGCCTTATCATCCGCTGCCCACCGATCCGGACTTCGCCAAGCTGAAGGCGCTGTTCCAAGGCGCCGATATCGGCTTCGCCAATCAGGAAGGCTCGATCTTCGACCTCAAGACGTTTCGCGGATTTCCGGCGGCGGAAAATGGCGGTGGCTATCCGCTACA